>NZ_JABCQB010000004.1:0-327761 GCF_015244525.1 Gluconobacter sp. R75690 | reverse complement strand
CTTCTGCGGGCCGCAAGACGCTCAATCTGTCGAAACAGGCTCGTGCCGCCTGATCGTTCCTTTATTGTTCATGCCAAACGTTGTTTAGCGTACCATCCACACGATGGCCTCTACCGGCTTACTGCTATGGGGGCTCGGCTTGTGGTGGATGCTCATGGCGATGCTCATCACGGTGCGCTACATGCGGGCTTCCATGCCATTCAACTTGGGCTGGTGGGGCTTTACCTTTCCACTGGGGGTCTACACCGTTGCCACGCTGAAGCTGGGGGCCCTGCTCCATCTGAGTTTTTTCAACATCGTCGGGACATGCCTTGGCGCCATGCTTGCGTTGCTTTGGATCATCGTCGCGGGTCGTACCGTGGCCGGGGCTTATCGGGGCGACCTGTTTGTTTCACCGTGCATCGCCTCATTAAAAGCAACGGCGGCTGATTGACGGGTGAGGCGACGGGCCTGGCGCAGCGCGCTCACGATGCGTCGGGCGACCTCGGGATGCTGGTTGACCGACAAAGGGCTAGGATGCGGCATCGTCAAGATGGGGATTTCCGGGCGCCATTGGTGGACGGTGGGTATGGCGCCAGACGCGGTGCGGCCCGCTAGTACGACGACCCGCAGAGCGGGCAACAGCCCAAGCAAAACGGGCAGTGCGGCCAATCCCGCAGCAATGTCTGCCCGGCGAACCGAGCTGACCGGATGATCGTCCGGCGGAAGCCAGGGGATCAGGTTCCAAAGCACCGTCATCTTGCGCGGCACGTTGGCCTCCAGCAAAAACCGTTTGAGATTCTGCTGAGCCGGACCAGGATTGTCCCGAGACACAAACCGCGGTCGCATCGGATGCCGAGCGGGCCGTTCAAGGAGAACGAGCATGGAGGCATGGACGCCGCCGTCGAGGGGGTCAAAGTAAGGCAAGGATTCTCCTGGCCGGGACTGTGCCTCCACGTAACGCGTCAACGATGAAATATGGGCGGCGTGGAGCCCAAGCACCCTCGCGTTCACGGCCTTGGAGTCGTCTAACCGGCGCGTTCTGGCCCCGAGTTTACCCAAATGCTTTTTCTCTTATTGACAGTGCCCGGTGCGTCGCGCCAAACAGCGCGATCGCGCTAGCAAAAAGGCGTAACCGATAGATGGCGAGAATCACCAGCAGGATATAGGTGCCTATAGTGTTTCTGGGCCTGATTATAGGCTGGCCTACCCACGTCGACAATTCCGCGTTCGGCCGCCTAAGCGGTGCGCTCCATGGCGAATAAGCGGGTGGCGTAGTTGCGCATCATATCTCCCGAATGCGTCATCGGTATGCCGCAAATAGCCGTTCGAGCAACACTACGCCAAGTAGGTCTTTGCTACAAAAGCGCCGGCTGGGAAATGAAGGCGTGCCTGGCGACCTTAATGAGGTTGTCAGCCGCAATTATCGCGCAAAAGAGAATAAGCGATGAACGTCATTCATATCAAAATGATATGGCACTACGCAGTAACTTGCATTCGAGTTGCATTTCAGATTGGGGCATCCTACTCACCCACCAACAGGATTATCGACCATGCGCCGTTTTGCCAAGATCTTCGTCCTTGTCAATCTCGCACTTGCCGCCTCCACTGCGTTTGCCCAGCATAACTTTTCAGACCCAGGTTTCTGGACCACGCCGACCATCCAGAGTTACGGCAAGATGCACATGCTGCCCAACGCGGCCTACAAGCCCGAAAAAGATGCGACCTACAAGATCGTGTTTTCGCTGACCAAGGGCTCAAAGACGCCGGCCGACGTGAATCCGTCGCTGGATCACGTGGCCCGCACCGTCAATCTGTATGTCGCATCAGGCGTGCCGGTTTCGCACCTGAAATTTGTGGCCATTGCTTATGGCGAAGCGACGTCGCTGGCCCTGAGTGACGAAGCGTATCGGGCCAAGTTCGGCAGTGCCAATCCCAACCTGCCGTTGATTGCCTCGCTGCGCAAGGCTGGCGTGGATGTGGCGGTCTGTGGCCAGGCCGTCGCAGAGCATCAGTTCACTTACGCAGATGTGGACAAGTCGGTCACCACCGCGCTGTCCGGGCTGACCACGATTACCACGCTGGAGCACGAGGGTTACGACCTGATGCCGATGTAAGGATCGGTCCGCCATTTCCTTGTCCAATTCGAATGCGTTTCTTTGGAGATACATCATGTTGAAACAGTCGACTCTGGCTGCCGGTCTGTTGTGCGCACTGTTTACCTCGCTCGCCAGTCCATCCATGGCGCAGGACGCTTCTTCGCAACGTTTCAACGAGGCGTTGTCGCCGCCCTGGCAGAACGGCGCCAACGACGACGCCACGGATCGCGGCTTCGACTTTACCGTGCCTGATGCGGACAATCTCGCCGATTTCCACGGTGACCCGGTTAACCCCAAACTTGCGCTGTACGTCGGTGGCAACTATTTTTTTGCGATGGCGCCGCTAGTGCAGGCGTTCGAAAAACTGCATCCCGAGTTCAAGGGCCGTATCTACTGGGAGACCATTCCCCCCGGTTTGCTGATGAAACAGCTGAAGGCCGGCGGCACGGTTACTGTCGGTAACATGACCTGGACGGTCAAGCCGGATGTCTATCTGGCAGGTCTGAAGAAGGTTCAGCAGTTTGTCGCCGACGGCACGCTCGACGCGCCGGCTGTGCCCTACGTCACCAACACGCTCACCATCATGGTTGCAAAGGGCAACCCCGAGCACATTACCAAGCTGGCTGATCTGGCCAAGCCTAATATCAAGCTGGCCATGCCGAACCCGGAGTTCGAGGGCATTTCTCGCCAGATCACCGATGCGCTGACCAAGGCGGGCGGTCCATCGCTGGCAACCATGGTCTACGAAACGAAGCGGAAGGACGGCAGTACCGTGCTGACGCACATCCACCATCGTCAGACGCCGCTGTGGATCATGCAGGGAAGGGCCGAAGCCGGCGTGACCTGGCAATCGGAAGCGATATTCCAGGAGCAGGCCGGGCATCCCATTTCGCACGTGGATATTCCGGCATCAGAAAACAGCACGGCGATCTACGGCGGTGCGGTGGTGAAAGACGCGGCGCATAAGGAAGCCGGCCGTGAGTGGCTGCAGTTTGTCCGCTCACCCGAAGGGCTGGCCATCTTCGAACGCTATGGCTTCAAGGCCTACGCGGGCGGCGGCAAAAAATAATTCGGGTGTTGACGCTGCATTAACGTAGGGGTACACGGCATGATCAAACGGGCCATCGCTGCAGTCTTCTGTTTCGCTGTATCACTGGGCAGCGCCCATGCGGCGGAAGTCATCCACATCTATGGCCCGGGTGGTCCGGCGCCTGCCATGAAAGCCGCTGCCAAAGCCTATGGCGATGCGCACGGCGTGGAGGTCATCGTCACGGCTGGCCCCACCGACGCCTGGGCCGACGATTTCAAAAAGGATGGCGACCTGATCTACAGCGGCTCGGAAGCGATGATGAGTGACTTCGTCACGCAGTTCGGTGGCGCGATGCTCGACGGGACCATCGAATCACTGTATCTGCGACCAGCGGCTATTCTGGTTCGTCCCGGCAACCCGCGGCATGTCGGTGGCTTCACTGACCTGCTCAAGCCGGGTATGCGCGTCATGGTGGTCAACGGTGCCGGTCAGGTCGGCATGTGGGAAGACATCGCCGGACGTGACGGCGACATCCGCACGTTGCAGGCGTTGCGTCACAACATTGTTTTCTACGCGCCGAACAGCGCCAAAGCGAAGGCGCGCTGGACGCAGGATGCGAGCGTAGATGCGTGGATCATCTATGCAATCTGGGCCAAGGCCAATCCGGGCATTGCCGACGTCGTACCGCTGGATGCCGACCACGCCATTTACCGCGACTGCGGCGTAGCGCTGACGGCCAAGGGCCAGAAGGATGCGGCGACCACCGGTTTCGTGGCGTTTCTGAAAAGCCCCGAAGGATATAAAATCTTTGCCCGCTATGGCTGGAGCGATCATGCGCCTGCCCATTGAACTGCGCGCCTGCCTGCTGATTCTCGTCCTTCTGATGACTAGCAGCGTCGCGGCGGCTAACATGACTCAGGGCGCGCAAATTGCAAATGCTGGCAACGGCCATGGCGCTCCGCCCTGTGCGAGCTGCCACGGCGTTATGAGCGAAGGCAACGCGGTGGCAGGCTTCCCCCGGCTAGTCGGTTTGCCGCCTGAGTACTTGCAGAACCAGCTGACCGATTTCGCCAGCGGACAGCGGCAAAACGCCATGATGACGCCTATCGCCAAAGCTCTGTCGGCCGACGAGATGGCATCACTGGCAGCGTATTACACGCAATTGCCGGTTCCGACCAAGGTCACGCCGCTTGCTTCCGGGACTGCAGGTAATACTGCTTCCAGCATAGGCGAGCAGCTGGCTAACCGCGGGCGCTGGTCCGATGGCGTGCCCGCTTGCAGCTCGTGCCATGGTCAGGGCGGCGTGGGCGTGGGCGCGAACTTCCCAGCACTCGCCGGGCAGTCATCGTTGTATCTGGTGAACCAGCTACAGGCGTGGCGCAAGGGTACACGCGATGCCGGTCCGCTGGGCCTGATGGGCGGCATCGCGAAAAAACTGTCCGATGCCGAAGTCCAGGCCGTGGCCGATTACTTCAGTGAGCAGACACCTGCCACACCCGGGGAAAAGCCATGAAAACCTCTTACGTTATCGCCGCCGTTGTCGGTGTACTGGCTATCGCCGGTGGCACCATTTTCATTTCGGGTTACCACGAGGCCGACGAACCAAAGCCGGTCGCGGTCGTCGTTGCCAAACCGGCGGCGCCGAAGCCCGAGAAGAAGCCCTTTGCGCCGCCTTCGGAGGCATCCATGCCAAAGGACGATTTCGGCAAGATGGTGAGCCTGGGCGAACAGATTTTCGAGCACCCGAAAGAGAACGCGCCCGAGTTTGTCGGCAATCAGCTGCACTGCAGCAGCTGTCACCTGGACGCTGGCCGTAAGGCCGGCGCGGCGCCGATGTGGGCCGCGTACGTGGCGTATCCTGCTTACCGAGCCAAGAATGGTCACGTCAATACATTCGAAGAACGCCTGCAGGGCTGCTTCAAGTTCAGCATGAACGGGAAGGCGCCGCCGTTGGGTGACAAGACACTCGTGGCATTGGAGACCTACGCCTACTGGCTGGCGAAAGGCGCGCCGGTGGATGACAAGCTTCCCGGCCGTGGCTATCCGAAACTCGACAAACCTCCGCTGCCTGCCGACTACGCCCGCGGGCAGACCGTCTACGAGGCCAAATGCGCGCTTTGCCATGCCAAGGACGGAGGCGGTCAGATCGCCGCCGATGGCAGCATGGCATTTCCTGCCCTGTGGGGGCCAGGGTCGTTCAACTGGGGCGCCGGCATGGGCAGCATCAAGAACGCAGCAGCCTTCATCAAGGCGAACATGCCGCTCAGTCGCGGTAACACCCTCTCTGATCAGGACGCCTGGGACGTGGCGACCTATATGAATAGTCAGGATCGTCCACAGGATCCGCGCTATCTGGGAACCGTGGAGGCAACCCGCGCCAAGTTTCATGATTCGGCCAGTTCGATGTACGGCAAGACGGTCAACGGTCATGTGCTCGGCAGCGCATCGGTGCCATCCGGCGGTACGACCATGAAAGGCGCGCCCAATCCATGAGCAGTGTGGCGATAGATACACACGGCGACAGCGAACTCGATCTGCCGATCACCGGGACGTTGGCCGGCACCGAACACGGGCTGCTGCGTGCGCATGGGCTTGCGGCCCTGACTACGCTGATCCTGTCAGCGGTCTTCGGCACCGTCGTCGCGATCAAGTTCGTGCTGCCGAATTTTCTTGGTAGCGAACCGTGGGCGACCTGGGGTCTGCTGCGTTACAACCATACGCAGGGCATCATGTTCGGCTGGCTGGGTAACGCGTTTCTGGCTTTTCTGTATTTCGCCACGCCGCGATTGTCGGGACGTGCGGTGACCAGCCGAGGCCTGGGCTGGACGCTGTTCGTGCTGTGGAATTTCGGCATGGTGCTGCCGGGCTGGGCGCTAGTCGAGGCGAACCTGCCGCACTGGCTCTTGGCGATCAAACCACTGGAATGGACCGAGTTTCCGCTGCTCATCAATGCGATGACGGAACTGTGCCTGGTGTTGCTCGGGGTCCAGTTTCTTTGGCCGATCGTGCGCGGGCCTGAGCGCGATCGACTGTACATTTCGGCGTGGTATGCGCTGGGTGGCGGCGTGTTTACCCTGCTGTCGTTTCCGATGGGCAGCCTGATTCCCGAGTTCACTCCCGGCGCCGTGGGAGCGGCGTTCAGCGGCTTGTGGATCCACGACGCGGTCGGCCTGCTGGTGACGCCTTTTATCCTGTCCATGTCGTATTACGTCATCCCCGCCGTGACCGGCAAGCCGGTCTACAGCCACTTTCTGTCGATGCTCGGGTTCTGGGTGCTGTTTTTTGTCTACCCTCTCAATGGCACACATCACTACGTGTACTCGGCCATTCCGATGGATACCCAGCGCGCAGCGATTGCTGCTTCGATGCTGCTGGGCGTCGACGTCATCATGGTGGTGTTCAATCAGCTGATGTCGCTGCGCGGATCCGGCGCCATGGCGATGCGCGACGTACCTCTGCGTTTTGTGACGGTGGGCGTGGTGTTTTACCTGCTGGTGAGCATCCAGGGTGCGGGACAGGCCGCAATGCCTGTGCAGCGGCTGATTCATTTCAGTGACTGGGTAATCGGCCACTCGCATCTGGCGATGCTCGGCTTTGCCAGCTTCATTGCTATCGGTGCCCTGCTGCATGCGTGGCAGCGCACGCCCGGCGCGCGCTATCACAATGGTCGTGCCAATGCCGCGTTCTGGCTGATTCTGGGTGGACTGACGCTGATGGTCGCCGACCTGACGATGGCTGGACTGGTGCAGGGCGAGCTGTGGGGCGAGCACGTGCCGTGGATGGATTCGGTGCGTGCATCGATGCCGTATTGGTGGTGGCGCGTTGTTTCGGCCGTCCCTATTCTGGCCGGCTTCGGTTTCCTGATTGCTGCCATGCTGAGCGGCCCACGTGTTACCGCCGCGGCGCGGGTGCCAGCATGAGCCTGCTGCCGCGCAAACGCTGGTTTGGCGCCGCCCAGATGATTCTTTTTGTGGCAGGCATCGGCTTCTTCGTATTGTCTGTCGTGGCGCTCGGGATCCTGCCTGGTTTACGGCTGGAGAAATCGATCCATGATCATGCGCCGTTGACGCTGGCTCCCTTCACGCCGGCCGAGGCCAGAGGCCGTATTACCTATGGCACCCAGGGCTGCGCGTACTGCCATAGCGAGCAGGTGCGCAGCACGCCCGAGGACGTGCGTCGCTGGGGACCGCCGACCACACCATGGGAAACCAAGTTCGAGTCGCCGCAGCTGTGGGGCACCCGACGAATCGGGCCCGACCTCGCGCGTGAATCCGGAGTCCGCAGCGACGACTGGCAGTTGACCCACCTCTACAATCCACGGCTCATCGTTCCGGGCTCGGTGATGCCCGGCTTTGCCTGGATGTTCAAAGGCAGCCCCAACCAGCCAACCGACGTGGCCAAGGATCTGCTGGCCTATATGAAAACCTTGGGCCGCGCACGCATGCAGGCGGGGAGCGCCGCGCACGATGCGCCCAATGAAGCCATGCCGGGCATGCAGCCTGACAGCGATGCATCGCTGGACGCGAATGGCGCACGCGCGCATTTGGCGAGTCCTGGCAGGGAACTGCCACGGACGCTTTCTCCAACAGGGGTCGCCAATCGGGGGGCAACGCTGTTCGCACAGAATTGTGCAGGCTGCCACGGTGCGCTGGGCAATGGCGCGTCGGTGGCTAGCGCATCGTTGCTGCCACACCCTACCAACCTCACCGTGTTCCGTTACAGCGAAGGCGCTTTTGCCGGCATTTTGCATGATGGAGTCGTTGGTAGCTCGATGCCGGCCTGGCGAGACCTGACCGCACAGCAGGTCGCTGACCTTGGGGCCTTCGTGTCGACACTACATGCGGCCGCAGAACCGGCAACGTCCGAGCCCGGCGGCGTCTCGCGGGGTGTAGAACTGTATGCGCAAAACTGCACGGCATGTCACGGCGTCGGCGGCGGTGGCGACGGTCCGGCATCGCTTGCGTTCAAACCGCGGCCCTACAACTTCCGGCATCTCCAGCCCGACGTGAGCGAGATTGACCGCGTACTCCGCGTGGGTGTTCCCGGAACGGCCATGCTTGCTTTTCCAACGCTCAGCGAACCGGACCGCCAAGCGCTGGCCGCTTATGTGCGCTCGCTATACGGGCAGGCAGCCGAACAGGGTTCGCTGAAAGCCGCGGCGCCAGTGAACAAGCCCTGATGGCGAATGTCACCATCGTTACCTGATCGAGGGACCGCTGCATGTTTGCCTTCATCGTCATTGCCTTGCTCGTATGTGTCCTCGCCGTGGTGCTGGTGTGGTGTCTTTCGCCGGCTTATCGCAAGCGGGTGGAAGAACCGAAGTACCGGTTTCTTGAAATGCAACGTGAATTTTTCGATCAACCCCACACGAGGCTTCCCGAGCAGTCGACAAAACCGCCAGCCGAAAAGTAGCCCTAAAGCACCCGCCTATATGTAGCGCCGGGAGGCGGCGACCCAACCATGCAGCTGTGACAAGCTGCCTTCTGCAGCCAACTTATGCTGAAGTGATCACGAGCAGCCGGCCCATTTATGCTTTCAAAACATCATAAACTGGCCAATCGGGCCAATCTATGCTTTTCAGAACATGCGCCGTTTCCTGTTCCAGACCATTCATGATGTCTGTCTGATGCTTGATCGTGAAGCGGCAGGACGCGAAACCAGTCCATCGGGTGGTGTCATTGATAGCCAGAGTATCAAGGCACCCCACGCAAAGACACGTGGTTATGACGCAGGCAAGAAGATCGTCGGTCGGAAACGTCACATCGCAGTTGATACGGATGGCCGCCTTCTCCTGGTTCAGCTGACAACAGCCGATATTTCGGACAGTGCAGGAGGACAGATGATCCTTGATGCCATTCGTAAACGCTGGCCGTGGGTGAAGCACCTGTTCGCAGATGGGGCCTATGACCGCTTGCAGTTGATGGACAAAGCCGCCTTTCTCGACTTCACAGTCGAGGTCATCCGGCGGTCAGATACAGCAAAAGGGTTTGAAATCCTGCCGCGTCGGTGGGTTGTGGAACGGACCTTCGGTTGGATGATCCGCTGGCGTCGCCTTGTGAAGGACTACGAACAGCGGATCGACGTCGCAGAGGCCATGATCCACATCGCCATGGGAAGCCTCATGCTACGCCGAAACGCTCATCCGTGAATTTCCAAAAGGGCTCTTACGCCTCATCTCGGAAATTCAGGCCCTTGACACGGTTTCCCGAGAACTGACATTCGCATGCTTATCTCAATCGGTTGGGTTGGAGACAGTCGCGACCTTCAGATTCTGTTGATGATCATCCAGAAAGCAAATGTCAGCGACGCTAGCCTTGAATGCCTCCTGTCTTCCATAGTCCGTTCAGATCGATCAGGGTTGGTCGATATCTCGTCAGCGGCTAATCAAGCTTGTTGTCCTACAACAGGCGCGTATCGCAATTGAAAGGACCAACATGTCAACGAATGAATCAACTACCGCTGATCAAAGGTTTGACCTTAACCAATTGCGACCTTACCTCGGGGACAAGATCGTCGACACGATGCATGCGATCAATGCAATCTCCGGTTACGAGATGGCCCCCGGACTACGATCGCCATTTGTCGATTTTAGAAATTGGCTCAATACAAAGCCATATTTTATCGAGCAATGGCGCTTGTCCAAGAGCGACGAAATTAAGAAATATGGACGCTTTTCGAATGGCGTCGAATATTGTGAACGGGCCATGGCAGAGTGCTATTATAGACTAGACTTGATCCGGGATATGGATACTCGCTTACGCAAAGAACTCGCGGACAGAAATATTTCAAGTCAGATTCCCCTTGGATCGACAATGTGCATAGGAAATACTGCGAAAATCGATTTCGAGTATAGATCGTTCGTCCTGTCATACCGAAGGGCGCTCGATTATCTATCCTATGGCTTGTCGACGTATTTCAATGAATCTCAGGATTCGTTCAATCGGTTTGCGAAAAATATCCTGAAGTCCCATCCGACTACCGTATCAGCGGTCCTGGCCCCTATTTTGAAAAGATATATGCCCCATTTCTCCTTCGTCATTGGTGATCAGAAGGGCCGATCCACGCGCGATATCATTGCTCACAAAGCTGCGCTGGATGCAGGATCGATCAACATCAGAAATAATGGGTTTGTGTTGTTTGGTGGTGGCGAAAATCTCGGGATCAACACGGAACGCGGTGATGATTTTCTCAATCCGCCGACTTTGCCTGACGTTCTTGAAACCAGAATGGTGAATTTACAAGGGTGTATTGCGGATCTTTTGGCAGGCATCCGGGAGGCGATTACCGATTACGAAAAATCCCAAGGATGGCGCTAGGAAGGACCTTTCACAGTGAACCACGCTGCGTCTACGGAGGCCATTTGATTTAAACCCAACAGCCACTGACGGTTCGATGAACGCAACCGACTGATCTGAATGACTACTTTTCTTATCTCACCACCAGACAACAGACTTTCCGCTTCCCCCCCTCAGCGGACAACCACTCTTACGCTAGCGAGATTCTGAGCCAGCGCATAAGGATCCTTGCCGGCTGGTGCGACGTTGGGCGGGCGCTGTTCACGCGCGGCCGAAACCCGCACAGTGGGGAAATACACACCAGGCCGGGCAAATGTGTGTTCTCCCGTCAGGTTCGCAGCATCCCCAGTACCTCCGGATGATACAGGGGGTGCGTAGTGGCCGGTGCCGTCCAGATCCCATTCGACTTTCACGATCCGGCCTGTTCCCGGAGGCACTTGTGCCGTCATCAAAAACGTCACTGGCTGGCCTGCCCGAACCTCGATTTTCTCACGCCCGTTCCCGGTCAATGCCACGACTGGCTGAACCCCAAGGCGCCGGGACGCGGGGCCTGTCACAACCGTCTGGGTGTCGGGAGAGATGCTGTAGGTCGTGCTGGCAGGAGGCGCCACATCCCTGGCGACCCAGTCGTTGAGATAGAGTAGCGCCTGCTCGTATTCCCCCTGATAAGGCACGATATGGTCGACCGCCCGGGGGGCGGTTGTCGCCCTTGGGCCTATGGGATCATGATCGGCGTTGTCCATGTACCACAGACGGTAGCTGCTCCAGAGTTGCCCGCCCTTCTCCTGCATGGCCTTCTTGCGATACCAGTCTGCCCCCCAGGAGAAAGCCTGAACGTCCATGGTCGACGCCAGCATAATCATCCTGCCGTGGAAGCGTCCGTTCGTCACCGCTCCGCCACTGCTGTTGGCGTCCAGCATGGGTCCTACGAGAACGGGGCGTTGAATGTAGCGTGGTTTCCCCTGAGTATCCCGATACTGGTTCCACCCATATTCGTCCGATGACGGGACCTGATGCCGGGGATAATACTGCAGGGCGACAGCCCACGAATTGTCGAGCGTTACGGACGTACCCGGCACGAGAGCACGAAGTGATGCACCCGTCCTGTCATTCGCCAGAGCACCATTGGTGGTGGCGATCTGCACCGTATGGCCCTTCACGCCCACGATCTTCAGCGTCGTGCCGGCCATCGCACCATCATGCACGACAAGATCCGCGTTGAGCAGGTCGCCTGTGGGGACATTGGCCAGAACGAGGCCTGACTCTCCCTCGAAACCTTTAACAGAGGTCGTGGCCTGAATCCGCAGAGCTTTGATCACCGGATCGAAGCCTTCATAACCGGTCTTGTTCCAGAAATCTGAGGCATAACCCGGGTCAATCGCCTGCACCGCACCTTCGACCGCGATAAAGGCACCTCCTGTCAGGGCCTCATATTGCCACCATCCCCGTAACGGAAACCCAAGCCGAGAGACTTCCTGAAGGGTAGACTGCTGGACTGGCGTGAGACCCGAGAAAGGCGATCCACTTCCACCCGGTGCCATGGCATCAACAATCTGTGGGAGGACAGGGCTGAGGACCCGGAGCCCGAGGATCTGCGCCGACTGGAAACTCGGAATGGAATTTGGCACACCCATCACCATAGGCACGCTGCCATCCCAGATATTGCTTGTGTTCTCTGCGGCGGCCAGAGTCTGATACGCGCCGCCACTCGCACCAAAGATGAACCCGCGAGGCCGCGCGATGCGACCGTAAATGCGAGTTGCTTCGAGGCGCGAGAACTTCGAGGCGGCGGCGTTGGCACGATAGGCCGCGAGAAGCCCACCTGCGGGAACGCCTCTATTATTGTTGGTGGAGACGACATACGCGCCGTGCGAAATACCAAAAACGATAGTGGCTGGAGTAGCAGCTTCATCCGTGACCGTTGGGTAGGTCGATTCAATGAACCAGCCCCGGTAATCGGCCTGCGCAGGGAAGTAAAATGCGAACTTCGTTTTCGAGCCTGCAAAACCACCATGCACATAGCGATAACGCACAGACACACCGGTTTCCGGATCGGTGGTTTCTCCTAGTTTGTCCTTATCAATATAGGGACGGCTGAGTTCAGGATCGTCACAAAGCGGTGTGATGAAAAGCGCCCCCTTCGGGAGCGGCGCCTGACAGACGGGGGAGGTTGCTGCCTGAGCTGGAAGAGTTGCCAGCACACAGGCGAAGGTTACAGCTGGCGCCGGAGCGAGTGTGCCGACAATGCCTCGGATAAACCTCGTCCTGATCACTAAGTGACTCCTGCTGTCTGCGCCACCATTGGTACTCTGGCTCGAAGAGCCTTTTGAAATCAGCCTTCTGTCTGGAGCATGCCACCATTGTGTGGTAGCAGAAACCGGGGCATTCGGGCGAGACGCCGTCCGGACACTAATCCCTGAGCAGTTCCGCTTCAGATCCTGCCAAAAGAGAAAGAATGAGCTTGTTCAGTGGCGTTGGAATGCTTTGCCGTGCGCCAGCCCGCACGACAGCTCCTGTCAGAGCCTGATATTCCAACGGAGCCATCGCCTGTTTGTCCTGCAGCATGGAGCTCCGACTTTCTGGTGGAATGGTCGATATCCATTTCATGATCGCTTCGACATCCTGCCTCGTAATCTTCGCTCCCTCTGCTCGGGCAACAGGAAGAGCTTCGAACATCAGAGCTCTTGCGCTGTCCGCAATGTCCAAACGGTGCATGATGCCTGTTGGCTGCCCAGTTAAGGCCGTCAACGGGTTGACGGAAATGTTTGCGAGTAGCTTCAGCCATAGATATGTCTGGATATCCTCTGTCAGTAGGACACGAAGGCCGCCAGTGGAGAATGCGCTGGCTAGCAGTCGTGTTACGTCCTGTTGAGGCAAGCACACGTCCTCATGACCGATCCTGCGCAGATTGACGCTTCCCGGCTTGTCTCGCTGTGCATTGAAGTAAATAACTGCCGGAATAATGGGTGAGTTAGAAAAGTAGTTTCGAAAAGTCTGTTGCTGATCAACGCCGTTTTGCGCCACCAATACGGTCGTACTTTTGCTATCAAAGGCAGGCAGCCAATGCGATATCGTCTCAACCTGCTGGGATTTGACCGCAATAATCAGAACCCTTGGTTGCGTGAAGCTTTGATTGACGTCGAATGTCTTGACCGAATATTCCGAGGAAACTCCGTTGTCCTGCAGAGAAATTTTATCCAAAGGCATCCGGGCGCCGACAATCGAGACATCCCAGCCTGCTTTTGCCAGGGAGGCAGCAAGCACCAGACCAACGGATCCCGCTCCAATCAGGGTGGCTGAATATCGTGATGAGGTCATGTAAGCTTTCGATAAGATCAGTCAGAAAGATGCCCGGAGTACCGCGCGGGCTTTGCGTAAAACAGGGTCAACGTGACATATGCAACCCCAAAACCTGTTGAACTCGTTCTGGGAGGGACATCCTGTGAGCACAAATCTACCGCAAAAGAGCCTCACGGTTTCAGACATCCAGGGTCGGAAGGGAGGCGTTCCTCTCGTATGCCTGACGGCTTATACGACGCCGACAGCCCGGCTTGTTGACCAGCATTGTGATGTTACTCTTGTCGGAGACAGCCTGGGCATGGTTTTGCACGGCCTGCCTTCCACACTGGGGGTGACCTTGGAGATGATGGTTCTTCATGGTCAATCTGTAATGCGGGGCCTCTCACGTTCACTATGCGTCATTGACCTGCCATTTGGGACCTATGAAGAAAGTCCCGCACAGGCCTTCCGGAATGCGTCCCGTCTTCTGGCTGAAACAGGAGCCGCAGCGGTCAAACTTGAAGGCGGCGTGCATATGGCTGAGACGATCGCCTTCCTTGTCGCACGAGGCATCCCTGTCATGAGCCACCTTGGTCTCACACCGCAATCGGTCAATGTTCTGAGTGGTTACAAGGTTCAGGGAAAGGGTCCGGATGCTCAGCGTATTCTTACCGATGCCCAAGCCGTATCAGACGCGGGCGCATTCGCAGTGGTATTGGAAAAGATACCACAAGCCCTGGCCCATGAGATTACACAAGCAATTGCAATCCCTACGATTGGGATCGGCGCCGGACCTGCATGTGATGGACAGATCCTGGTCGTGGATGACATGCTTGGTGCCTTTGCTGATTTCAGACCCAAATTCGTGAAACGCTATGCGGAGCTTTCAAAGCAGGCCTCTCAGGCGATCGAACAGTACGCTGCGGAGGTTCGGGCTGGAGAATTTCCGGCGCAGGTGCATAGCTTTGGTCAGCCAGCTTGAGTTTCCCGACCGCTGCGGCCCTTTAGGATCAGGCCTGCCAAGATAAAAGCACCGTCGTCAGGAATACAAGACGGAGCGGAAATGCCTGCATCGGCTAATATGTTGATGAAAACGTCTATAACGCGGTAAGAACCCAAACATACTTCAAGAGAAGTCTGAGGGATGTTATTAGTAATTGGTGCAATCTGCCTGCCAGAAAAATATAACTTCCGCGTGCCTTATAATAAAAAGATGGATGGATGTAGAAAACAGAATAGTTGTTTATAAAATAAAGATATTTAAATATTTTATATGAATTAGTTAATGATTCTAAAGAAGTTCCGGACAATTAAATGTCAATTTATCGACATTATTATTCTGACTATATTAAAGAATGATGCGCCTCTTGGTCGTCTCCTTACATGCGCTCCTGTAATATTCGCATATATGACGTAGACAAACCTCGCTAAAACTGAAATCAAACATCGATAGACAGCCCTACGTATCTCCTACTGATGATAGAGGTCCGAAATGGACAGGCAGCAACTATGTCTCCTCGGTGCTGGAGTGTCTGCTTTTGGTCCTTTGCACTCGAAAGCCGACATTCCGTTCTCCCCCCTAAGAAGACATTATGCTCCCGTGAAGAGCCGACCTCATCAAGCTCTCTGGTCTGGTATTGCTTTCCACTGAAAGATGGGGGTGACTGTCTATCGCTTTTGGTGACCGAGCAAATCAGTTGGGGGTGAAGCGTTGTCCATAAGAAGATCGGCCCAGATCTGAGCGAGTTCTTTTCGTCGCTCACGATGAAGAGCACGATTATAGGCTGCTTCCACCCGGTCCTTGTTCTGATGCGCCAGCATGAGGTCGATGATGGCTCTGTCGGACGGGTAGCGTTCGTTCATGATTGACGAGAATGACGCCCGAAAGCCGTGCGGAACCTGGCGCCCGGAATATCCCGCCCGCTGAAGAAGATAACTGAGCGCGTTCTCACTCATCGGGCGATGCGCCCATCGGTTGTTTGGGAAAACGAGCGGCCCTTTGCCTGTCAGCAGGAAAACTGCCTCGAGAATCTCCCGCGCCTGTCGGGAAAGGGGGACTTCGTGTTCCCGACGCATCTTCATGCGCTCTGCCGGAATCAGCCAGACGGATCGATCCTCTGAAAGTTCGTGCCATCCCATGGCATGGACCTCGCCAGGACGTACAGATGTCAGGGCCAGAAAGCGGAGCGCCAGTAACGTCACAGGGTGAGCCGGGATGGCTTCAACCTGACGGAACAGATCGCGCAGTTCCCCCAGATCGGTGATGGCGGGCTGACGACCTTTTTTCAGCGGGACGAGTGCCCCCTTGACGATCGCTGCGGGATCCTGCGTGCCCAGACCATGGGCGATTCCGAACAGGAAAATCGCGCTCAGTCTCTGGCGTATCCGGCGTGCCGTTTCCCTGGCTCTTCCGGCTTCAATCTTTCTGATGGTCGCGAGCACCATTGGCGGAATGACATCGTCAAGATTGAGAGAGCCCAGATCAGGCCAGACGAACCGCTCCAGACTCGTTTCGACGTCTTTCCGGTGGCGCGGAGTCCAGCGCGATGCCTGGGAAGTAATCCAGATTTCTCCAACGTTTCTGAGTTGGCGATCTGTCTGGCGGGCTTCTGCCTGACGCTGTTTGCGGGTCAATGAAGGATCCCGACCGGCACGGAGTTCGCTACGCGCCTGATCCCGGGCGTCTCTCGCCTTTGCGAGCGTCACTTCAGGATAAGTGCCAAATGCAAGGAGCTTCTCCTTGCCACCAAAGCGATACTTCATACGCCAGAGGCGCGATCCGTTGGCTGGACCAGAATAAAAAGACCACCTGCGTCTGCAAGCTTGTAAGCCTTGTCTTTCGGGGCAATGCGCCGGAGCTGGACATCTGTCAGCATTGATACCCCCAAGACCAGTCTGATACCCCCATAACTACCCCCGCATTGCATGCGCTTCAAGGATTGCCACAGTACGCTCTGGATCGTTAAAATCGCCGGTAACCCGCCGAATTCAAGACCGGATGCGCATTATGGAATGTCATGGAATATATCTTCTGGCGGAGAGGGTGGGATTCGAACCCACGATACGCTCTCACGTATGGCGGTTTTCAAGACCGCTGCCTTAAACCACTCGGCCACCTCTCCATCCGGCAGGCTTCATTTCTTGAAGGATTCTGCTTGGATCGGATGCTTCATGCGACGGGAAACTTCTGCCGTCAAGGTCTGGTGTTACATAGGGGTGGGGGGCTTACTTTTTGAAACGCAGAAGGGGGCGGTCAGCAACATTGAAACGTGCCATCTAGAAACGTATGGAGGCGTTTTGTGCGTCTCCGGCTGCCATAACCTCCAAGGATATGACGTCCATGACGATCTTTCGTCCCGCTGTTTTTCTTCCTGTCATCGCTGCCCTCGGCCTAGTGGTGGCTCCTCTGGCGGCTTCTGCCGAGGGGCATCATGGCTCTGACGGCCATCGCCCCCCCCCGGGCGGTGCGCCCTATGGCGGCCCGGGCTCCATGATGCCGCCCATCCCCCCTGGCATCACGCTGACCACGGCGCAGAAGGCAAAGCTCAAGACTATTTTTGAGAAGGCCCATCAGGACGAGCGTGCGCTGCGCCTTGAAGGACGTGCCATCGAGGGCAAGATCCACGACGCTCTCAGTGTGGCTGGTGATCTGGATCGCGCCACGCTGGCGGATCTGAGCAAGCAGGAAGACGAGGTCAAGGCCAAGGTTTCCGCCCTTCACCTCGACACCATGGAGCAGCTTCACGATCTGCTGACCCCGGCACAGCGTCAGCAGGCCAGGGAGACCATGGACAAGATCAAGGCGCTCCATGAGCAGATGAAAGCCCTGATGGGGCCGCCGCCGGAGGGTGATCCGGACGATATGCCCTGAAAACTGCTGCTTCCCCGTCTATCGCTTGACGCTTCGGCGGCAAGAGGATAGACGGGCTCTGTTTCCGGACACGCCACCTCGCGAAGACTCGCGCAGTGGCGTGTTTCTGTTTGCTTTAAGGTGACCCGTTGTTCGAACAACTCTCAGGCAAGATGTCCGGTGTCCTCGATGGGCTTTCCAGGAACGGGAAGCTCTCGGAGGCTGATGTCACCGAGGCCATGCGTGAAGTGCGTCTCGCCATGCTGGAGGCGGACGTTGCGCTGCCTGTGGTGCGGGACTTCGTCAATAAGGTCCGTGAGCGCTCTGTCGGGCAGGAAGTGCTGGAAAGCGTTTCTCCCGGTCAGGCCGTTGCCAAGATCGTCAATGATGCACTGATCGATGCGCTTGGCGGGGCAGGGGCTGTTCCGCTGAACCTGTCCGCCAATCCGCCGGTTCCGGTGCTGATGGTGGGTCTGCAGGGTTCGGGTAAAACCACGACGTCCGGCAAGATCGCCCTGCGTCTGTCCAGCCGCGAGCACAAGAAAGTCCTTCTGGCCAGTCTCGACGTCCAGCGTCCGGCGGCGCAGCTCCAGCTCCAGCAGCTGGCCGAGCGCGTCAACGCCAAGACGGGGCGTGTTCAGGCTCTGCCGATCATTGCCGGGCAGTCTCCCGTTCAGATCGCAAAGCGTGCGCTCGAAACGGGTCGTCTTGAAGGTTATGACGTTGTCATCCTCGATACGGCAGGCCGCTTGTCGATCGATGAGGCGCTGATGGATGAAGTGCGGGAAATCCGCACGCTCACCAAGCCGGCCGAGACGCTGCTGGTTGTCGATGCGATGACCGGTCAGGACGCCGTCAATACCGCCAAGGCCTTCAATGAGGCTGTCGGCATCACCGGCGTCGTCATGAGCCGTATGGATGGCGACGCCCGCGGTGGCGCTGCTCTCTCCATGAAGGCCATCACGGGCGCGCCGATCAAGCTGACCGGTTCGGGTGAAAATCTCGAAGCGCTTGAAGAATTCCATCCCGAGCGCGTTGCCGGCCGTATTCTCGGCCTGGGTGACGTGGCCGGGCTGGTGGAACGTGCAGCCGAAACCCTCGATCACGAGGAAGGCGAGCGCGTCGCCAAGAAGATGCTCGCGGGCAAATTCGACCTGGACGACTACGTCTCCCAGATCGACCAGATCAACCGCATGGGCTCGATTTCCGGTATTCTCGGCATGATGCCGGGGATGGGAAAGATCAAGGATATGCTGGGTGACAAGGAGCTCGATACGTCGATCTTCAAGCGTCACAAGGCCATCATTTCCTCGATGACGAAGCAGGAGCGCAAGACGCCCGAGATCATCAAGGCGTCCCGTAAGAAGCGCATCGCGGCGGGCTCGGGAACCACGGTTCCGGAGATCAACCGTCTGCTCAAACAGTTCAACGACATGTCCACCATGATGAAACGCATCAGCAAGATGGGCCTTGGTGGCCTGATGCGCGGCATGGGTGGTGCAGGAGGTCTGGCGGATCTGATGAAGGGCATGGGTGGCCCCGGGGGTAAACCCGGCGGACGCCCGCCTTTCGCCTGATCCGTCCCGTTTTTACAAGTCTGTCTCTCAGGAGTATTTCATGAGCCTCAAGATCCGCCTTGCACGTGCAGGTGCCAAGAAGCGTCCTTACTACCACATCGTTGTTGCCGACAGCCGCAGCCCGCGCGACGGCCGTTTCATCGAGAAGGTCGGCTCCTACAATCCGATGCTGCCGGCTGACCACGCTGACCGTATCCGTCTGGTTGACGAGCGCATCAAGCACTGGCTGTCCAACGGTGCCCTCGCTACGGACCGTGTTGCCCGTTTCCTCGGCAACGCTGGCCTGGCTCCGAAGCCGACCTACAACGAGCAGCCGAAGAAGTCCGCTCCGAAGGCGAAGGCTCAGGAGCGCGCCAAGGCCGCTGCTGCCGCTGCTGCCGCGGCCTGATTGAGCCGCTTTTCAGGAAGCCCGAGACGTGCCCCGCTTCAACCCTGACAGTGATGTCCTGATCGCTACCGTCGGTCGCCCGCACGGTGTTCGCGGTCTTGTGCATCTTCATGCTGCCACCGACGATCCGGCTTCGGTCGAAGATCTGGGTGCGCTGCATGACGAGCAGGGTAGGGCATGGACGGCACGCTGGATTTCAGCTGGCGTGGCGGCGCTCACGGATGCCGATGGTCAGGACCTTCCTGACCGCACGGCCGCCGAGCGGCTGGTCAACGTCAAGCTGTATGTCCCGCGTGCGGTCCTGCCCGAGACCGGAGATGACGAGTTCTATCATGCTGACCTGATCGGCATGACGGCGGTCTCCGAAGATGGAGATGTCCTGGGAACGGTTTCGGTCGTTCATGATTACGGTGCAGGCGTCAGCCTCGAAGTGGATCGTGGTCTGATCGTGCCGTTCACGCTGGCCTGCGTTCCCCGTGTGGACCTTGCGAAACGGGAAGTGGTTCTTATCCCGCCCGTTGAAGTCGAGGTCGAGGGGGATCTGGCTGGCGAGGTCCAGGTGCGGGCATGAGCTGGCGCGCGGACATTCTGACCCTTTTCCCGGACATGTTCCCGGGGCCGCTGGGATTTTCCCTTGCGGGCCGGGCACTGGAGCGGGGGGTCTGGTCCTGTGAGGCGCATGACCTGCGCCAGCACGGGCTGGGACGTCACCGGGCCGTGGATGACACGCCCTTCGGTGGCGGGGCCGGCATGGTGATGCGGGCAGACGTTCTGGATACGGCCCTCTCGGCGCTTCCCGCGCTGGATGGGCGTCCGGTCGTCTATCCGACACCGCGGGGACGGCGCATGTCGCATGAAGATGCGGAGCGTTTGTCGTCCGGTCCGGGGGTCGTCGTTCTCTGCGGGCGTTTCGAAGGGGTGGACGAACGCGTTCTGGAAAAGCACGATATCGAACAGCTCTGCATGGGCGATGTCGTACTGTCGGGAGGGGAAATTCCCGCCCTGACGCTTCTGGATGCGTGTGTCCGTCTTCTTCCCGGCGTCATGGGGTCGGACGTCAGCGGTCAGGACGAGAGCTTCGCCGACGGGCTTCTTGAATATCCACAGTACACCAAGCCGGCAGTGTGGGACGGGCGGGACGTGCCCGACATTCTTCTCTCCGGCAACCATGGTGCCATCGCCCGCTGGCGCCATGAACAGTCAATCGCCGTCACGAAGGCGCGCCGCCCGGACCTCTGGGATGCGTATCTGGCACGACAGCAGGTCCATTGAAGTTTTGTTTTCAGGAGTTTGGTCATGAACATTATCCAGCAGTATGAGGCGCGCGAGATCGAGCGTCTTTCCGGCGTCCGCGCTGTTCCCGAGTTCATTGCAGGTGACACGGTCCGCGTTGGCGTCCGCGTTGTCGAAGGCACGCGTGAGCGTGTGCAGAGCTTCGAAGGCGTTGTCATTGCCCGTTCCAACAAGGGCCTAAACAGCAACTTCACGGTTCGCAAGATCTCCAACGGTGAAGGCGTGGAGCGCGTGTTCCCGCTGTACGCACCGTCGATCGCCAGCATCGAAGTTGTGCGTCGCGGTAAGGTCCGTCGCGCGAAGCTGTATTATCTGCGTGGCCGTTCGGGCAAGTCCGCCCGTATTGCCGAGCGTCCCCGCGATCTGCCGAAGGCGGACAGCAAGGCCGCTTCCTAAACCGTTCGGAGTAGAGACAGGATGCCCGTTACCAATTCGCCCAGAACCCTTTTTGACAAGATCTGGGACGATCATGTCGTCGAACGTCTCGAGGACGGGACGTGCATCCTCTACATCGACCGGCACCTCGTCCATGAGGTGACAAGTCCGCAGGCTTTCGAAGGCCTGCGGATGTCCGGGCGTCGCGTGCGTCGTCCGGATGCCACGGTGGCCGTGGCGGACCACAATGTCCCCACGTCCGATCGTTCCAAGCCGATCGAGGAGCCGCAGAGCCGCCTCCAGATCGAAACGCTTGAGAAGAATGTCGCCGAATTCGGCGTCCCCTATTTCCCGCTGCGCTCCGCCTCTCAGGGCATCGTGCATGTTGTCGGGCCGGAGCAGGGCATTTCCCTGCCGGGCATGACGATCGTCTGCGGCGACAGCCACACCTCCACGCATGGCGCGCTCGGCTCGCTGGCGTTCGGGATTGGTACGTCCGAAGTCGAACACGTGCTGGCGACCCAGACGATCCTGCAGAAGCCCGCGAAGAACATGCGTGTCTCCGTCGAGGGGAAGGTCGGTCCCGGCGTGACGGCGAAAGACATCATGCTGGCGATCATCGGCCGGATCGGTACCGCTGGCGGCACCGGTCATGTCATTGAATTTGCAGGATCTGCGATCCGTGATCTGGACATGGCCGGCCGTATGACGCTGTGCAACATGTCCATCGAAGCTGGTGCGCGTGCCGGTCTGGTCGCGCCGGACGAAACGACCTTCGCCTATGTGAAGGGCCGTCCGTTTGCACCGAAGGGCGAAGCCTTCGAGCAGGCCTGCGACTACTGGCGCAGCCTTGCCTCTGACGAAGGCGCCTATTTCGATACGGAAGTCACGCTCGCGGCTGAAGAGATCATCCCGTCCGTAACCTGGGGCACCAGCCCGCAGGACGTGCTGCCGATTGATGGTTCCGTTCCGTCCCCGTCTGATGAGCCCGATCCGGCTCGGGCAGCCCAGATCCAGCGTGCTCTGGACTATATGGGGCTTGAAGCCGGGCAGAAAATCGCGGGAACGCCCGTGGATGTCGTGTTCATCGGCTCCTGCACGAACAGCCGTCTGGAAGACCTGCGCGCTGCTGCGGACGTGGTCCGCGGACGGCATGTCGCGGAAGGTGTTCGCGCCATGATCGTTCCGGGTTCAGGTCTGGTGAAGCATGCGGCCGAGACTGAAGGTCTGGACAAGATCTTCCTGGATGCCGGTTTTGAATGGCGTGAGGCCGGTTGTTCGATGTGTCTCGGGATGAATCCGGACCGTCTGACGCCGGGTCAGCGCTGCGCTTCGACATCCAACCGCAATTTCGAAGGGCGTCAGGGTCCGGGCGGCCGGACGCATCTGTGCTCGCCCGCCATGGCGGCTGCCGCCGCTGTTACGGGACGTCTGTGCGACGTGCGTGAACTGGTGAAGGAGACCGTCTGATGGACAAGTTCACGGAACTGACCGCCATTGCGGCGCCGATGCCGACCGAGAACATCGATACGGATCAGATCATTCCGGCCCGTTTCCTGAAGACCATTCAGCGGACGGGTCTGGGCAAGAACGCTTTCGCGGCTCAGCGCTATGACGCAGATGGCAACGAAAAGCCGGATTTCGTGCTCAATCAGGAGCCTTATCGGCACGCCGAGATCCTGATCACGTACGACAATCTGGGATGCGGTTCCTCGCGTGAGCATGCGCCCTGGGCGCTGCTGGATTTCGGAATCCGCTGCGTTATTGCGCCCAGCTTTGCCGATATCTTTTTTAATAACTGCTTCAAGAACGGCATTCTTCCGATCCGGCTGCCGCGCGAAATCTGTGACGAGCTAATGGATGATGCCCGTCAGGGTGCGAATTCGCGTCTGACGGTGGATCTGGAGCGTCAGGTGATCGTGCGCCCGAACGGCGACACCATCGCGTTCGACGTGGATCCGTTCCGTCGTCACATGCTGCTGGAAGGGCTGGATGATATCGGACAGACCATGGCGCATGATGCCGAGATCACCAGTTTCGAGCATCGTCCGAGCCGTGCCTGGGTGCCGTCAATTACCATAGGGACTGTGAAATGAGCGACGCATATAAGCTTCTGGTTCTGGCCGGAGACGGGATCGGTCCGGAAGTCATGCGCGAAGTCGCGCGGATCGTGCACTGGATGAGCGCATATCGCGGACTGAAACTGGACATTACGGAAGAGCTCGTCGGCGCCGCATCCCTTGCCGTACATGGCGTGCCGATCCGTGATGAGGTCATTGAACTGGCCCGCCAGTCTGACGCCGTGCTGTTCGGTTCTGTGGGCGATCCGGCTTGGAGCCACGTCGGCTTCGACAAGCGTCCGGAAGTTGCGATCCTCAAGCTGCGCAAAGAACTGCAGCTGTTCGCCAATCTGCGTCCGGCCAAGCTGTTCGATGCCCTGATCGATGCGTCAGCGCTGAAGCCGGAAGTGGTGCGTGGACTGGATCTGATGATCGTCCGTGAGACGGTCGGGGGCATCTATTTCGGTGAGCCGCGTGGGATCGAGACACTGCCCGATGGCTCGCGTCGTGGCATCAACACGGAAGTCTACACGACGTCCGAAATCGAGCGCGTGGCACGCGTTGCTTTCGATCTTGCCCGCAAGCGCGACAACCGCGTGTGTTCGGTCGAGAAGTGCAACGTCATGGAAAGCGGTCTCCTGTGGAAGGAAGTCGTGACCGACGTACACAAGCGTGAATATCCGGACGTCCAGCTGTCCCACATGCTGGCGGATAACTGCGCGATGCAGCTGGTCCGCGACCCGAACCAGTTCGACGTCATCGTCACGGGCAACCTGTTCGGCGACATCCTGTCCGATCTGGCCTCTATGCTGACGGGCTCGCTCGGCATGCTGCCTTCGGCCACGCTTGGCCCGGTTCGCGCGGATGGCAAGCGCAATGCCCTGTACGAACCGATCCATGGCAGTGCCCCGGACATCGCGGGCAAGGGGATCGCCAATCCGCTGGCCCAGATCCTTTCGTTCGCCATGCTGTTGCGTTATTCGCTCAATCGTGCTGAGGATGCTGACCTGATCGAGACGGCGGTTTCGAATGTCCTGGCTTCGGGTCTGCGGACCGGCGACATCATGTCACCGGGAATGGCTCGAGTCGGCACCGAAATGATGGGGCAGGCGGTACTTCGCGAAATGGAAAAGCTGGCCTGATTTTTCTACGACTGGCTTTCCCGCATTGTCAGCCTCAAGGCGCCTTCCTCAGGGAAGGCGCCTTTTTTGTTGCCCAAAGCCCGCCCACCTGTGGTCAAAACTGCCCGAACATGTCTAGGATCGCGACATCGAAATGATCCGGAAACCTGTCATGTCCTTTATTGCCGACCGTCTGAACCGTATCCTTCCCAGCCAGACGATTGCCGTGACCCAGAAAGCCCGTGCCCTGAAGGCAGAAGGCCGTGACATTATCAGCCTTTCCGCAGGCGAGCCGGATTTCGATACGCCTGATTTCATCAAGCGGGCGGCAATCCGGGCCATTGAGGCCGGCAAGACCAAATACACGGACGTGGCAGGCACACTCGAACTGCGCAAGGCCGTGGCGGCGCGTCTGAATGCTGATTTCGATCTTGATTATAAAGCTGAGGAAATCTGCGTGTCCACGGGTGGCAAGCAGGTCATTTACAATGTCATGGTCTCGACCCTGAATGCGGGTGACGAGGTCATCATTCCGGCTCCTGCCTGGGTCTCCTATCCCGACATCGTGACGCTAGCCGATGGTACGCCCGTCATTGTCCAGGCTGACCCGGAAAACGGCTTCCGTCTGACCGCCGAGCAGCTTCGCGCCGCGATTACGCCCCGGACAAAGTGGCTCTGTCTCAATTCGCCCTGCAATCCGACAGGCGCGGCTTACGATACCGAGGCTCTCAAGGCACTGACGGATGTGCTGCTGGACTATCCGGATATCTGGATCCTCACAGACGATATGTACGCCAAGCTCCTGTATGACGGTGCTGTTGCAAAAACCGTGGTTCAGGTCGAGCCGCGCCTGCGTTCGCGTACCGTGACGATGAACGGTGTGTCCAAGGCTTACGCCATGACGGGCTGGCGGATCGGTTTTGCTGCCGCTCCGGTGGATTTCACACGACAGCTCATCAAGCTCCAGGGACAGAGCACGAGCAATCCGTGCTCCATTGCCCAGGCTGCCGCACAGGAAGCTGTTTCCGGACCGCAGGACTTCATTTCCGAAATGGTCGCGGTGTATCAGGAGCGGCGCAATCTTGTGATCGGGATGCTGAATGAGGCGCCGGGCCTGTCCTGCGCTCTTCCTGAAGGCGCTTTCTATGCGTTTCCGTCCATCGCCGGCACACTGGGCAAGACGAGCAAAGGTGGCCGTCTCATCGATGGTGACGAAGCCTTCGTGACGGCCCTGCTAGAGGAAACCGGTGTTGCGGCCGTGCATGGCACGGCGTTTCTGACGCCCGGCTATTTCCGGATCTCCTATGCGACCAGCACGGAGCTTCTGAAGGAAGCCTGCACCCGGATCCAGAATTTCTGCCGAGGGCTTTCATGAGTTTCACCATCGCATCCCGTCTGGCTGATCTTCCTCGTCCGGCCACCATCGCAATGGCAGCGCGCGCGCGTGAACTGAAGGCGCAGGGAGCGGATGTCATTTCGCTTGCACTCGGGCAGCCGGATTTTCCGTCGCCGCCTGAAGCGATCGAAGCCGCTTATGCCGCTGCGAAGGCTGGGGATACCGGTTATCCGCCGATCCCCGGTCAGAAGCCGCTGATTGACGCCATTATCCGGAAGTTCCGTCGTGATAACGCTCTGGACGTCACGTCTGACCGGATCATGGTTGCGAATGGTGGCAAGCAGGTCATTTTCAACGCGCTGATGGCATCGCTGGAAGTCGGAGATGAGGTTATTGTGCCCGCGCCGTACTGGGTCAGCTATCCGCTGATCACCCGGATGCTGGGCGGAGTTCCAGTCGAGATCCGCTGTCGGGAAGAAAACGGCTTCCGTCCTGACCCTGAAGCGATCCGTGAGGCCATTACGCTGCGGACGAAATGGCTGGTCCTGAATTTCCCGAACAATCCAACGGGTGCGATCCTTGAGCGTCAGGATCTGGAAGCCATCGCGGATGTGCTGCGTGAAGCGCCGCATGTTCTCGTGATGAGCGACGAGATCTATGAGCATCTGACGTTCGACGGGAAGAAGCATCTGTCGCTGCTGAGTGTCGCACCGGATCTGGCAGATCGTATCCTGATTGTGAATGGCATGGCCAAGGCCTATGCCATGACGGGCTGGCGCGTCGGGTTCGCCTGTGGTCCGGTCCCGCTGATCCAGGCCATGGTCGCGGTGCAGGGCAATTCCACGTCCGGCGTGTGCACGCTCGCGCAGGCCGGGTCGGTTGCGGCACTGGACGGAGACGCTGGCGGGATCGCCCGGATGCTGGAAACCTATGAGCGCCGACGTGGTCTGGTTGTGGGCGCATTGCAACAGGTCCCGGGTCTGACCTGCGTGATGCCGGATGGTGCGTTCTATGCCTATCCGGGGATTGCGGCCCTGATTGGAGGTACATCGGGGCAGGGACGGTTGCTCGATACGGATGTGGCTTTTGCGGAGGCACTTCTGGACGAGGCGCATGTCGCGACCGTGCCGGGCTCGGCGTTCGGATACAGCCCGTATCTGCGCCTCTCCTTTGCCGCTTCGGATGAGCAACTGGTCGAAGCCTGCCGTCGTATCACGCAGTTTGTGGGCGATATCCGGACCGTCTGACAGGCATGGACGCGGGGGGCGGGGAATGGCAGAATTATGCCATGACGAAGACAATCCCTCCCTTTTCCGAACTGTCTTTCCCCCGGCCTGACGATCAGTCTCTCAAGGCCCGTTATGATGCCATCGCGTCCCTGCTTGATGCCGGCGACCGTGTGGAAGCCCTGCACGCTTTTGATGCTGTGCGGCGCGAGTATGAGTCGTGGGCGTCGCATGTGCATCTGCAGTTTTCGCGCAATACGCAGGATGAAGCGGCGAAGGCTGATCGTGACTATGCCGACCGGCTGTCCCCGGTCGCGACCGATCATGAGGTAACGGTCAAGAAACGCCTTCTGGCCGATCCTGACCGCGAGGGGCTTGAAGCCATCGTGACGCCGCATGTGGTGCGGCTCTGGGAATCTGACACGACGACCTTCGATCCGCGCATCAGCACGGATCTTGAGGAAGAGGCACGGCTTGCGGGGGAATATACGGCCCTTCTGGCAGCCGCGAAAATCCCTTTCGACGGCAAGACGCTCAACCTGTCGGGACTGGTGCCGTATCTTCAGGGCATGGACCGGGATGTCCGTCATGCTGCCGAGGCGGCGCGCTGGGCCTTCTTTGAGGAAAACGGGGCCGAACTCGATGCCCTTTACGGCAAGCTCGTCGCCCTGCGGGACCGGATGGCAAAGACGCTCGGTTTCGAGAACTATATCGAACTGGGATATCGCCGGATGCGGCGGACGGATTATGGCCCCGAGCAGGTCGCGGCTTTCCGCGAGAAAGTCCTGGCCTATGTCACGCCGTTGATCAGCTCGCTGATCGAACGCCGGCGCCTGAAAATGGGCTGGGACAAAGTGATGGCGTGGGATGAGGCGCTCATCGACCTTCAGGGGAATCCCGGGCCGGCGGGCGATCATGATCTTCTGGTCGCGCGTGCGGAAGGCATGTTCCGCGATCTCGATCCGTCAGGCGAGATGGCCGATTTCTACGCCCAGATGCGGGATCTGGGCTATCTTGATCTGAAGAACCGTGAGGGCAAAGCCGGGGGCGGGTTCTGCACGTCTTTTCCGACAGTTGGAACGCCTTACATCTTCGCCAATTTCAACGGTACCCATAACGATATCGGCGTTTTCACGCATGAAATGGGTCACGCCTTCCAGAACTGGAAAAGCCGTGACCTGCCGTGGATCGATCAGCTCTGGCCGACCATGGAAGCGGCTGAAATCCATTCCATGGGGCTGGAGTTCCTGACCTGGCCGCAGATTGGCGCTCTGGTCGAAGATGGCGCGGCGGACCGGTATCGCCGGATGCATCTGATCGACGCGCTGTCGTTCTTCCCGTACGGCGTCTGCGTGGATCATTTCCAGCATGAAGTCTACGCCCGTCCGGAGATGACACCGGAAGAGCGTCATCAGATCTGGCAACGGCTTGAAAAGCTTTACATGCCGTGGCGGGACTGGGGCGATCTGGCCTATCCGGCGAAGGGCGGACGCTGGCAGGCGCAGCTCCATATCTACCGGCTGCCGTTTTATTACATCGACTACGCGCTGGCCCAGTGCTGCGCATTGCAGCTCTGGCTGGGTTCGCGTCTGGACCGTGAAGGGACGCTCGAAACCTATCGCAGACTTTGCGCTGAAGGAGGCTCAAAGCCCTTCGCGCAGCTTGTGTCCGAGGCCGGGCTGACCTCTCCGTTCGAGGCGGATGTCCTGGCAGAAGTCGTGCATGAGGCCGAGCAGGTGCTTGCTCTCTGAGTATGGACTGAGGCTCCGGAAAAAGCCGGAGCCTCAGGGACTTAGCCGCGTTTGTTCCAGCTGGAAATGAGGTCCAGAACAGCCTGTGGCGACATGCTGCGGGCATTGCCCAGAGCCGTGGAACCGTCGCCATTCAGGGCATGGCCGTCCGGTGTCACGATAATGACGGTCGGGACGGCCTTGATGGTCACGCCATAGCGCGCGGCCAGATCAAGATTGGTATTGATGCGCCCCACATTGACCGGGACGACGACGAACTGGCTGTCCAGCCAGCGTGCCGCGTCGGGCAGGGCAAAAATGCCGCTGAGCATCTTGCAGTCCGGGCACCAGTTGCCCCCGAAGTCCAGCAGAACCTTGCGATGGGTCTTCTGCGCCAGGGCAAAGGCCTGGGTCACCTGATCGTGGGCGACGGTCGTATCCGGATATGGCGTGGCGACGGGTGGCGCCGACGTTTCAGTCAGTTGCGGGGCAGGTGTCGGAGTCACTTCCGTGGACGCGGCATGAGCGGGAAGGGTTGCGGTAAGCGCCAGACCGAGGCCGGCAGCGGCAAGAAGGGAACGGCGCATGAAAAAGGCTTTCATTGATGTTGTCCTCTGCATGCCATAACGCAGAACGACAGGAACAGATGATTAAAGCCCAGTTTTGACGAAAGGTCATGCGTTTGAAAAAAACACCATCACGCCCGGACGTGACGTCTCCGCGCGAGATCAGCGTTGCGGAAACCCTGATCCGGACCGTAATTCTCGTGGGTTTGACGCTCGCATTCGCATCGGTGTTCCGCTTCTGGCAGCCGGCGATCAAGTTTGCGCAGCATGTGGCGGGAACATCCGCCTGGCAGGAGCTCTACAGCCTGTTTCATATTGAATCCGGTCTTGGGCGCGAACAGCTGATCCTGACGGGGATCATGATTGCTTGCTTCCTTCTGGCGCTTGGCGTGCAGGCAATCGGTCTGCTGATTTTTCAGCGAATCAGAAAAAGCCGCGTCTAACGGAGCTCAATTTCGGAACGGACGCCGCAGGGCAGATGCCGCGGCCAGGCACCAGGCAATCATGAGCATCGTCCCGCCATAAGGGGCAATCCGTCCGACTGACATAGGCCCCAGTCTGAGATTGAACAGGGCGAGCAGTGTGACCGGCACGCAGAACAGCACCATGCCCACCGCCATGCACAGACAGGACAGGCGGATCAGTTTCGGCGAGAGACGGGATGCGTTCAGGGACAGCACGCAGAGTCCCAGTGCATGCCACATCTGGATCTCGATTGCGGAATGCAGCATGGCCCGTCCCCCCGGCATGGCAAAAAGCCGGTCCGGAAGATGGGCGGACAAGGCGCCGAGCATGACGCCGGAAGCCGCCGAAAGGGCGGCGAAAATGAAACTTCCCCGGATCAGATCTGGCATGTCGGTGCGGACAGGATTTGCGGACATGCCGTGAATGTATCATGTGTTGTCTGAACAGCGAATGAGAGACTGTCATGAGTGGAGTGTCAGTCTGTCGCGGCCTGTCCTTTTGAGGTCAGGTGCGTTTGAAAAAGGAAGCTTCGATGACTGTTTCGTATCTCCGTCTGTGCCTGTCCGCCGGCCTTCTTGCCGGTCTGGCCGCCTGTAATGCTCCTGATGCGCCGCCGGCTCCCGCTCTTCCGAGCGTGGCATCCACATATAAGCTGACCACGGCGGACGCGGCCTTCATCCAGCAGATCGACGAGATGGACCAGACGCAGATCGCTATTGCGACACTTGCGGCTACGCACAGCAACAGCGACGTGATCAAGGCATTCGCGTCGACCGTTCAGGCGGATCACACGACCAATCAGAAGGCCGTCGCCAAGATCGCTTCGGATGGCAACCTGACCGTAGCCGCCAAGATCGATGCCGCCGATCAGGAGCACGTCGATTCGTTCTCGCATCTCTATGGGGCGGCATTTGATCGCATGTTCCTGCGTGATGTCGTGAGCACCCGCACGGCGGACCTGGGCAAGGCAATTACGACTGCCAAGGCTTCGGGTGGTACGCCCGATGTGAAAACCCTCGCGTCAGACACGGACAAGCTGCTGACGGATCACACATCCCGTGCGCATGACCTGATGGGTGATCGCACGATCAGCCATCACGCGAAGCACAAAAGAAGCCACTAAGCAGCAGGATCAGGGCATGAGCATCCGCATCGACAGGATCGTGACCCGTGGTGGCGACGGGGGACAGACGTCACTTGGCGACGGAACACGCGTTTCCAAGTCGTCTGACCGTATCGAAGCGATGGGGACTGTTGATGAACTCAATGCCCAGCTGGGTGTCCTGTGCTGTTACATGGCACAGGACACCCGGACTGCCGCTCTTGAAGACGAGGTCCGGCAGATCCAGTCCTGCCTGTTTGATCTCGGTGCGGATCTCTGTCTGCCCGACCCGGACCGCACTCCCAGCCTGACTGCGGAAGCCAGTCTCTGGCTTGAAGTCCGGCTGGAGGAGATGCGCAAATCCCAGCAGGATCTCAGAAGTTTTGTCCTGCCCGGCGGAACCCTTGTCGCGGCGCACGCGCATCTGGCAAGGACCATTGCGCGGCGGGCCGAGCGGCGGGTGGCTTTGCTGGAACAGGCACCTGCGGAAACACTTCGTTTCCTGAACAGACTGTCCGATTACTTCTTTGTGCTTGCCCGTCATGCCAATAATCATGGTGAAACGGATATTCTCTGGTCTCCGGGACGCTGGCACCAGAAGAAAATATAAGCCATCGCTTATTGTTCTGATGACAGAATGCCGGTGAAGTGCTAGGACACTTGCGTCAGAACGCTGGAGTTTCTCCAGACGAGTCGACTTTTCATATCCTTGTCAGGGCGTGTCGTTGCTGGGTGGGCCAAGGTCCGGTCAGCTTTTCTGTCTTTCGGCAGGCCTGTCCGGCAGGGACGAAATCTACAAATATCATATTGGTTGAAGAATACAGAATGCAGGACGAGCATCAGGTTAACGAAGAAGACAAGCTGCGACAGGCTCTGGCCCGTCTGGGGGCAGGAGCCTCCTCCCGTTCTTCCAAGCCCCGCCCTCTCACACCCACTCCCGAACGTCGCCGGCGTTTCGTCCGTGATGGACAGGTTGTGGTCGAACATCAGGGGAGCCGCGGAATTGCCGCGCGCAATCCCAGTCAGGAAGATCAGGAAGAAATCGAGCGTCTGCGCCAGTCGGTCAAGCGAGAGCAGCGCCGCTGGGAAGAAGCTGAGCGGAGCCTGATTGATATCCGCGCCCAGCTCAAGGCATTCGAAACGCGCGAAGCCCATGCGAAGATCCAGATCACCGAACTGAACCGCGAACTGCGTGAAAACCAGGATGCGATCCAGACGCTGAAGGCATCCCTGCATCAGGCCCGTGAGCAGGCTGCCGAGGCGGCACGTCGTGCGCCCCGTCCTGTCGGTCGCCCCCGTAAGGAAGCCGCTCCGGCAGCCGTGGAAATGGCAGAGACGGAAGTAGCCGAGCAGGAGCCGGTGCAGTGGTGGGTGAAGGCCTGATCCCGGGTTTTACCCTGCTGAACTCAGTCTGACTGTCTGACCTGCCGTCCGAACCAGAGCAGGACGCCACAGAAGACTGCCCAACCCAGCCCTGCATTCAGCAGGGTTGGGACGGGAAGCGCCAGTGTATCGGCGCTTCCTGTTGCTCCCGCCATGGCGGCGAGCGCCACGCCGATCAGGCTCTCTCCAACAATGAAGCCTGACGCAATCATCGTTCCCTGTTCCTTGGGGAAGCGACGCAGCAGCCATCCCAGCCCCGCACCAATGCCAATCGTGACCGAAACATCTGCCGGAAGATAGATGCCCATCCCGACCGCCAGCGGCGGAAGGGCCAGATTGCGGCGGTGCAGCACGACATCCAGGATGACCAGAAGCACGCCGAGAGCCGCTCCGATTTCCAGCATGAGCCAGTCGAGCTGGTGGGTCAGTATCCCGGTGGCGATGGCGGCCATCAGCGCAGGCTGTGGCGCGGCAAGCGCGCGCGACGGGTCCATGCCCTCACGTGGCATTGCTCCGGCAAAGCCGTAGGCCTGATACAGGACCTGAAGCACCCAGGGGATAACGATCGCACCAACCACGCAGCCGATCAACAGGGCAACTTCCTGTCTCCAGGGCGCCGCCCCGACAAGCTGGCCGGTCTTGAGGTCCTGCAGGTTGTCATTGGAAACAGCTGCCGAAGCCGTGATGGCGGAGAGCACGAAAAGTCCGAAGGCAATCGCTATGGGGCGCTGTTCGACGCTGAGCAGTCCAGTGCTTTCCAGCCCCCACAGGGCGACCGAAATGGCAATGATGGCAATGATCCCCACGCCGGAAATTGGCGAGGACGAAGATCCGATGATCCCGGCCATGTAGCCGCAGGCGCTGGCGACCAGGAAGCCCAGCCCAAAGCAGGCGACCAGGCCCAGCAGAATCAGGGTGGCCAGTGCACCGCCATGTGGCATGACGGGCCATAGGAAATAGGCGAACAATCCTGCCAGCAGCACCGCGATGACTACACACAGGGCAATCAGCGTCCGGGGCGTCAGATCGCGGTCGCTGTCATCTCCCGTTGCCAGATGAGTGACGGAGAGTGCTTCCTTCAGCCCCTGGGCCACGGGCCGCGCGAGTGCCAGCAGGGTCCAGACCGCGGCAACCGCAATGGTTCCGGCACCGATGAAGCGCACCTTGTGCAGCCAGAGCCCCGTTGCGTCTGCCAGGGGTGTGGCTGAAGGGGTGAGATGGCCCAGAACCGGCACCATGATGCCCCATGCCAGAAAGACACCGAGCAGCATGGCAATCCCGCCACCGATCCCGACCAGATAGCCCGTTCCCAGCAGGGCCAGCGAAAAGCTGCCATTCAGCCGGAAAGCGGACGATCCCACGACGGTTGCGGCTGAGAACCCGTCTGACAGAAGACGCAGCCCAGAAGTCGCGAAGGCAACGGCACCTGAAACGATGGTGCCGAGGGTGAGGGATCTCAGGCTCCGGGCATCACCTTCGGGGGAGGAGGCGCGCAGGATTTCCGCGCAGGCCGTGCCTTCGGGGTAGGGCAGATCGGAGTTGCTTACGAGCGCGCGTCGCAGCGGGATGGTGAAGACAACGCCCGTCATACCGCCGGCCATCGTCAGCAGAAGCGTGATGACATAGGGAAATTCATGCCAGTACCCGACCATGATCAGGGCCGGGAGCGCAGCGAACACACAGGACAGGGTTCCAGCCGCGGAAGCCTGGGTCTGGACCATGTTGTTTTCCAGCATGGTCCCGCCGCCCATAAGGCGCAGGACAGCCATCGAGATGATCGTGGCGGGAATGGACGAGCCGAAAGTCAGACCGATCTTGAGGCCCAGATAGACGTTCGCTGCCGTAAAGACGACCGTGATGAGGGCTCCGAGAATAATCCCGCGGAGGGTCAGTTCGCGATTGTCCATGTGTTTCTGTTCCGAAATGATAGCCGGCACGGAACATTCCGCCGTGTCCGTATGCCGGGCCATTCGCGACAGTCCGTTATCATGAAATAACGGGCTGCCGCCTGTGTCTGAAGGGCTGACCCGGCGCTCTGGTTACTGTGTGTGGCTGTGGAAGGACACCGGTGCGAGATGCTCGCGGTTATACCCGAGTTCGCCATGTGTCAGCTGATAGCCGATTTCAAGCGTGTAAGGATTTTCCTGCGTCATGTTGTCCGTGGCAGGAAGATCGATCAGGCGCAGGTTCGTCCGCACTGATTGTGTGCTGACGTTGGCCGGGAAGCGGAAGCTGTCGGTGAAGACTTTCTTGTCCACGATTTTGCCGTCACGCATGATGACGATGAAATATGGCACGTCGATCGTGCTGCTGGTCGCAGCCGGACCACGGGTCAGGTTCATGGCGAGGCTCAGTCGGGTGCGGACCGTCTGGTGGCCATGCGGGCCATCCGGACCACGTTCGCAGTCCCCGGAGAGGGAGGCGATCTGGGCATGGCTGACGAGACTGCCGATATCCGCGCTCTTGCCGTCATAGACGAACTGGTCCCCTGCCGAACCCGGGATATCGAGCGCCGGGCAGGCAGGGGCGAAGAAACTCGGGTTGGATTCGTCGCAGCCGGCCAGACTCGAAAGCGCCACAAGGGCAAAAGCCGGAGCAAACAGAGGCGAGGCGAGGCGCCGGATGGCTGGCATCAGCTGAAGAAACTCCCAACAAAGCGGCCCGGACGTTGCGACGAGAGGCAATCCGGTCGATACTGGTCCTACATATCGAACTCCGCCCGCTTGGGGAACACCATGTCAGAACAGACGACTTTCGCTCCTTCCCGCACCGACGGTGTGGAAGCCCATAAAACCCTTCGCGTCCTGCTCGCCGGTCCGCGTGGATTCTGTGCCGGTGTGGACCGCGCCATCCGTGTCGTGGAAGAAGCCCTGCGCCGTTACGGTGCTCCGGTCTATGTCCGACACGAGATCGTCCATAACCGGACCGTCGTTGAAGGGCTGGAAGCCAAGGGCGCCATTTTCGTCGAGGAACTGGATGAAGTGCCGGAAGACGGACATGTCGTTTTCTCGGCGCATGGCGTTCCCAAGGCCGTGCCGGCAGAAGCACAGCGCCGCAACCTGCTATATCTGGATGCGACCTGCCCACTGGTGTCGAAGGTTCATCGTGAGGCCGAACGTCACTTCGCGGGCGGTGGCCCGGACCAGCTTCATATCCTCATGATCGGCCATGCGGGCCATCCAGAAGTCGTAGGCACGATGGGCCAGCTTCCGCCGGGCGCCGTCACGCTCATCAACGATGCGGAAGAAGCCCGCACGATCCAGCCGGAAGATCCAGCCAAGCTGGCCTTCATCACGCAGACAACGCTTTCGGTCGATGACACGGCCGAGATCGTGGACATCCTGCGCTCGCGCTTCCCGCTGATCGAAGGGCCCAAGCGCGAGGATATCTGCTACGCCACGACCAATCGTCAGGAAGCCGTGAAGGCCATCGCGCCCGAGAGCGATCTTGTGATCGTGATCGGCTCACCGAACTCGTCCAACTCGCAGCGCCTGCGGGAAGTGGCCGAGCGATCCGGTGCACGCCGTGCGCTGCTGGTGCCGAAGCTCGAAAATCTGGACTGGAGCGTCCTCGAAGGCGTGGAAACGCTTGGCATCAGTGCCGGCGCGTCTGCTCCCGAAAGCCTCGTGCAGGAAATGGTGACGGCGCTCGCCGAGAAATACACGCTCAAGATCGAAGAGCGGATCGTCAAGGAAGAGAACATCAACTTCCGCCTGCCTGGCCCCCTGGCTGGCGAGGACGACTGATCTCTCATGGCCGTCTACACGGAACTGGCGGCCGAGACGCTCGAGGCGTTTCTTGGCACTTACGATATCGGGACGCTGGTCTCGTTTCATGGCATCGCCGAGGGTGTCGAAAACAGCAACTTCCTCCTTCGCACGACGGAGGGGGATTTCATTCTCACGCTGTTCGAGCGGCGTGTGAATGCCGCTGAACTTCCGTGGTTTCTGGGGCTCATGCAGCATCTGGCGGGCAGGGGGCTGAACTGCCCGCTTCCCGTATCAGACCGGAGCGGGACTGCCCTGCGCAGCCTCGCAGACCGCCCCGCCGCCATCACGACATTTCTTCCCGGCGTTTCTGCAACGCAGCTTGACGCGAAGCTGTGTCTCGAACTGGGCAAGGTGCTGGCCCGGCTGCACATTGCTGGCGAAGGGTATGATGCCGTCCGACCCAATGCCCTGTCTCCGGCGGCATGGGGGCCACTGCTCGAAAGCTGTGGCGAAAGCGGAGACGCTCTTTCACCCGGTCTGACGGCTGAAGTCCGGAAGGCGCTTCAGAACGTCGAGGCCGCATGGCCTGCACCGGACGCTCTCCCGCGCGGGCAGATTCATGCGGACCTGTTTCCAGATAATGTCTTTTTCCAGAACGGGCAGGTCTCGGGGCTGATCGACTTCTATTTCGCCTGCACGGATTTTCTGGCCTACGATCTGGCGATCTGCCTGAATGCCTGGTGCTTCCGGGACGAAAAAACGTTCGAGCCGTCTTTTGCTGCCGCCATCATGCAGGGATACGAGAGCGTTCGTCCCTTGAGTGACGCAGAAAAAGCCGCGCTTCCGACCCTGTGTCAGGGCGCTGCGATCCGCTTTCTACTGACGCGGCTTTACGACTGGATCAACACGCCCGCAGATGCCCTGGTCACCCGCAAGGATCCGCTGGCCTATCTGCGGCGCCTGCGTCATTTCCAAAGCGCGTCTCATGTCTGAGGCGCCTGGAGAACGTCCCCGGGTCGAAATCTGGACGGATGGGGGATGCAAACCCAATCCGGGCCCCGGCGGATGGGGTGCGCTACTGGTCTGCCGCGGTCAGGAAAAAGAACTTCTGGGCGGCGACCCGGAAACCACAAATAACCGCATGGAACTGACAGCAGCAGCCGAGGCGCTGGAAGCTCTCAAACGTCCGTGCATCGTGACGCTGCATACGGACAGCGAATATCTGCGCAACGGCATCACCCGCTGGCATACAGGCTGGGTGCGGCGGAAGTGGCGCAATGCGGCCGGCGATCCCGTCGCCAACATGGATTTGTGGCAGCGGATCCTGGAAGCCGCGAAACCGCATGAAATCGACTGGCTCTGGGTCAAGGGTCATTCGGGCGACGAGAACAACGAACGCGTGGATCAACTCGCGACCCGGGGGCGTGAAGAGCTCTGAAAAATGACGGTTTTTCTCAGGTCTTTGAAGAGAAACGAAAAAATCGACAAAAAAAGTTCATTTAGGGGCTTTACCGACCCCGACCATTTGGCTACATACCACCTCGCCGGTCCCGAATAGCTCAGTTGGTAGAGCAAGCGACTGTTAATCGCTGGGTCGTAGGTTCGAGTCCTACTTCGGGAGCCAGCCTTTCCTTCGGAAAGCTGCTCCGGCCGCAAACAAAGCTCCCTTTCGGGAGCTTTTTGCATTTCCGGGCTTACTATTCTTCCGGAAAGACGTCTTCCAGACGATCGAGCGCCCACAGGCGCGGGAAGAAGCGGGCCCATGCAGCCGCCACCAGAATTGTCCCAATACCACCGGCGATGACAGCAGCTTCCGGCCCTATCGCGGTTCCGAGCATGCCGCTTTCGAATTCGCCAAGCTGATTGCTGGAGCCAATGAACAGCGTATTCACGGCCGAGACGCGCCCGCGCATCGAATCCGGCGTTGCAAGCTGAATGAGCGAGGAGCGGATCACCACGCTGATGACGTCGGCGGCTCCGAGGACCATCAGGGCCAAGATCGAGAGCCAGACCGTGTGGGATGCCCCAAAGACGATCGTCGCAATGCCGAACACAACGACAGCCACAAACATGATGAGGCCAGCGCGTCCCTTAAGGGGATAGCGTGACAAGCCCCAGGACATCAGAAGCGCCCCAACGGCTGGAGCCGCACGCAGTAGCCCCAGACCGATCGGTCCGACATGCAGGATACCGTCTGCATAGACTGGCAGCATGGCTGTCGCGCCCCCCAGCAGTACGGCAAAGAGGTCGAGGGTGATGGCTCCCAGAAGGTCCCGGCGGCGATTGAGGAAGGACAGACCCGCAAAGACCGAAGCGAACGTGATCGGTTCCTTGGCCGGAACGGTATGAAGCAGTCTGAGCGAGAATGTTCCGGCAAAAGCCACTGTGAACCCGGCCGTGGAGAGCCCGTAGCAGACGACCGGTCCGATGCCGTAGAGCAGACCGCCCAGACTTGGCCCGACAATGGAGGAAGTCATGAACAGCGACGAAAGCATGGCCTGTGCCCGGGGCAGAAGGGCGGGCGGGGCGATTGCGGGCAGGAAAGCCTGCTGGCACGGCATCTCGAAGCTTCTCAGAACACCGTAGAACGCCGCGAACGTATAAATGGCGCCTGTTGTCAGCAGATGAAACGCGGCCCCGAAGGCCAGTGTCGCAGTGGCCAGGATTTCGCAGACCTGACAGATCAGGACAATGCTGCGCCGGTTGAAGCGGTCCGCGACATGACCGGCGACAAAGGTCAGCGGCACCATGGGCAGGAACTGGGCCAGTCCCAGATATCCCAGAGACGCCACGTCATGCGTCAGCGCATAGATCTGCCATCCGATGGCGATCGTCATGGTGGTCGCTGAGAGCTGTGAGAAAATTCTTCCGACAATCAGGGACGGAAGACCGGGGAGAGAGCGCAGGGCCGGATCGATCATTGCAGCACTTTAGGCATTTCCGTCGCTCAAGTTTATTGCAAAATTACGAGACGGAAGGCAGAGGAAGACCATGACAGCCAATCAGACCCCCCAAACCGTTCATTATGCGACCGTCACCTGGGACCAGCTCCATCGTGACGCACGCCTTCTGGCCGCAACCCTCATGCAGAAGCATGGTCCTTTCCGTGGAATCGTCGCCATTACCCGTGGTGGCCTGATCCCCGCCGCCATTCTCGGGCGCGAAATGGGCTGCCGCCTGATCGAGAGCGTCTCGGTCATCAGCTATGCCGGCGAGGAAGGCACGCAGCACGAGCCGAAGGTCGTCAAGCCGCCTGTCGCCGCTGGCGATGGTGAAGGCTTCCTGATCGTGGATGATCTTGTGGATTCGGGTGTAACCGCCCGTATAGTCCGTGAACTGCTGCCCAAGGCCGTGTTCGCCTGCCTCTACGCCAAGCCTGAAGGCAAGCCCTTCACCGATCATTACGTGACGGAAGTTGCTCAGGACACCTGGGTCCTGTTCCCGTGGGATACGGCGCCGCTTTTCGTTCCCCCGCTCGTGAGAAGTGAAGGCGAATAAAAAAACCCCCTTGCCTCGGCCGGTCAGACATCCTAGGTTCCGGCCGGTTCGGGGCGTGGCGCAGCCTGGTAGCGCGCTTGTTTTGGGTACAAGAGGCCCCCGGTTCGAGTCCGGGCGCCCCGACCAGTTAATGGCTTCATTGATGCGCCCTTAGCTCAGCTGGATAGAGCAACAGCCTTCTAAGCTGTGGGTCACTGGTTCGAATCCAGTAGGGCGCGCCAGCCATTCCCCACGCTCGACTGGCGCCTGATTTCCTTTAATTTCAGTCTGATGGATTATTATCCCGATAGGCTTTGAGAAGAACCTTCTGCATGGCTGCGTCCGGTGCGCCCAGAAAGTTCTGCCTGAGCGATTTCTCGTTCTTGAGGCTCAGAAGGCCCCAGGCTGCTGAATGATCCTTCGCGAATACGACTTCCAGCTGTTCTGCGGCACAGTCATGGGGGCGGCACATATGGCCCAGAATGTAGGGCTTGCCCTCTAGGCTGAAAGTGCTGACGGGTACGGACGTCGCCTGGGCTGTCGTCACCCATGACGGAAGGGTCAGCATGGCCTGATAGGCCTGCCTGAATCCGTTTTCTGCAGCCAGTTCAGCCGTTGTCGGTGGTGTCGCAGCCGAGACTGTCCGGAGTGCCGCAAGTGCGAGAATGACAGGAAGCAGTCTGGTTATCCGCATTGTTCCGACCTTCAGAAAGTGTTCAGGTTTTTGAGCAGAACACCCTGTTTTTCAAGTTTTTTCAGCGCATCGCCGGGGTCTGGAGCGATACCCCGACAGGCTTGTGGAACCACCTCTGTGCGATAGCCGCAGTGTACGGCATCCAGCGCGGTGGCCGTCACGCAGTAATCAAGTGCGAGGCCGCAGATCACGACGTGCTCTATGTCCAGCCCCTTCAATAACCCGTCCAGCCCGGTCGAGGTTGCACGGTCATTATCGAGAAAGCCTGAATAGCTGTCCCGTTCCTGGAGCACGCCCTTGCGGATGATATGCGTCACCGGCTCTGGCAGGAGCGTTTGCGGGAAATCCGCGCCATGAGTGCCGGCAACACAGTGAACGGGCCAGGGACCGCCCTGCGTGCTGAAGGAACAGTGCTGGGGAGGATGCCAGTCCTGCGTCGCGATAACCGCCCTGAATGGATGTCTGGCAAGCGCATTGACGGCTTCAAGAATACCGTCTCCGTCCGGAACGGCCAGAGCGCCGCCAGGCAGGAAGTCATTCTGGATATCGACAAGGATGAGAGCGGAGCGGCTGAGATCGGTCATGGTGCGATCTAAGCAGTCTCCACCCCGGACAGGAAGTCAGTTCAGTCGTGTGACCAGCAACTGGTTGATTCTGAAGCCTTCCACGTCAACAACTTCAAAGCGGAAGCCCGAAGACTGCACACTGTCCGCCTTGCGGGCCATGCGGCGCAGACGGTTCATGACGAAGCCGCCAACCGTGTCGAAATTCTGGGCATCGTCGAACATGGGAATGTCCAGTTCGCGGATGACGTCGCCGATGGGGGCGGCGCCGTCGATCAGCCAGGATTTGTCGTCACGGCGGACGATGGCCTGCTCTTCGAACGGGCTGACCAGACCGTCCATCAGCGCGCCCATGATGTCCTTGTAGGTGATGAGGCCCACAACCAGACCGTATTCATTGACGATCAGGGCAAAGCCGGCCGAGTGGGCTTCAAACTGGGCCAGGGTTTCCCACAGGTTCAGCGTGTCAGGCAGGGAGAGGACATCACGCCGCATCTTGAAAATCTGGCTGGCGACGGGGGCCAGACCGGTGCTTTTGGGCTGCGGTTCGTCCACGACAGCGACCAGCACGTCTTCGGCACGGATAGAGCCGATGACCTTGTCCAGACCGCCATCGCAGAGCGGATAGCGCGAATAGGGACGCACCCGGACCTTGTCGCGCTGGCTTTCCGGGCTTTCCTGAACGTCGAGGAACACGATTTCATCGCGCGGGGTCATGGCGGACGTTACGGCGCGGTCCTGAAGGCCCAGAACGTTCTGGATCATCTGGTGTTCTTCTTCGAGAAGCACACCCGACGCTGTTCCTGCCGCAAGAATGGCCCGCAGATCTTCGGGCGTTACGGGCTCAACGGTTGCTGCGGCCGGGATCTTGAGGAGCTTGAGAAGCCAGTCGGAAATCTTCGAGAAGACCAGAACGGCCGGATAGAGAACCTTGAGGGCGACGGCGGGGAACCAGCCGACCTTGAGCGCGATCCGGTCCGGCGCGTTCATGGCGATCCGCTTGGGCAGCAGATCCGCGAACAGGACGAACAGGCCGGTGATCAGGATGAACGAGCAGGCGGAGCCGAGCTTGCTGGCGAGTGACGGGCCTGTGCCCAGAGCCCGGAAGCCTTCCGCAATGGGATCGCTCAGCATGGATTCGCTGATGATGCCTCCCAGAACACCGACGGCATTGAGGCAGATCTGAAGGACCGTGATGACCTGACCGCTGTTGCGGCGCAGCTTCAGGAACGCAACGGCCCGTGGGTCGCCCGCTTCCGCCCTTGAGCGCAGCCGCACGTCGCGCGCGGCGGCAAAGGAGATTTCGGACAGCGAGATCAGCACGGAGACGCCAATCAGCGCGACCGTGGCGACAAGGCCCAGCAGGAGAAGAACGATCTGGTGCTGGGAGGAAGGGGAGACTGACATGCGGAAGGCGTTATACCCTGAAAAAGTGGGATGTTACCAACTTTCTCAGCGTTCCGGTTTTGCAGTTCTGTTACAGCCCCGCCAGCACGCGCCAGCCGCTTTCATCGACGGTCTCGATCCCGAGTTCTGCGGCTTTTTTGGCCTTGGAACCAGCTTTTTCGCCCAGCACGACGAGAGAGGTCTTTTTCGACACGCTATCCGTCACCTGCGCGCCCAGACGCTCGGCAATGGCCTTGGCTTCCGGGCGGCTCATGGTGGTCAGGGTGCCGGTGAAGACAATGACTTTGCCGGAAAGATGCCCTTCCGAGGGCGCTTCTTCGGCAATGATGTCTTTCAGCTCCGAGGCCAGATCATCGAGGGTCTCGATATTGTGGCTTTCGGAGAAAAAAGCGGAGAGTTCATCGGCGATCGCATCGCCCACGCCCATGATGGCGCCCAGGGAGGCGCGTTCTTCGGAGTCCGGTCGGGCGGCCAGCATGGCGATGCGCCAGTTTTCGAAGGTCTGGTAATGCCGCGCCAGAAGCTGGGCGTTGCGCTCTCCGATCCGCCGGATGCCAAGCCCGAAAATCAGGCGGGACAGGGGAATGGTGCGGCGGTCGTCGATGGCGCGGAAGAGGTTGTCGACCGACAGTCGTCCCCAGCCGTCACGCTGGAGCAGGGCCTCTTCGTGCTGGCGCAGGCGGAAAATGTCGCCGGGCCTGCGGATGTAGCCCGCGTCGTAGAACTCACGGATGCTGCGTTCGCCCAGCCCGTCGATGTCGAACGCGTTGCGTGACACCATGTGGATCAGGCGCTCCACGATCTGCGCTTCGCAGGTCAGGCCACCTGTGCAGCGGCGGACGGCTTCACCATGCACGCGCTCGGCGAGCGATCCGCAGACGGGGCAGTGGTCGGGATAGACGAAAGGCTCTGAACGGGGCTCCTCGCTCGGGACGGGGCCGAGGATCTGCGGGATCACGTCTCCGGCGCGCTGCAGGCGGACCAGATCCCCGACGCGCACGTCCTTGCGGGCGATTTCGTCTTCGTTGTGCAGGGTCGCGCGCGAGACGATGACGCCGCCGACATTCACGGGCTCCAGATGCGCGACGGGTGTCAGCGCACCCGTGCGGCCGACCTGGATCTCGATTTCCCGCAGGCGCGTGATGGCCTGTTCTGCCGGAAATTTCCACGCGATGGCCCAGCGGGGGGCACGGCCGGCAAAGCCGAGACGCTCCTGAAGGCTCAGATCGTCCAGTTTGAAGACGATGCCGTCGATGTCATAGTCCAGCTCCGAGCGTTCGCGTGCCAGCTTCTCCACATAGGCCGGGATGTCGCGGGCATGGGCAATCATCTGGGAGAGCGGATTGACCGTGAACCCCCAGCTCCGCAGTTTTTCCAGATAGTTCCAGTGTGTCGTCGCAACCGGCGAGGACGTGTAGCCCTGCGCATAGGCGAAGAGGGACAGCGGACGGCTGCGGGTGATTTCAGCATCAAGCTGGCGCAGGGACCCCGCTGCGGCGTTGCGGGGATTGGCGAAAGGCTTTGCTCCGCGTGCGACCTGCTGTTCGTTGAGGGTCAGGAAGCTGCTTTTGGAGAGGAAGACTTCGCCGCGGATTTCAATCCGTTCGGGTGCTTCGCCGCGCAGTTCGCGTGGAATATCCTTCAGGGTCAGCAGGTTGGCCGTGACGTCTTCGCCTTCGATGCCGTCTCCGCGCGTGGTCCCGCGCACGAAACGTCCGTGCTCGTAGGTCAGGCTGATGGAGAGGCCGTCGATCTTGGGCTCGGCCACGAACTGGAGCGCCTGAAGTCCGTCCTCGTCCAGGCCGAGAAAGCGACCCACACGCGAGACAAAGCCATCGAAACCTTCCGGATCGAAGACATTGTCGAGCGACAGCATGGGGACGAGATGGCGATATTTGCCGAAAGCGGAATCAGGTGTGACGCCGACGCGCTGGCTGGCCCCTTCTGTGGAGCGGAGATCCGGATATGCTTCTTCCAGCGCCAGAAGCTCACGACGTGCAGCATCATAGACGGCATCGGAAACTTCCGGTTCGTCGCGTCCGTGATACGCCTCGTCCCACCGCGCGAGGTCTGCTTCGAGTGCAGCGTGACGCTCGGCGGCAGAAACAGGGGCGGTTGTCATGAAATCTGATGTCCCAGAAGGCTGTCGGCAGCCCCTCGGGCTGCGTCTGTAATGATGTCGCCCGCAAGCATCCGGGCGATTTCCTCGCGCCGGGCGTCATGGGGCAGGGGTTCGGCCAGGGTCTCGGTCCGGTCATTGCGGACGCGCTTGGCGATCCGCAGATGATGGTCGCCGCGCGCCGCGACCTGCGGACTGTGGGTGACGACCAGAACCTGTACGTCCTGCGCGACCTTGTGCAGTCGGTCCCCGATCGAGGATGCCGTGGCACCGCCAACGCCGGAATCGACTTCATCGAAGACGAGCGTCCCGACATCGGAGCGTTCCGCCAGCACCACTTTCAGCGCAAGCATGAGACGCGACAGCTCACCACCAGAGGCTACCTTGGCGAGAGGGCCGGGAGATTGTCCGGGGTTGGCGGCAATCAGGAAGGAGGCCTGTTCCATGCCCTGACTGTTCCAGTGGTCGGGCTCAAGCGGCAGAAGCGAGACGATGAAGCGGGCGCGCTCCAGCTTGACGGGGCGCAGCTCGGCACTGACGGCCTTTTCCAGCTTCTCGGCGGCTTTTTTCCGGGCAGCGGAGAGCGTGCGGGCCGCATCTTCATAAGCAAGGCGCGCTTCGGTCAGGGCCGTTTCCAGACGGGCCAGTTCAGCGTTGCCAGAATCGAGGGCCGCGAGCCGTCTTTTCAGTTCGGCAAGAAAACCGGGAAGTTCTGCAACGGAGATATTGTGTTTACGGGCCTCGGCACGAAGGGCGAAAAGCCGCTCTTCCGTCTCCTCCAGCAGGCGGGGGTCGCCTTCGGTGTCGGCAGCCAGACGGCTCAGCAACATTTCGGCCTCGGCCAGGGCTTCTTCAGCTTTTCCGAGGGCGTCGAGCGCGTCCTGGGCCTGTGTCTGGTGGCTGTCGGAAAGCGTTTCCGTCTCCGTAGGGGCGGGCAGAAGTCTGGCAAGGGCGCGGCTGGCCGAGCGCAGGGCGGCAGCAGGGGCGGAAGAGCGGCGATCGCGCGGGGTCAGTTCCGAGAGTGCAGCGGCAACGGCTTCGCCGCGACGTTCATCGCGCTGGAGACTGACGCGTGTGGCCGCGAGAGCATCCTCTTCGCCTTCCTGAGGGGCCAGTCGCTCCAGATCATCGACTGTCTGACGCAGCCATTCTTCCTCGCGGGCCGCGGCTTCCATGTCGTTCCGCGCCGCTTTCAGGGTACTGCGGGCCGCGGCCCACTGGCGGAAGGTTTGAGCCGTTTTTTCCCGCAGGGAGGGGGCAATCCCGAAAGCATCCAGCAGATCGAGATGGGTACTCTGATCGGCCAGGCCCATCTGTTCGTGCTGGCCCTGGATTTCCACGAGATGGGCGCCCACACGGCGCAGCAGGCCCACGCCAACCGGCTGATCGCAGATATAGGCACGGGAGCGGGCATCCGGCGTAACGATACGGCGCAGGACAACCGGATCCGTCGGGTCTTCGCGCACGATGCCGTGCTCGTCGAGCAGGGCAAAGACGGGATGGTCGCTGGCGATTTCGAAAATGGCCGACACGCTGGCCTGAGACGCTCCCGAGCGGACGAGGCCGCCGCTGGCCCGCTCGCCAAGGGCCAGTCCCAGACTGTCGAGCAGGATGGACTTGCCGGCTCCGGTCTCGCCGGTCAGGACCGTCAGACCGGGGGCGAGACCAAGATCGAGCTTTTCGATCAGAACGACGTCACGGATCGAGAGATGTGTCAGCATGACAGCAATGTTGGGAGCATGCCGTCCCGTTTCAAAGGGACGATATCAGAAGACGCTGTGCCAGACGCGGGAGAAGAAGCCACGGTGAGCCTGCTGTTCCGTGTGAATGACCGGCTTTTTGAGGTCGCTCTTGAGCAGGTGGTTTTCCCGAAGATCATTATAGGCATAACGATACCACTGGCTGTCGGGATAGTTATAGCCCAGAACGGCGGCCGTCTGGTGCGCCTGATCCTTCAGGCCAAGAGCCAGATAGACCTCCACGAGACGCTCGAGCGCTTCGGCGACGTGGTTGGTCGTCTGGTAGTCCTGCACGACGCGCTGGTAGCGGGTCATGGCCGCTTCATAGTTGCGCTGCTGCTGGTACCAGCGGCCGACCAGCATTTCCTTGCCGGCCAGATGGTCACGGCAAAGATCGATTTTCAGCTGGGCGTCACGGGCGTAGGATGTCTGCGGGAAGCGGGTGATGACCTCTTCCAGCGCATCCAGGGCTTCAACGGTGCCCTGCTGGTCACGCTCGACGTTTGCGATCTGCTCGTAATAGCAGAGCGCGCGCAGATAGAAGGCATAGGCCGCATCCGGGCTGGTCGGGTGCAGCTGGAGATAGCGTTCAAGCTGCTGGACTGAAAGCGCGTATTCGCCCTGAAGGTAGTAGGCATACCCTTCCATCAGCTCGGCGTTACCCGTGAAGCCGGAATAGGGGTAGTTCTGCTGGAGCAGTTCGAATTCACCGCCGGCCAGTTCGTAATGGCCCGTGTGCAGGGCATCGATCCCGTAATTGTACAGGGTCTCGGCATCGGCGGTTTTGGGAATCGCGGGCTTTTCATGCTGGTGCGAAAACAGCGAACAGCCGGAAAGCAGCAGAAACCCGCTGACAGCCGCAGCTCTCAGAATGAAACCACCATTCATGACCGATGCTTCAAAATGACGCTGAGTGCTGCTTGTCATACCTGCTCTTCCCGTGGAAGCCCGTCTTATATCACGGGAATGCGCTGACGAAAGACCTGCCATGTGTCTCAGGCAGCAACGCGCGCGCGCAGGGCCTTGGGGACGGCTCGCGATGAGCCTGTGGGGACGAAACGCCAGTTGGCAGCATCGGAAAAAACTGCCCGCAGAAGCCTGTTATTGAGCGCATGACCGGATTTGTGACCAATAAATCCGGCCTGCATCCGGTGGCCAGCGCAATAGAGATCGCCAATCGCATCAAGTAGTTTGTGGCGGGCGAACTCGCGCTCGATTTTCAGGCCTGCCGGATTGAGGATATTTTCTCCATCCACGACGACAGCCGTGTCCAGGGAACCACCGCGCGCCAGTCCGATACTCTGCAGATACTCGATGTCCTTGCGGTTGACGAAGGTGCGGCAGAACGCGAGTTCTTCCATGAAGCGACGTTCATCAAGCTGGATGGCGTAACGCTGGTTTCCGATGGCCTGCGCCGGAAAGCTCAGTGAAATGGCCAGGGAGAGTCCGCGCTGGGCAGGGCGCAGTTCGGCAAAGGCGCCGTTCTCGCCTTCGACCCGGACGTTGCGCAGGATCTCGATGACCTGACGGGGCTTGTCCAGTGTTTTGCGGCCGGCGCAGCGGATCAGGAAGGCAAAGGCATCCGACGCACCATCGAGAACGGGCAGTTCGGGGCCACTGACCGTCACGAGGATATTGTCGATCTCGCAGGCGTTGAGGGCCGCCATGAGGTGCTCGATCGTGGCAACACGCAGGGAGGGATCGGTGGGGCAGCCGACAACCGTTGAAAGACGGGTGTCCACGATATGGTCGTAGAGCGCGGGAAAGGAGGGGGAGCCCTCGATGTCCGAGCGCTGGAACCTGACGCCGGTATCCGCGGGGGCGGGGGAAAGAACCAGATCGACGGTTACGCCACTGTGCAGGGCGATGCCCTGACAGTGAATGGGGTTGGCGAGAGTTGTCTGCAGGTTTTTCGAGCTGCCGCGCTCCGGGCGGGAAGGCGTTCCATCAAGGGCAGAGACCGTTTCCGGCTGTCCTGCCTCAACGCCTTTCGCCGTGCTGCCGCCATGCGTTGGCGTAACCTGCATAAAGCCTCCGAAAAATCTGATTCCGGGGACTAGAAAACAGATACCGGGCGTCAGTTCCAGTCAACGATTGTTGCCGGATATTTCCCCCTCATGGTGTGCATGAGGGGGAAAGACGATCAGCGGCGCAGGTAGGTCGGAATATCCAGGTTGGAATCGTCAGCATTGCCGGAAGGCTGTTCCTGCTGCTGCGGTGCCTGCTGGGGGTATCCGTCGCGGGTGCTGGGCTCCGTCCGCTGGGTGGTCTGCGGGGGCTGCTGCGGCTGGGGCGGACGGCTGCGGAAGGCGCCCGTGACCATGCCGAACAGGCTCCGCGGCGCTTCGGGCTGCGGCGGCGGGGCATGACGGGACGGATCGGAGAACAGACCGGCCCGGGGAGAAGGCTGGTGGGTGTTTTCCTGACGGGGCGTCTGGGTTTCAGTGGCCGCAGGCTGGGTCGCCGGGGCTTCCTGCTGCGGCTGCGGGGCTGTGTTCTGGGCCTGCTGCTGCTGGGGATCAATCGCGAAATTCGGGCGCGGCGGCCCCCCGGCATAGGTCGATCCTGGCTGGAACGAGGACGCTGCCGCGCGGGTCCCGGCGCTTTCGCGCGGAGCGGCCGTTCCGGCGTTCGTCTGCGGCGCAGCGGCCTGACGGGTTTCCGTGCTCGGAGCCGAAGGATCCTGACGCGGCTGTGTGTCGATGCCGGTGGCAACGACGGACACGCGGACACGACCGTTCAGCTTTTCGTCGATCAGTGCGCCGAAAATGATGTTGGCATCATCGGCCACTTCCTCACGGATGCGATCCGCAGCAGCGTTGACTTCGTACAGCGTCAGGTCTTCGCCACCGGTGATGTTGATGAGCAGGCCACGCGCACCTGCCATGGACGCGTCTTCCAGCAGGGGGTTGGAAATCGCGCGCTCGGCTGCGAGCACGGCACGGTCTTCCGCATCTTCCTCGCTGGAGGCTTCACCTGTCCCCATCATGGCTTTGCCCATCTCTTCCATTACGGCCTTGACGTCCGCGAAGTCGAGATTGATGAGGCCCGGGGAGACCATGAGGTCCGTAATGCCGCGAACGCCCATGTTCAGGACATTGTCGGCCATCCGGAAGGCTTCGCGGAAGGTCGTGTTCTGCGTTGCCGAATTGAACAGGTTCTGGTTCGGGATGACGATCAGCGTATCAACGTGCTTCTGCAGCTCGGCAATGCCGTTTTCTGCAGCAGTCGTGCGACGGCGGCCTTCAAAATTGAAGGGTTTGGAAACAACGCCGACCGTCAGGACGCCGCGCTCACGCGCCATACGCGCGATGACCGGAGCCGCACCCGTGCCCGTGCCGCCGCCCATGCCGGCCGTGATGAAGACCAGATTCGCGCCTTCGAGCTGACGGTCGATTTCCTGTGCGGCTTCTTCGGCGGCTTCGCGACCGATTTCCGGCTTTGCACCTGCACCCAGACCGCGCGTCAGATGTGGGCCAAGCTGGACGCGGCGTTCGGCCTTGGAGTGGGCAAGCTGCTGGGCGTCGGTGTTGGCAACGACGAATTCCACGCCCTTGAGTTCAGACGCGATCATGTTGTCGACGGCATTCGTGCCGCCGCCGCCAACGCCGATCACGGTAATCCGTGGCGCCAGCTCAACGTGGGAATTGGGAGTAGGAGTAAGGTTCAGCGTCATGATCTGGTCCGGAACTTCATGAAAGCGACAGGTGTGGGCGTTGTCATCTGTAGTAGACTACACATTGTTGCGTATGAAGCCTACGAGACGTTTAACAAGTCCGCGAGGTTTGGGTTCAGGAACGGAAATATCTCCGAAATCCCGATCCGCACCCGCTGCCCAGGCCAGAAGCCCCGCAGCGGTTGAAAATCCTGCCGAAGCCGCGGCTGTCTCGGGCAGGCCGTAAATGTTCTGGGGTTTTCCCATCCGGACAGGCCGGCCAAGAATACGCGTTGCGACGGGCACGATTCCTTCAAGAAGCGATGCGCCGCCTGTCAGCACGACCCGACCATTGGCCAGGCGCCCCAGTCCCGCATTATCGAGCGACTGCCGCACGAGTTCGAGCGTTTCCTCGATCCGGGGCTGGATGACGGAAATGACCTTGGAGCGCTGAAGCCGGACCAGCCGGTCGCTGTTCTCGCCGATCAGCGGCACCGAAAGGATTTCCCGCTGGTCGTCCGAACCCATCTGGGCGGCACCATACATCGTCTTGAGGCGTTCGGCCGTTTCCAGAGACGTCGAGAGCACGCCGGCAATGTCGCGCGTGACATGCAGGCCGCCAACCCGGATCTGGGCCGTGTGGAGCAGCTTGCCTTCACAGAAAACCGCCAGTGACGTCGTGCCGCCGCCCATTTCCACCACAGTTACGCCCAGTTCGCGCTCTTCGGCGGCCAGAACTGACACGCCGGAGGCAAAGGGACTCGCGACCAGCCCGTCCAGCTTCAGTTCGGCGTGTTGCAGGACGGCATCCAGAGTGCGCAAGGCGCTGGAATTCATGTCCACGACATGCATCCGGGTGGCTAGTTCTTCGCACTGATGCCCGATCGGATCTGCGATTCCCGGAATGGAATCCACGACATATCCGATGGGAAGCGTGTGGATGACTTCGCGGCCTTCCATCCAGGCACGGGCCTGTCCTTCGGCGATCAGGCGCTGCACGTCACCGGCGGTAACTTCGCGGCCACCGATCGGAATCTGCGCGTCAACCAGACGGCTCAGCGGGCGGCCGCAGGAGAGGTTGACGACGAGCGAGTCCATGCGCCGCTCGGCGGCTTCCTCGGCCTGTCCGACGGTAGCCCGGATCGCGGCTTCGGCTTCGCGGATATCGACGATGGAACCTGACCGGATGCCGTGGGAACGGCGCCATCCATGGCCCAGAACCTGAATGGATCCATCCGGTTCGCCCTTGCCGATCAGGCAGGTCATTTTCGTCGTGCCGATGTCCAGCGCACCGAAAATCCCTGGACGCCAGCTGACGTTCCGCTGGGTGTCTTCGGGGGGAAGCGGCAGGATGTCACGCGGGACGCGGTTGACGCTGACGTCACGTTCGCCGCCAACGGGAATGAGGGACCGGCCCCTGAGACCGCCCCGGCGCCGGAATGCCGGAAGATCTGACATGGAGTTGTGGTCGTTCATGGCTGCTTCGTGCTGTCTGCTGGTGGTGACGGTGAGGAAGGGTCAGGCTTTGCGCCATCCGGGGGCGGAGCTGCCTGAGGCGGCTGGAGGACGACCATCCGGTCCGGAAGGCGCAGATCGATCGACTGGACCGGCCGCTCCAGCAGACGCATGCTCTGCTGATAGCGGGCCAGACGGGTGAATGCCGCGGCTTCCTCGCCCTCAGGCAGCATGACTGTCGTCCCGTCCTTGAGCGTGGCATTCCAGCGCCGGTTGCCCACGCGGATCAGGGCCGTGACCTGGCTTTTGACCAGCGGCTCCTTGTTCAGGGCGTCGATCACACTGGCGGCTGCCGTATTCGCACCTTCCCCCACCACGAGGGGAAGTTGCAGAAAAGCCTGTGCATTTTTCCCGGTCAGGCCCTGATCGGAGACTTCCTCTCCCGCCCGGTTGATGAGCATGAAATGCCCGCGATCCTGCCAGACGGCGATCGGCGTGCGCTCCACAAGCGTGATGATGACGGTATCGGGCATGTGCCGTTCAACCGTTGCGTGGTCGATGAACGGCAGTTCATCCAGCCGCTGCCGTGCGGCTTCAACGGAAAATCCAAAGATCGGACGTCCGACGGATGTGCCCAGCGCTTCCTGGATCGAGGCTTCGCTGGTCATGCCACGACCGTTGATGACGATGTGGCGGATGGGCAGCGGCTCCATTTCGACCAGCCGTGCCCGCAGCGGGGCGAAGCGCTCTTCGGAGGCCGCGTCATACAGAAGGCGAATGCCCGCCCCGGCAATTCCCATCACAACCAGAAACACGATCGCAGGCCGGACCAGCCGCCGTTGCCGGCGCCAGAACAGCTTTGCCCGCGAGGGGCGGTCTTCCTGGGGCGGGAGGGCCCCGGAAAAACGCTCCCGAACAAAATCGTCTCTCTGAAAGGACGGATCCTCCCGCATCAGCGCGCCAGTGCCTCCTGGACCATCCAGTCACACAGTTCCGGATAGGAAATCCCGCAATAGGCGGCCTGCTCCGGCAGCAGGGATGTCGGCGTCATGCCGGGCTGCGTGTTGACTTCAAGGATGACCAGCGTGTCGGTGTCCTCGTCGTAGCGGAAATCCGTGCGGCTGGCCCCCTGACAGCCCAGTGTCTGATGGGCGCGCAGGGCGTAATCAAGCGCACGGTCCGTCACCGCCTGCGGAAGCTCCGCAGGGACCACGTGCCGCGAGCCGCCAGCCTTGTACTTGGCCTCGAAATCATAAAACGCAGCCGTTTCGCTGGGCAGGATGTCCGTAACGGCCAGAGCCCGGTCTCCCATGACGCCTGCGGTCAGCTCGCGGCCGGGAATGAAGCTCTCGACCAGTGCCTCTTTCCCGAAACGCCAGGTCCGCGCGATTTCGGCGCGACGGTTGTCTCCTGTCCGCACGATCTCGACACCGACGGAGGAACCTTCTGCGACCGGCTTGATGACATAGGGTGCGGGGAGCGGATCGGCTTCGGCCAGTTCATCCACCGTTACGACGCGTCCCTGCGCCACGGGCAGACCGGCGGCGGCCAGAAGGATACGGGTCGCACCCTTGTCCATTGCCACGGCTGAAGCGCGGATGCCGGAATGGGTATAGGGCAGGCCAAGCCATTCCAGAACGCCCTGAATGGCACCGTCTTCGCCACGCGGCCCGTGCAGGGCGTTGAAAACGACGTCCGGTGCGGCGGCTTTCAGGCTGGCGATGGTTGTTGCGATATCCGGGCCGACATCGATCGGGGTGACGTCATGTCCCTTTTCGCGCAGCGCCTCGATCGCGGCCTCGCCACTGACGAGACTGACAGGCCGCTCACTGGATGTTCCCCCCAACAGGACTGCGACCTTCATACCGTCTGTTCTCCTTCGGACTGACGTCCGATCCGTTTGATTTCCCAATGCAGGTCCACGCCGCGCTGTGCCAGCACTTTTTCGCGTACGGTTTCACCCAGCGTTTCCAGATCCGCGCTGCTGGCCTGTCCCAGGTTGAGCAGGAAGTTGCAGTGCTTCTCGCTGACCTGCGCGTCCCCGATCTGAAGACCACGGCATCCGGCTTCGTCAATGAGCTGCCAGGCTTTGTGGCCTTCGGGATTACGGAAGGTGGAGCCGCCGGTTCGTGCCCTCACGGGCTGCGAGGCTTCGCGCGAGGCCCTGATGTCCGCGATGCGGGTGCGGATGGCTTCTGCGTTGTCCGGTGTGCCGCGCAGGCTGGCGCGGATCACCACGCTGCCTTCGGGAAGCGCCGAATGACGATAGGCAAAACCGAGCTCGTCATGGGACAGGCGACGGAGTTCGCCTTCAGCCGTCAGGATGTCTGCCCATTCGAGAACGGCATTGATATCCGATCCGTAGGCGCCAGCGTTCATGCGGACGGCGCCGCCGATCGAGCCCGGAATGCCAGCCAGGAACTCCAGCCCTGCCAGACCGGCAGCGGCGGCATGTTCGGCCACGGTGATGTCGAGGGCTGCCGCGCCCACGATCAGGCTGTTGTCCTGAACGGTGATGTCCGCGAAGCCGCGCGCCAGACGGATGACCGTACCGGCAATGCCACCGTCGCGGATGATAACGTTCGAGCACGCGCCCAGAACCGTAACCGGCATGGTGGCTGGCTTTTCGCGCAGGAAAAGGGCCAGATCATCCTGGTCTTCGGGGACGAACAGCCAGTCCGCCGGGCCGCCCACGCGGAACCAGGCGCGGGGGCCGAGCGGGGCGTTCGGGGTCAGTCTGCCGCGCAGGCCTTTGACGGGAAAGTCGCTGCTACCCGTCATGCCGCGCCTTCGGTTGCGGGCTGGCGGTTCAGGGCTTCGAGCTGGGCAGGGAGGGCCTGCGCCCACTGGGTGATGGTGCCGGCGCCGAGGCAGACGACGTAATCGCCCGGCTTGGCGATGGCGTTGATCATTTCCGCCAGATGAGCCGGATCGGGGAGCGGCACGACGGAGCGGTGACCGCGGTCGCGCAGGCCTTCAACGAGCGCATCGCGACCCGCACCCTCGATCGGCGTTTCGCCTGCGGCATAGACGTCAGCCACGATGACTGTGTCGGCATCGTTCATGCAGGTGCAGAACTCGTTGAACAGGACCTTCAGGCGCGAATAGCGGTGCGGCTGCATGACGGCGATGACGTTGCGCGCACCGGCCTGACGGGCCGCCTTAAGTACGGCGGCGATTTCAACGGGGTGATGGCCATAATCGTCGATGATGGAAATGCCGTTGTATTCGCCCGTGCGGGTGAAGCGGCGCTTGACACCTTTGAAGGTCGTTAGGGCGGACGCGATCACGGAATCACTGATTTCCATTTCAAGCGCGACGGCGATGGCGGCGAGCGAGTTCAGGACGTTGTGGTGTCCGAGCATTGGCAGGCGGAACGGCCCGGCGCGGCGCGAGCGGTTGCGCTGGCGATTGGTGACCACGACTTCGAACGTGGCCCCCCGCTTATCCATGACGACTTTCTCGGCGCGGATATCGGCCTGCGGGCTGAAACCGTAGGTGATGACGCGATGATCGGACAGGCGCGGGATCATCTGCTGCACCTGTGGGTGATCCACGCACAGGACCGCAAAGCCGTAGAACGGGATGTTCGAGACGAACTGGTCATAGCCGGCCTGCATGGCCTCTTCCGTGCCCCAGTGATCCAGATGTTCCGGATCCATGTTCGTCACCACCGCAATCACGGCGGGCAGGCGCAGGAAGGAGCCATCACTCTCATCGGCCTCGACGACCATCCAGTCGCCCGAACCCATGCGCGTGTTGGTGCCATAAGCCTCAATGATTCCGCCATTGATGACGGTTGGGTCCAGACGGGCATGTTCGAGCACGCAGGCCACGAGGCTGGTTGTGGTGGTCTTGCCATGCGTGCCACCGATGGCAACGGACCAGCGCAGGCGCATCAGTTCGGCCAGCATTTCCGCGCGTCGCACGACCGGAATGAGCTTGGCGCGGGCGGCCACGACTTCCGGGTTGTCTTTTTTCACGGCCGTGGAGGTCACGACAACCTGTGCATCGCCCAGATTGGAGGCATCATGGCCAATATGCACGACAATCCCCGACTGGCGCAGGCGCTGCACATTGGCGCCCTCGGCAATATCGGATCCCTGCACCTTGTAGCCCAGCATGTGCAGGACCTCGGCGATGCCGGACATGCCGATGCCGCCGATACCGACGAAGTGAATGGTTCCGATGTTCAGGGGCAGGGCGCGCATGGGGCAGGTACTCTTGGGCAGGAACGATAAAAACAGGGATCAGGACCGCAGGGCGGATTCAATCAGATCAGCGACTTTTGCGGCAGCATGAGGGCGCGCGCACAGATGAGCGGCTTTTGCTGCGTTTTCGAGCTTTTCTGGATGGGAAAACAGGTCTGTCAGCAGAGCCGTCAGGGCAGCGGGCGTGAAATCGGGCTGTCGGATCATCCAGGCCGCACCGGCATCCACGAGCGCCTGACCATTCGCGCCCTGTTCATCGGACGCGGCGATGGGCAGCGGCACCAGAATGGACGGCAGACCGGCCATGGCTAGTTCCGCAACCGAAGAACCGCCTGCGCGTCCGATCACGAGATGGGCGTTTTTCAGACAGGCCGGAACATCCGTGAAGAAGGGGGCAGCCTCGACTTCGATCCCCGCATTTTCGTAAATGGCGCGGACGCGCTCCAGATCATCGGCCTTGATCTGCTGCGTGACTTTCAGGCGTTTGCGGAAGTCTTCGGGAAGGGCGGCCAGCGCCTGGGGCACGATGTCGGAGAACACGCGTGCGCCCAGAGACCCCCCCCAGACCAGAAGGTTGATCCTGTCTTCGGGCGGGGCATAGACATGACCAAACAGCGCTTCGATGCCCGCACGGACGGGCATGCCGGTCAGTGTCGTTTGGGCATTCTTCGGAAGCCGGGCGACCTTCGCGTAAGATGTTGCGATCAGCGGCGAAAAGCGGGACAGGAAAGCATTGGCCTGTCCGAGCACGGCATTGCCTTCATGGATGACCATCTGCGGGCGCTTTGCGGAAGGCAGAAGGCGTGACGCGGTCAGAGGCGGGATGGACGGATAGCCGCCGAAACCCACCACCGCCGCGGCATCAAGCGAAGCGAGGATACGGCGCGCGTCCATCATGCCGCGCAGCAGGGCCAGTATGCCACGGACTTTCCCGCCAACGCCTTTGCCAGCCACGCCAGCTCCGTCCAGCACATATTGCGGACGGTCTTTGAACAGGCCGGTTTCGCGGCGCCCATGTCGGGCATCGGTCATCAGGACAAGGTCGTGACCCCGTTCCGCGAGCACGGTTGCCACGGCTTCGGCCGGGAAGAAGTGTCCGCCCGTGCCACCGGCGGCGATAACGATGGGGCGGCTCACGGCGCGTTCCTCTCAAACAGTGGTCCCTGGCCGTAAGGCGCAGAGGTTCTCTGACCAATCCGGCTCTGCCCGACATGATGACGTGTCAGGGCCAGAACCATACCCATGGTCAGGGCCACCGACATTGCCGAACTGCCGCCATAGGAAATGAAGGGCAGGGTCATGCCCTTTGTCGGGATCAGATGCAATGTCGAACCCATGTTGACGAAGGCCTGAAGACCAAACCCCGTTACTAGACCCGCAGCGGAGACGATGACGAACGGATCATCCTCATGCATCAGCTTGAGCAGGGTGCGCAGGACGATGACCCCGAACAGGAGGATGATGCCGATGCACAGGATGAGGCCGTATTCTTCACCCGCGACCGCAAAGACGAAGTCGGCATGGGCGTCGGGCAGCAGATCCTTCACGCGGCCTTCACCGGGCCCCCGGCCGAGCAGGCCGCCATTTCCGAACGCCCGCAATGCGGTGTCAATCTGGTAGTGGTCACCCACATCGGGATGCAGGAAGCGCTGCACGCGGGACTGCACGTGCGGAAAGACGATATAGGCGACCGCAAAGGCTCCCGCCATGCCAGCCACGCACAGGCCGACCCAGTAGAGCTTGAGGCCATCCACGAAAAGCTGGGTCATGAAGACCATCGTGATGACGGACAGCATTCCGATGTCGGGCTGGGATTTCAGCAGGACCAGAATGACCCCGAAGCACAGGAAGGCAACCAGCATACCGGGGAACGCGATATTGCCCCACATCACGACGGAACGCCGTGCGGAAAGCAGCCAGCCGGTTACGACCGCAAAGCACGGCTTGAGGAACTCGGAAGGCTGAACCGACATCATCGGCAGCGCAATCCAGCGGCGCGCGCCCTTGATCTCCATGCCGTGCACCAGCGTCATGGCCGTAGCGCCGAGCGCTATGATGCCGCCGATGATCGCGAGTTTCTTGATGGCCTGCCGCGATAGATAGGATGTCCCAAGCACGATAGCTCCGGCCAGCGCCAGAAAGATCACCTGCTTGAGAATGAACATGTTGCGCGAAGCGCCGATACGCGAGGCGACCGCAGGACTGGCCGCCAGCATCAGCACATAGCCCAGGCCGATCAGCAGACCGACGCATGCCAGCGTCACACGGTCCAGGTTCCGCCACCAGCGGGCTACCGCAGAAGTATCGACACGGGACAGTCCCGACATGGTGTCAATCCTCCTGTTTCTGCGTGGGGTTGGTGCCCGAATGGCCTGATTTTACGATATTATCGCAAATCTGAAGGAAGTGTGAACCTCGATCCTCGAAACTGCGAAATTGATCGAAACTTGCACAGGCCGGTGACAGTAGGACGACGGGAATGTTTTCGTTGAGAGCGGCCTGAAAAGCGGCCGGAACAGCCTTTTTCAGCGTTCCGCACTGCTGGAAGGGTACGCCATGCGTTTCCAGCGTCGCGGCCAGGATATCCGCGTCCTGTCCGATCAGGAAAGCCTGCGCGATGCGACCGAAAAAGGGCGCGAGACTTTCGATGCCACCCGCTTTTGCAACGCCGCCTGCAATCCACATGACTTTGTCATAGGCGGCGAGCGCCTTGGACACGGCCTCGGCGTTCGTGGCCTTGCTGTCGTTGATGAAAGAGACGCCATCGCATTCCGCGACTTTCTGCAGGCGATGTTCCAGACCGGGAAAGGATTTTAGGCCGGTCCGGATTGCCACATCATCAAGGCCGAGATGGCGTGCAATGGCCAGGGCCGCGCCGACATTCTGGGCATTGTGCCGTCCGGGAAGGGCCGGGCCGTCGTAAGGTGGCAGGGCGTCTGCGTCCAGTTCAACGACCTGTACGCCGCGCGATGCGACCTGTGAGGCGATGGCGGGGCACCAGTCATCGTCCATGCCGATCACGGCCAGATCGTCCGGGCCCATATTGTCGAAGACATGGGCCTTGGCGGCGGCGTAGCCTTTCATGTCGCCATGCCGGTCCAGATGGTCGGGGGTCAGGTTCAGCAGGCAGGCGGCGTTCGCGTGGAAGCGATCCAGCCGTTCGAGCATGTAGGACGACATTTCGATGACGTAGACGCCGTCATCGGGCAGGAGCGGCAATGCCAGCGATGCCGTGCCGAGATTGCCACCTGCCGCGCAAGGGCGCCCGGCCGTTGTAAAAAGATGGGCGATCAGCGCTGTCGTCGTCGATTTCCCGTTCGTTCCCGTGACGGCAACGAAGGCGGCTTTCGAGCCGGATTTTCGGACGACGCGGTACAGGATCTCGGCATCGGACAGGATCTGGATTCCCTGTGCCCGGGCAAGGTCCGCGACGGGATGAGCCTTGGGCAGCAGATGGGGAATGCCGGGGGACAGGATGAGGGCCGTCATGCTGGACAGATCGGTCAGGGGGGCGACTGTCAGGTTCGATTGCGCCGGAAGATCGGCATTGCGGTCATCCCAGGCCTGAACCTCTGCACCCATCCCGAGCAGCGCCTGCACAACGGCTGTGCCATTGCGCCCCAGACCGCAGACGGCATAGCGCTCGCCTGCGAGGAGGTTGGACGGAAAGCCGCTCATCGCAGTTTCAGCGTCGCCAGACCGCACAGGCCCAGCACGATGGAGACGATCCAGAACCGGATCACGATCTTCGGCTCCTGCCATCCTTTTTTCTCGAAATGGTGGTGCAACGGTGCCATCAGGAACACGCGCCGGCCCGTCCGCTTGAACCAGAAGATCTGGATCACGACGGACAGGGTTTCGGCAACGAAGACGCCGCCCACGATGCACAGGACGAGTTCATGCTTGGTGGCAACGGCCACGGCTCCGAGAGCGCCGCCGAGGGACAGGGATCCGGTATCACCCATGAAGACGGCGGCCGGCGGGGCGTTGAACCATAGGAACCCGAGACCCGCGCCAATCAGGGCCGCACAGAAAACCGCGAGTTCGCCCGTGCCGGGAACTGGATGGAGCTGCAGGTAATCGGCGAAGACGTGGTTGCCGACCAGATAGGAAATCAGCGCGAAGACCAGTGCGGCGATCACGACCGGGACGATAGCGAGGCCATCCAGACCATCCGTGAAGTTCACGGCGTTGCCGAAGCCGGTGATGGTGATCATCGCAAAGATCGGGAAGGCATAGCCCAGCGGAAGCAGCACGTCCTTGACGAACGGAAAGGCGACCATGTTGCGCAGTTCAGGCGGGGTCAGGGACTGGAGCCAGATGCCTGCGATCAGCGACGCCAGAAACTCGCAGCCCAGCCGGGTGCGCTTGGACACGCCGGTCGTGTTGCGTTTGGAGAGCTTCAGGTAGTCATCGGCAAAACCGACGGCCCCGAAGGCTGCCGTCGTCAGCATGACCGCCCAGACAAATCCGTTCGTCAGATCGGCCCAGAGCAGCGTGGCTGAGAACAGCGCAATCAGGATCAGCATGCCGCCCATCGTGGGGGTGCCAGCTTTTTCCAGAATGTGCCGCTCGGGGCCAACGGTGCGAATTGGCTGGCCTTCGCGCTGGATGCGCTTGAGCTGCGCGATGAAGGGGTTGCCCAGTGCCAGCGAGATGACCAGCGCCGTCAGGCAGGCGCAGCCCGAACGGAACGTCAGGTAATGGAACAGGTTGAAGAACCCGCCATGGGACGTGTCATGGGCGGCGATGAGATTGAAAAGCATCAGGCAGAAACCGGGCTGGAAGCGTTGTCGAGGACTGAGATCACGTCACGCATCCGGCTGCCGAAGCTGCCTTTCACGAGCAGGAGATCACCGGGGCGAAGGGCTTTGAGGAGCAGCGGGGCCAGAGACGCGGCATCAGCGGCGTATCCGCCCTGAAGCTCGGACGGAAGCGCGTCGTAGAGCGCGCGCATGTGGGGGCCGCAGCAGAAGGTAATGGCTTTGGCGTTCTGAACGGCGTCTGCCAGCGAACGGTGTTCGGCATCGGCGAAGGTGCCGAGTTCGCGGATGTCCCCGAGGGCCGCGATGTGCCGCTGGGCCGGAAGCAGTGCGAGGGTCGCCAGTGCCGCGCGGACGCTGGGCGTGGACGCGTTATAGCTTTCGTCCAGAAGGCGCACGTCGTTCAGGATCGTGCGCATCTGTCCCCGTCCGGCACCCGGCACGAAGTTCTGCAATGCGAGGGCGGCAACGGCGACGTCTTCGCCCAATGCGGCAACCGCGCCGAGAGCCAGGGCCGCGTTGCGGGCCAGATGCTCTCCCGGCGCCGTCAGCGTCACGTTCTGAACGCCAGATGGAAGATGCAGCGTAAAATGGCTGCCTTCTGCCGAGCAGTGCAGATTTTCGATCCGGAGCTGTGCCGTCTCGGAGAAGCCCGAACGCCACAGCGTACATCCTGCGGGTAGGGCTGTCTGGAAATGCTCCTGACCGGCTGCGTCGTCGGGGACGATGGCGCTCCCCTTGTCCGCAAGCGCGCCGAACAGGTCGGATTTTTCCTGCGCAATCGCCTCGATGCTGCCCATATGGCCGAGATGCGCTGTGCCGATCGTGGTGATGATGGCCACATCGGGCCGGACCTGAGCGGCGAGGGGGGCAATTTCCCCGACATGGTTCATGCCGATCTCGCTGATGCAGAACCGGGCGTCCTGCGGCAGGCGTGCCAGTGTCAGGGGCACGCCCCAGTGATTGTTGTAGGAGGCGACGGCGGCGTGCGTCGGGCCGATGGCGGACAGCGCAACTTTCAGCATGTCTTTGGTCGTCGTCTTGCCGACACTTCCCGTGATGGCAACGACTTTTCTGCGAAAACGCGCGCGCGCATAGCGACCCAGATCTACTAGGGCGGTCATGGTGTCGGGGACGATCAGAAGGCGCGGATCGTCCAGATCAGCCGTGTCATGCACAAGCGCGCAGGCTGCGCCTTTATCCAGAGCCTGCCGGACATGGGCGTGACCGTCGCTCGTCTCGCCTCGCAGCGCGATGAACAGGTCGCCCGGGGCCAACGTTCGGGTGTCGATCGAGATGCCGGTGACCTGAACGTCCGCGTTCAGTGTTCCGCCTGTCGCGGCCCGAAGATCCGCACTGTTCCACAGAACGTTCATGCCACACCTGCCAGTTCACGGGTGACGATACGGTCATCGAAGGGCAGGATGTCCGTGCCGACGATCTGGCCCTGCTCATGTCCCTTGCCGGCCACGACAAGGATATCGCCGGGCTTCAGGGCCTCAAGTCCCGCTGCGATAGCGCTGCGACGGTCCGCGATTTCGAGTGCGTCCGGGCATGCCGCCAGGATTTCGGAGCGGATGGAAGCGGGCTCTTCCGTGCGGGGATTGTCGTCCGTCACGATCGCCAGATCCGCCATTCGCGCGGCAACTGCACCCATGAGCGGGCGCTTGCCGCGGTCACGGTCGCCGCCCGCGCCGAAGACCACGACCAGACGCCCTGCCGTATGCGGGCGCAGGCTGGACAGGACGCAGTCGAGCGCATCGGGGGTGTGGGCATAATCGACATAGGCGGCGGCCCCATTGGGCAACGCAACGGCCCGCTCACACCGGCCGTGTACACCCGTCAGGCGCGGCAGAAGGGCCACAACCTGTCCGGCATCGGCGTCATCTTTCCAGCACATGGCAGCCGCCAGCATCACGTTGTCAGCCTGAAAGCGCCCGGGCAGCGAAAGGGAGATTTCGGGCAGTTCCTCGCCATGCAGGGCGAGACGCAGGATCTGCCCTGACGGCGTGGGACGGGCTTCGATCAGTCGCAGCGTGGTGCCATTGCGCCCGACGTTGCGGAGTTTGAGGCTTCGACGGGCTGCAATGTGCTGAAGGGCGGAGAAGGTCTCGCCGTCCATATCTGCATTGACCGCCGCGATGCCCCCCGTGGGAAGCACCTCGTCAAACAGGCGCAGTTTTGCGGCGCGATAGGCTTCCAGGGTCAGATGATAATCCAGATGGTCGCGCGTCAGATTGGAGAAACCGGCCGCCGTCAGTGTGACGCCGTCCAGCCGGTGCTGCTCCAGTCCGTGCGACGAGGCTTCAAGGGCGACATGCTCCACGTCGTTGCGGGCCAGCGCGGCGAGTGTCTGGGACAGCGATACGGGGTCCGGTGTGGTCAGGCTTGGTGGAGCCGGGACATCCGTATCGGAAATGAGGCCCAGCGTTCCAAGGCTTGCCGCCCTGTTTCCCTGAAGAATCCAGAGCTGGCGCAGGAAATCGGCCGTGCTGCTTTTACCGTTCGTGCCGGTGATCGCCGCGATGCAGGAGGGCTGCGGACCGGCAAGCGCGGACGCCATACAGGCGAGCAGATGCTTGGCATCGGGCCGTACGATCACGGGAACTGCGCTATCGGGGCCCGCAGTTTCCTGATCCACGATCACGGCTGCGGCCCCTTGCGATACGGCCTGCGGGATGAAGACGCTTCCGTCCTGTTTCGCGCCGCGCAGGGCAAAGAAGAGCATCCCCGGCTCGGCCCGGCGGCTGTCGGCGGTCACGGCCAGAATGTCGGGATCGTCTGTCAGGGACTGGGACGTGCCGCAAAGGGCGAAGAGCTGGGAGAGGCGCATCAAACGGTTCAGTGCTGTGTTCTGGAGGGCTGGGTCTTGGAAGAGCGGGCCTGATTACGCGGATCGCCCGGATCGTTGCCGGGACCGAGGGCGCGGTATCCTGCGGGAACGGGCGGGTTCATCGGAATGGCCAGAGACGCGTCGATCGCATCTTTGTTTGCCAGATCCGGGAACTGGTTCAGGATCGGGCCGACACGCGAAATGATCTTCTTGACGGTCGGCGCAGCGTTCCAGGCGGCTGTCGTCCAGCCATGCGTCGCGGCCGTGCCCTGCGGACTGTCGAGCATCACATAGACGGCGTAATGCGGGTTGTTCATCGGGAACACGCTGGTGAAGGCCGAGACGTTGACGTGTTTCAGGTAGCCACCGTGCGCGCCGATCTTTTCTGCCGTGCCGGTCTTGCCGCCGACATAATAGCCCGGCACTTCGGCGGACTTGCCGCTGCCCATCGTGACGTCGAGGCGCAGCAGTTTACGCAGAAGCGCTGAGGTCTGCTCGGACAGGACGCGCGTGCCCACGGGCGTTTCGGCTCCGATCTCGTCACTGTCCGCACCCGGTCGATAGGCCACGGGCCGGACCTGTGCCGCATCGGCGTCGGGCGCAGGCTTGCTGTCGTCCTCGGTATCGCGTGCCACGAGGGTGGGCTTGAGCAGGATACCGCCGTTCACCGTCGCTGCCGTGCCGCGCACGATGGCCAGCGGCGGTTCGGCAACACCGTGACCAAACCCGACCGTCATGACCGTGGAAATGCCCCAGTTGCGCGAGGCGGGAACGAGCGGGCGTCCGGCTTCAGGCAGTTCGACCGGAACGCGGTTGAAAAAGCCCATGTTCCGCAGCCAGTCCTGCTGACGCGTCGCACCCACATCAAGCGCGATATGCGCCGCCGCCGGGTTGGACGAATAGGCCAGAACGCCGGGCAGGGAGAGCCATGGGGCGAAATGGTCGGTCTTCATGTCGCGGATGGTGAAGCGGCCGACCCGGATCGGAATGGTTGAGAAGCGGTCCCAAGGGTGGATGATTCCGAGTTGCAGGCCCATCGCCGCAGTCTGGAGCTTGAAGGTCGAACCCGGCTCGTACATGCCGGTGACGGCACGGTTGAAGCGGGCGTCGTTGGGCGCGTGGCCGAAATCATTGGCATCGTAATCGGGCAGGCTGACCATGGCCAGGATCTCGCCCGTGCGGACATCCATGACGATCGCGCTGGCTCCGATGGCCGAGAACTCGTCCTTTGCAGCCTGAAGCTCATCATGCGCCACGGTCTGCACGCGCACGTCCAGTGACAGGCGCAGCGGCGACTTGTCGGAGTTCAGGCGCTTGTCGAAATACCGCTCCACACCTGCAATGCCGTGATCGTCGATATCGACGCTGCCCATAATCTGCGCGGCCGTGCGGCCCAGCGGATAGTGGCGGCGTTCGCCGGCTTCGAAATAAATGCCCGGGATGCCCAGATTGTTGATGGCAATTTCCTGGACGGGCGAAATGTCACGCGCCAGATAAACGAACTGTTTTTTTAGCGACAGGCGCCGGATCGTCTCGTCGCGGTCAAGCTGCGGCAACACTTTCCGGAGCTTGTCGGCGGCATCCGCCGGGTCGATCAGCTCCATCGGGTTGGCATAGACCTGCGCGACAGGTAGCGAGAGGGCCAGAGCCTGACCCGTGCGATCGGTAATGGTCGCGCGCTTGACGGTGGGCAGGACGAAATCGCCCGACATTTCCCCGCGCGGATCGCTCTTGGGGATTTCCGGAACCTGCGGCGCGATCTGGCGCTTTTCCGGCTCCATCGGCATCAGGACGGTGGCGACGGTCGCCTTGAGCGCCACGGCGCCATAAATCGCAAGAAACCCCATCCCGACGCCGAGCAGTCGCCCGTGCATCTGGTCAAGATTCAGCCTGCGGAACCCCCGCGGCGGCGCGCTCTTCCGGGAACGCCCTGACGGCACATCCGGACGCTCGGGGCGCTGCGAACCGGAAGAAGGTGGCACGTCCTGGGGCATCGTGCGGGGGTGCGTCCTGTTGAAGGGCTCGCCCTAAGCTATCCGAGAATGCTGAACGAGCGGTTAACGATGAGAAGGCTTTCAGTTAGCCAACGGCACCGGCGCGGGCAATGCGTCATTCGCATTTCCCAGAGCGGAAAGCTGGGTGTGATGCGTGCGGGGCGGCTCTTCGGCCAGACGGGTCGAGGCTGCGCTATGGCTGACATGTACGGTCTGGGGGTGCCAGGCCGCAACCATCAGCGGGGCAGGATGGCTCTCACGATAGTTGACCAGTCGGACGCTGGGCGCGCTGTCGGCATGGGCGTGAACCGGCGTCGAAACTGTACGCGGTGCAGCGGACGCGATCTGGGTGTCCGCGCTGCGGGCATGGGAGGCATGCGCCGGGATAGTGGCCGGCTTCGGTGTTGCGGCGGGGTGCGATGCCATGGCTACAGCCACTGGGCGCGGAGCCGGGATCGGCTGGGAGGGGGCAGGAGCATGTACGACAGTCTGCGGAGCGGGCAGGGGCAGATGAGCGGCTTCGGCCGCACGGTTCACGACCTCATGCAGTTCCTCGCGCGGATCGGCCGGCTGCGCTTTCGAACCCGGAGCGGGAAGGCGCGCTTCGAGCGAGGCCATACGGATGAACTGGTCCGGTTCCATCGGATGCAGGGCGGGAACAAAGCGGGCCGCCAGGGTTTTCAGGCGGTCAGGCTGGTTCAGCAGGGCCCATTCCGTACGGAGCATGGCGGTCTGGCCACGCACGCGCTGCGTCTCCTGCACGATCTTCGTGATCTTCTGGTCCAGAACCGTGGTCTCATGCTTCTTGGTATAGAGAAACAGACCAGATCCTGCGGCGAGGACAGCGCAGGCGACGGTGAAGGGCCGGATCATGAGGGCATTCCTGAGACGGGCATCTTGGGGGCGGGGTTGCGAACCAGTGCACGTAGACGGGCGCTGCGGGCGCGGGGGTTTTCCCGGGATTCCTCATCCGTGGCGGAGAGGGGACGGGAATAAAGAAGGGAAAAAGCCGGTGCTTCCTGACGAAGCGGCGCCGGTTCGTAACGGGAAGGATTTCCCGTCCTGCCTGCAAGGACGGCCATGGCACGTTTCGCCAGGCGATCTTCCAGGGAATGGAATGTTACGACCACGAAAATGCCGCCGGGAGCCAGAAGGCGCGGCGCGGCTTCCAGCGCCCGCTCCAGTTCGCCAAGTTCGTCGTTCACGGCAATCCGCAGACCCTGGAAGCTGCGGGTGGCCGGATCGATATTGGCGCGGTCGCGGGGGACGCAGCAGCGGATGATATGCGCGAGCTGGCCGGTTGTCGTGATCGGGGCCTCGGCGCGGGCAGCCACGATGGCGCGCGCGATGCGACGGGAGAGCTTTTCCTCACCATAGCGGTACAGGATGTCCGCGAGCTCGGCTTCCTTGCATGTATTGACCAGATCAGCCGCCGAGGGGCCCTCCGAGCCCATCCGCATGTCCAGCGGGCCGTCATTGCGGAACGAGAAACCACGCTCGGCCTGATCGATCTGGAAGGAGGAGACGCCCAGATCCAGCACGATGCCGTCAAACGGACCTTCCGCTCCGACCAGGGCTTCCATGTCGCCAAACGTGCCCTGATGCATCCGCAACCGCCCGTTGGCCTGAACAGCCATGGCGTTTCCGCGCTCGATGGCAGCAGGGTCGCGGTCGATGGCATCGAGCGTGCAGTCAGCCGCATTCAGGATGGCGCGGGCATAGCCGCCACCACCGAACGTGCCGTCCAGATAGCGTCCGCCAGCACGCGGGGAGAGCGCTTCGAGAACCTCGTGCAGCATGACCGGAACATGGCCGGAATGGACCAGGGTAATCGCGTTCATTCCGCTGCTCCCGCTGTATTGCCGGCGGCAGGCGCGCTGGCGGGGCGGCGGCTGGTTGCGAGGGTTCTGGCACGGCTGCGGGCGGCCTGACGCCGTTCTGCCGCAGCTTCGGGGTTCCAGATCTGGAATGTGCGGCCAAGCCCCATGAAGGAAACTTCGTCGGTCAGGGCTGCGTGGGTGCGCAGGTTTTCGGGAAGAATGATGCGGCCTTCCTTGTCGCTGTCCAGCGGATAGGCATCCGCATAGAGGCTGGCGGCCAGATCTTCATGATCTTCCGAAAAGGGATCGTATTCGTCGAGCGGTGTCGCAAGCGACGCGAAAGCGCCGACCGTCCAGCCTTCGATGCAGGGATGGAGATGGGACGGACGCAGAATGACCAGTGGATCTCCCGGCTGAGCCTGTGATTTCAGGGCGGCGCGGAAAGATGCGGGAATGGAGACACGTCCCTTGGCATCGAAACGGTTCTGATGCGTGCCGAGGAACATGCTCATGGATGATGTGCCTCCTTCCTGCGTCAGAACCGGTCATGCGGTTGCTGGTTATTTGGCTTGGTCTTGACTGGGATATCATGGGATTTCATGGGACGTCAAACAGATATCGTCCGAAAACCGCAGAAAACTGCGACATTTTCAAAATCTGAAATGTGACGGAATTTTTTTGCTTTTTGTTAGGGATTATCAGGGATAATCGCGAAGGCGGATCTATACCTGCCGTTATTTGTTCTTTTTTTGTTCTTATCCGGAAAGGGGAACAATTACTGGAAGAACGGATTTTTTCAGAGGGGCCAGACGGCCTGTAAGCCGGGTTCTGTCCGCCCGAAAGCGGGACGATCATTCCTCTGGGACCTGCATTGCTGCAGGCCTCACGCAACCAACCCGAACGACGGGGCGAGAAACCCCCGGTCTCCTTGCGGAAACCTGCCGTTCCTATTCGGTCTTGCTCCCGGTAGGGTTTACCATGACCATCGCCGTTGCCGGAGATGCGGTGCGCTCTTGCCACACCGTTTCGCCCTTACCCGCAACATGTTCCCCCGCGAATGAACGCATGAGGCACAGTCCGGCGGGCGGTCTGTTTTCTGTGGCACTGTCCCTGGGGTCGCCCCCGCCGGCAATTAACCGGTACCGTCTTCCCATGGAGCCCGGACTTTCCTCCCTGTATGCGATCCTCATCGCACACACAGCGATCGTCCAGCCGTCTGGCGGCGCAGACACTGCTCCGGGACGCCTGCGGGGTCAAGGGCAGACTTTTGGGCATGATCCCGGCATAATGGTGAAATGCGCCCGACCCTGACATTACGGATCTTCCTGTCCTGGCTGGCCTGGCAGAGCCGCAGACGTGGCGTTACGCCGCGTATGATCGCCCTGGACGAAATACCGCCCATTCCCGCTGCGCCGCCTCCCGCGCCGATCCTGAAGCAGATCCGGCGTGTCACGGGGCGCCCGAGTTTTCCTGTGGCCCTGTCCTCACTGCGGATCCGCCGATGGCGTGAGATCCGTGTGCCCGGAGCCGATGGCTTCCGCACCGCCCGCCTGTATCGGCCGCGCGGAAAGGTCCGGGGGGTCGTTCTCTTTTTGCACGGGGGCGGATTCGTTCATTGCGATCTGGTGTCCCATCACGGGATCTGCTGCCGCCTTGCGGCCGCGTCCGGCGCGATGGTGGTTTCGCTGGATTACCGTCTCGCGCCCGAGCACCGCTTTCCGGCAGGGCTTGAAGATGCCAAGGCGGCGCTGGACTGGATTTTCCGGACCGTTGGCGAGGATGTGCCAGTCGCGGTTGTGGGAGACAGTGCAGGGGGCAACATGTCCGCAGCGCTCACGCAATGGGTGCGGGAGGAGGGACTGCGTCCGCTGAGCGCGCAGCTTCTTTATTACCCTGCTCTGAGCGGCCCGTTCGTTCCGCCTTCACGTCAGGCCTATGCCGAGGGCTACATGCTGAGCGCGGAGCTTCTGTACTGGTATTGCGGCCAGACGCTGCGCAGCCCCGAGCAGCTTTTCGATCCGGCATTTTCGCCCCTTCTGGCGGATGACTTCCAGGACCTTCCGCCGGCCATGATCGTGACCGCGGGTTTTGATCCGCTCAGGGGAGAGGGCGAGCTCTACGCCCGATGTCTCGATGAGGCAGGCGCGCCGGTTCGACTGAAGAACTTTCCGCGCATGATTCATGGTTTCCTGAACGGCTATGCGCTGTTCCGGGACGGGCGTCAGGCGTTGCGGGAAGGGGGATTGTTCCTGCGCGAAGTCTTTGCACAGAAAAACGGCGGAGCCTGCTGACAGCCTCCGCCTTCTTGAAGTGTCTTAAAGAGGCAGGTCGTGGAACGCGCCGGGCGTTCCCGCATCTGTCTGTACTGTTCGCTCCGAGCGGTTGATCTTCAGGCTGAACAGCTTGTCCGCCGAAGGTGTCGTGCCGGGGCAGCCATTGCCGTGCCGCCCCAGGACATCCATCGTCGGCGTATTGTCTGCCGCGTTGCCATTGACCACGAAAACGAGGCAGTTGCGCGGCAGGTCCGTCAGGTTGTCTTTCACGACTGCCAGACGGAGATGCTCCACCAGGGCTGTGTTGTCGAACCAGCTCAGCTTACTGAACGTGATCTTGTCGTAGGACATGTCCAGCAGGCCGGTCCGGACCGCGATGAACATCAGCAGAAAGGCCGGGATGACGACCAGAAGCCGCCGCAGCAGAAGCTGTTTGAAGCTGCGGGGCTGCCGGCGCGTGCCCCGGCCCGGAGTGCGACCCAGGCGGGGCGTTGCGCTTTTATCATCGCTCAAATGCGGTTACTCCGAGGCTTCATGCCAGGTGTCGCCATGGCTGGCGAGCAGTTGTGTCGCCTGTTCCGGCCCATAGGAACCCGCACTGTAGGTCTGCATGGGCGCCTTGTCATGCTTCCAGGCGTCGAGGATGGGCTCGGCCCAGCGCCATGCGGCCTCGACCTCGTCACGGCGGATGAACAGCACCGGATCACCCCGCACGGCATCCAGAAGAAGTCGCTCATAGGAATCCGGGAAGGGCAGGCCGCCTTCCATGCGGATGGAGGTATCAAGATCCGCCGTCCGCAGGTTGAAGACATCCAGCGCGGGGTTCTTGACGTTCAGGCGCAGGTCCACGCCTTCGTTGGGCTGGATGCGCAGGACCAGCCTGTTGCTGGCGGGGGGGGCGCCGAACATGGTGGTCGCGGCCGGGCGGAACGTCACGACGATCTCGCTGACCTTCTTGCCGGAACGCTTGGCCGTGCGGATGTAGAACGGCACGTTCTTCCAGCGCGGCGTGTCAACCCAGGCGCGGATTGCGGCATAGGTTTCCGTCGCGCTGGGCTTGCCGAGCTCTTCAAGATAGCCCGGAACATTCTCGCCATCGACCACGCCTGCCGTGTACTGCGCACGCACCGTCTCGGTGGCGGCTGTGGCATCCGTGATGGGGCGCAGGGCGTTCAGGACGGCCAGCTTGGCGTTGCGGACGGCATCGGCCTCAAGGGAATCGGGAGCTTCCATCGCGACCAGACACAGTACCTGAAGCAGGTGGTTCTGGATCATATCGCGAAGCGCGCCGGACGTGTCGTAATAGGCCGCGCGGCCTTCGACGCCCACAGTCTCGACCGCCGTGATCTGCACGCTCTCGATATGCTCGCCGGACCAGGCGGCGTTCATGAGCGGGTTTGCAAATCGCAGGGCGAGGACGTTCTGGACCGTCTCTTTCCCGAGATAATGATCGATCCGGTAGATCTGCTTTTCCGGAAAATACTGGCCGACCCCGTCATTGATGGCGGTGGCGGTGGCCATGTTCGTGCCGATCGGCTTTTCGAGAACGACCCGCGACGTGGGGGTGATCAGCCCGTAGCGGTTCAGGTTCTCGCAGATGCTGCCGTAAAGCTGCGGTGCGGTTGCGAAATAATAGACCCGCACCCGGTCAGGCTGCGCCTTGGCCAGCAGGGACTTCAGGGCGTCCCACTGAGGGCCCTCGCGACTGCTGTCCAGCGTCACGTAATCGAGACGGGCGAGGAAACGCTCGACCAGTCCCGGGCTCAGGATGTCTGAAGGAAGGAAACGCTCAAGGGCATCTCGGGCCCGCGCGACATAGGCCTCCCGGTCCAGCTCCGTACGGGCGGCTCCGATGATGCACGCATCATCTGGAATCTGACCCATCCGGAGACGGTTGTAGAGCGCGGGCAGCAGCTTGCGCATCGTGAGATCGCCAGTGGCGCCGAAGATGACATAGTCGAAAGGCTCGACCTGCTGGAAATGTTCCATGGAAGACTCTCTGACCTCTCGAACCCGCAGACCGGGAAAAAAGGGTTAGGGTTCAGGCCTTTTCAGGCACCGTCTAGTTCCCTGTCACGGGCCTTCCTGTCAAGGGACAGGCTCTGCACGACCTCGGGAGAAAATCTTCGTCATCTTCACGCGTTCATGAAACGTGCACATAATTCCGTTGACCGTCCGGCCCTCATCACGATAAGCCGCGCGGCGGGTGCTGTGTTCGTGCAGCGCCGGAAAATACAGCCAAGACTTACGCCTCAGGAAGGAAACCGGACATGGATGCAGAAAGCAAAAGCGAAGGCGCTGCCACGGGCGGGATCGCTGCGGACCGTCTGCGCTCCATCATTGAGCGCGTCGAGCGTCTGGAAGAGGAGCGCAAGGCTCTGGCCGGGGACATCAAGGATATTTTTTCCGAAGCCAAGTCCGCCGGATTTGACGTAAAAGTCATCAAGCAGATCATCCGTCTGCGCAAGCAGGAGCCGGCCGAGATCGAAGAGCAGGAGACGCTGCTCGATATCTATCGCCGTGCCCTTGGTATGTAATTGCGGGGTATGTAATTCCGTTCTCCGGATACCCGAACGCGCCACCTTCAGACTGGACCAGGCCTCCTCATGATGTCTGATTTTTCATGGCTGCCGGGCTGGGCCTTCGGGTGCCTGGCCGTGGTGGCCGCCCTGTTTGCGCTGGCGCTGCTCTGCATGCCCTTCGCCGTCTTCGGTACCAAGCCGCGGTTGCAGGAACTGGAGTTCCAGATCGCGGAACTGCGGGCGGAACTGCGGGCGCTCAACATGCGGCTGGCCGTTTCGGCGCGGCCTGACAATCTGTCTGCCGCTCTGGACAGGCAGACTATGACGGCTTCCGAAACACGTGCGGTTCCTTCAGGCCCAACCCTGCCGGATGAGGATTATCTCATGCCGGTGCGAAGTCTGCGTTCCGATCTGCCATCCTATGAAGATAGTCCGGAAGTGGGAGATCCTGAAACCCTGCCGCGTCGCGGTCAGTCCTCCCAATCCGCCCTGCGGGAGGAGATGTCCGACGCCTCCGAACGCGCCTGGACCCGGGCTCCATGGGAAAAGGACGCTGCGGCAACGGGGCGCCAGCCTCTTGGCCGCAGCATGGAGCGGAGACAGGGTAACAGACCGGTCGTCGAAGAAGACGCCTACCGGCCCCGCTCGGAGCCCAAGCTCCGCTGGCCGCCCAGAGACTAGCCAGCGGCGCGCAGGGACGACCCGTCAGGGAAGATCGAGCGCCAGATCATCCCGATGGATCAGGGCATCACGTCCGCGATATCCCAGAAGCTGTTCCATCTCGCCGGAGCGATGGCCGATCAGCTTCTGGCTCTCTTCGGAATCATAAGCGATCAGACCGCGCCCGATAATGCTTCCGTCAGCATCACGGATGAGTACGAGATCGCCGCGCCCAAAACTGCCCTCAAGGCTGGTCACGCCCGCGGGCAGGAGGGATGCGCCTTCTTCAAGAGCACGACGGGCGCCGGCATCGATCGTAAGTGTGCCCTTGGGCTGAAGGCTCCCGCCGATCCAGCGCTTGCGGGCTGATCCGGCATCCGTTTGCGCCATGAACCAGGTGCACAGGCCCCCGTTCTGAAGCCTGCGGAGCGGATGATGCTCCTGTCCGGCTGCGATCACCATGTTCGCACCCGCGCGCGTCGCAATCCGGGCCGCGAGGAGCTTCGTGCGCATTCCGCCAGACGAATAACCCGGCGGCGGCTCGCCCCCCATCGCCATGATCTCGTCCGTCATCTGTTCGACAACGGGAATATGCCGTGCGGACGGATCCTGTCGCGGGTCCGCTGTATAAAGCCCGTCGATGTCGGACAGCAGCACCAGACAGTCGGCCCCGGTCATCTGGGCCACACGCGCGCCCAGGCGGTCATTGTCGCCGAAGCGGATCTCGCCGGTCGCGATGGCATCGTTTTCGTTGATGACGGGAACGCAGCCCAGATCGAGCAGGGTCTGAAGCGTTGCGCGCGCGTTGAGGTGGCGCTCACGGTTTTCCGTATCGTCCGGGGTCAGAAGAAGCTGGGCCGCGACCAGATCATGGCCGGCGAGGGCCGCGCTCCAGCCTTGCGCCAGTCCGATCTGGCCGACACTGGCCATGGCCTGCTTTTCGTCCAGCCGCAGACGGCGGGATGTCAGGCCGAGACGATGCCGCGCCAGGGAAATCGCGCCCGAGGACACGACGATGACTTCCGCGCCCCGGGAACGCAGGTCGGCAATATCCGCACAGACGCTCTGCAGCCATTCAAGACGAAGGCTTGCATTCGCGGAGTCGACCAGAAGCGCACTTCCGATCTTGATGACGATCCGGCGGGCCTGCGCCAGACGAGGAGCAGAAGCCGGAGCGGTCATCCCTGACGGTCCCTTTTGGCAGCGGTCACGCGATCCTGAAGCAGCCGGAGCAGTTCGGGCAGGCCTTCCTGCGTCGCGCCGGACAGCATCATCACTTCCGCGCCAGAAGCCTTTGCCAGAGCCCGTTTCTTGGCGGAACGCTGGGTGGGGGTGAGGGAATCGCACTTGTTCAGAACGATGATTTCCGGCTTGGCCGCAAGCTCGGGATCATAGGCCTCAAGCTCCTTGCGGATCAGGCGCCAGTGCTTGACGATCTGGCTTTCCGTGCCGTCGATCAGATGCAGCAGTGTCGCGCAGCGCTCCACATGCCCGAGGAAGCGGTCCCCAAGCCCGGCGCCTTCGCTGGCTCCTTCGATCAGGCCGGGAATATCGGCGATTACGAACTCTTCCGTATTGTTCAGCCGCACCACGCCGAGCTGCGGATGCAGGGTCGTGAACGGATAATCGGCAATCTTGGGGCGGGCCCGGGAGGCGACGGAGAGGAGGGTGGACTTGCCTGCATTGGGCAGACCCACGAGGCCGATATCGGCGATCAGCTTCAGACGCAGCCACACCCAGCGCTCTTCGCCCGGCCAGCCCTTGTCGGCCCGGCGTGGCGCACGGTTGGTGCTGCTTTTGAAATGGGTATTGCCAAGGCCGCCATCGCCGCCGCGGCACAGCAGGACTTCCTTGCCCTCGGCATCCAGATCGGCCAGCAGGGTCTCGCGGTCCTCATCAAAGATCTGCGTGCCGACCGGCACATTGATGGTGACATTGGCCGCAGCCGCACCTGTGCGGTTGGAGCCTGCGCCATTGCCGCCCTTGCGGGCCTTGAAATGCTGCGTGTAGCGGAAATCGATCAGCGTGTTCAGGCCGGGAACCGCGCGGAAAATGATATCGCCACCACGGCCGCCATCACCGCCGTCCGGTCCACCGAACTCGATGTATTTCTCGCGCCGGAATGCGATCACGCCGTCCCCACCGTCACCGGAACGTACATAGATCTTGGCCTGGTCGAGAAACTTCATCGTATTGTCCGCAAGAAAAGGTGAGGGGCGCTTTATACGCAAAAAGGCCGGTCCCGAACAGGACCGGCCCCTTCCGCTCGCGCTGGAAAACGCGGGCTGCTTATTCAGCAGCTTCCGGCAGTGCCACGGAAACGTGGACACGGCCTTCTGCGCGGCGCTGGAACTTCACATGACCGTCCACGAGAGCGAACAGCGTGTGGTCGCGGCCGATACCGACATTGGCGCCAGCCTTCATCTTCGTGCCGCGCTGGCGGACGATGATGTTGCCTGCGATGACGCTTTCGCCGCCAAACTTCTTCACACCCAGACGACGACCTGCACTGTCGCGTCCGTTACGGCTTGAGCCGCCTGCCTTTTTTTGTGCCATGGCTGTTTGTCCTTACCTAAAGTGTCGGGCCAATCAGGCCGCGTTGATCGCGTTGATGCGCAGGACGGTCACCGGCTGGCGGTGGCCGTTCTTGCGGCGGCTGTTCTGACGGCGACGCTTCTTGAAGATGATCACCTTTGGCAGACGATCCTGAGCAACCACGGTTGCCGTCACGGTTGCGCCAGCGACCAGCGGTGCGCCAACGGTCAGGGTGCCTTCGCCGCCAACCATCAGGACGTCGGTGAAGGTGATGGTGCTGCCGGCTTCAGCTTCGAGCTTCTCGACCTTGAGGATGCTCTCGGGAGCAACGCGATACTGCTTACCGCCGGTGCGGATGACTGCGTACATTCTGGAAACTCTCTCTGTTCCGATCTCGTGGCCGCTTCTGCCGGGTTGACCCGATCTGGCGCGACCCAGTCGCTTTTTGTCGTTGGCTCCATGTCGCCCAATAAGAATTGGAACACGGAACAGCCGCGGTCGATACAGATACGAAGGCTTCCAGTCAATCAGAAACGGCGAAAAAACCCTTCCCAGAGAATCTTTCTCTCAGGAACATCCTCTGGCCCTCTTGCAATGTCCGAAAAACCCCGTCATAAGCCCCTCCGTCGATCAGGTTCAGCGCAAAAGCAGAGCCGTACGGAGAGGTGCCAGAGTGGTCGATTGGGGCGGTCTCGAAAACCGTTGTGCCTTCGCGGGTACCGTGGGTTCGAATCCCACCCTCTCCGCCATCCGATCTGAAATCATTTAAAAATAATCAGCCCTGACCGGAATTGAGCAGGCGGCTGTTTCTCTCGCCGCGGAACGGTTTGCTGGCATCGAGGAAGTCTTCGTTCGTCCGCATCGTGTAGGCGATGACGACGAGATAGGTGATGGCGCGGGTCAGTTCGAGGCGCGTTACCAGATCCGTTTCCTGGGCATCGAGAATACGCAGGCGTCTGACTGCGGCTTCCGCAATACGGGCCGCCTTGTCATGCCGCTTCGTGGATTGCTCGACATAATGCAGAACCAGCAGGATCGGGCGTCGCGCGCTTTCGGGTAGGTATTCACGGTCAAGCAGCGTGCGCAATCGGATGACGTTCAGGCCGAGCGTTAGCGTTGCCAGCGTCCCGAGGATACAGGCTTCGATCAGCGGGGCCGGGGTGGGACCGGCATGACGGGTCAGCCGGGCAAAGCGATCCGTATTGCGGCCGATCCAGACGCTGATGCGGGGCGTGAAGCCCGGATGGGCCAGATGCTGCAGTTCTCCGAGCATGATCCGACGCAGACGGAAGCGCTCGGCATCGCTGCTGAACGGCAGGACGCTGCGGAACACGATGACACTGACAGCCACCGCCAGAACGGTCGCCATATTCCCATTGTAAAAGGCGATTTCATTCATTACGTGATGGTTCTCAAGCCCCAGCATCGCTGGAAGCAGAAGCCCGTAAGCCGCTGAGCCACCCGCTGTCGCAGGATTGCCCTTCGCCAGGCCGCCCAGAAACATTGCCGGCCCCAGAAAGAGCGTCAGCGTCTCGAAAGTCGTGACTTTTGGCATGAGCACGAAAACCAGGAACCATGCCACGATACAGGCTGCGACGGCTCCCTTGAGGAATTCAGTTGTGCCAAGGACGGGATTTTCCTTGGTCGCGAACAGGCCGCAGACCAGAGTCGTAATGGCGATGAAACCGAGACCGTTCGGCCACGCCGTTACTTCGTAGATATAAGCCGTGATCAGAACAGCGCAGGCACCTCGCAGACCGTTATGCACCGCTTCACGGGTGTCGCGATGGGTTTCAAGCTGGAAATGGAAATGATCGCCTTTGATGCGATGCGTACTGGCCTCGTACTCCTTGATGGCCTGTTCCAGATCTCCCAGAAGCTCGCCCAGGGAGACAAACAGGACACGTTCATCCAGCCTGTCTTCCTGCATTTCCTGACCTTCATCGGTCTGGTCAAAGGGTTCGAGGCCGGGAATGGGTTCAAGGTCGGAGCGGATGTCGCTTTCGCGATGTGGTGCGGCGTAGAGGCGACAGATGTCGCGAAAGTGCTGAAGATCCGCAAGCAGGGCAGGGACGGCATTCTGGTCCGGCAGGCGCTGCGGGAACTGCTTGAGGAAGGCAAGGATCTCGTCAGCGGTTTTCGTGAACGCCGGATGATTGTGGTTGAGCACCTGAAGGCGCATGGCCATGCCGAAACCGCGCGACAGAAGGGCAGACACTGCCGCGAGCGCTGCACGTGCGTGATCGCCTTCATGGCCGTGCGGTCCCATTTCGACTTCCGCGAACTCGATCTGGTCATTGATCGTCAGGATTGTCCCGAACTGCCGCCGTGCGGCATTCAGCGCGCCGCGCTCCTCGCCCAGAAGGCTGCATAATGTCGTGGTGACGAGGACCAGGGCGGATTCAAGCTTCTGCCGAAGCTGTGCCCGGGCATGTCTTTCCTGACTCGTTGCAAAAATGAGCCCCATGAAGGCTTCACACAGCACGCCAAGCACGATGTAAGTGCCGCGTGACATCGCGATCATGAAGACGTTGTCGGGATTGGATGCAGCGCCCATGCAGATGATCGAACAGGTATATCCTGCAAGAACAAGGGCATACGACCGGAAGTTGCTGACGAATGTTGCAAAGCCGCTGCATAGGCCGATCCACAGGGCAATCATGGGGAAGAACATCCATGGGGCCTGTGGGGCGGCTGCCATGATGGCGATGGCCGCTACAGCACCACTGATGGTGCCGACGATACGCCATTTAGCCTTGGACTGACTTTCGCCCCGGCTGGTCTGGGCGACGGCCCAGACGGTCATGGCAGCCCAGGCCGGATCGTCCAGTTCCATCCAGAACGCGATTCCGACGGCAAGACATGCCGCAATGGTGTTGCGCAGGGCAAAGGTGACAGAGGATGGGCTGGGTGCGTACAGCCACGAGAGAAAGGGACGCGCGCGCGGCCGCAGAGGTGCAGGCCGTGTGGTCGTATTATCCGGAGTCGGTTGTCCCGAGGATATGGTGCTGCCACTCATTGCGAGAGTTTCTTAGCCCTAACAGCATTATCCGGCGAGAGCGGAAATTGCCATTCTGAGATCGGTTACAAATTTTGTATATTCGCGTGTCTTCGACTCCTCATCGGGGAGGCGCAGCAGATAAGACGGGTGTACGGTTACCAGCCCGATACTTCCGTCGGGGAGTGGAATATGTCTTGAACGTTCACGCGACACTGTCACCTGACGCCCAAGAACAGCGCTGGCTCCTGTAACGCCCAGCATCACGGTCACTTTCGGGGCCAGAACCTTGCGCTCTGTTGCCAGCCACGGAGAACAGGCCGTTATTTCTGTCGCGTCCGGTTTCTGGTGGATACGACGGTTTCCTCTCGGCATAAACTTGAAATGTTTGACGGCATTGGTGATCCACGCCTGTGCCCTGTTTCCCCCTGCCTCCTTCAGGGCGCGATCGAACAGTTGTCCCGCCGGCCCCACGAATGGCCGTCCCTGAAGGTCCTCCTGATCTCCCGGCTGTTCGCCGACAAAGATGATTCTGGCCTCAGGATTGCCCTCTCCCGAAACAGTCCGTGTTGCGGGGCCACAGAGATCGCACATCCGGCAGTCGATCGCTTTTCCGCGCAGGCTGGGCAGGGAAGAAGAGGAAGCAATATCGGCGGCGTCAGGATGCAGGCGGACCGGAGCAATTCCATCCCACCACTCATTGTCGGTACCGGCCGTTGCAATACTGCGTGCGGCTGCGACAACTTCGGCGTGGTCAGCAATATCATCTCCCAGTCCCGGGCCGAAACGGTATTCCTGACCATTCCAGCAGAGTGTCCGATCCGGGGCCGTTACGACCCAGGGCGTGGGTCGCAGGTCTGCAAGCGCGGCCGCCTGACTGTCGATCAGGGCGGAGGCATGGGAGGTACGGATTACCTGCCAGTCAGGATTGCGTGCGTCGGGCATCTGGCAACGCAGGTCAAGCACGCGCTTTCGGCTCTCGGTTGCGAGTCTCGTGAGCTCTCCTCCAAGTTCGTCCGGAACAGACAGGCCGTCACGCAGGGTCTGAAGTGTAATATAAAGTAACCGGAACCGTTCAGGTGCCTCGGAGATGAAAACAGCGGGGAATAGAGTCGCGAGAGACCGGGGGACACTGGTTGTCGAAGGGGCTGTGGGAAGAACACGTGTGGCAGAAGGGCTGTAAAGGTCTGTCGGATTCTTTACGATCCACCGTATTGACTCGGCTGGTACTCTCTCGTGAAGCAGTTTTCGCGACCAGGCACGCCAGCCGGAAAAATCACTTGTCGTTGAGAGCACAACAGTTTCGAGGTTCATGTCATCATTCCAGTTGTGAGCTGCAAGACTGAATACTCCGGAAAACGCGCTTGCTTTTTTGTTTGCGGGTTATTTTGATATGATGATAATCCTGAGTCGGTAAAGGCGTGTGCCAAATATTTCCATGCAGCATTTACCTGACCCTTTACAGGCGTTATGGAACTGAAAAACATTTGATCAGAGGGGTGAAATAGCATGTCCGAAAACACTTCGAGTACAGGTCTCCTGGAACTTACTGCCAAGATCGTTGCTGCCCAGGCATCCCGCGGAACACTTGAAGCAGAAGCACTGCCTGCCCTGATTCGCCAGGTATACGATGCCCTTGCCAAGGCTGGAGTTCCTGAGGAAGAGCCCCAGTCCGAGCGTCCGCAGCCGGCAGTTCCCATCAAGCGCTCTGTCTTTCCTGACTACATCATCTGTCTCGAAGACGGCAAAAAACTGAAAATGCTCAAGCGCCATCTTCAGAGCGCTTATGATATGACTCCGGAACAGTATCGTGAACGGTGGGGTCTTCCTTCGGACTACCCGCTGGTTGCTCCTAATTATGCACAGCGCCGCTCTGCTCTGGCGCGTGAGATTGGTCTTGGACGCAAGATCAGTGCCGCAACCAGCGAAGGCAAGAAAGAGAGTGCCCGCGGACGTCGTACCAAGAAGGAAGACTGAGGTATCGTCAGGGCAGGTTGGTGAGGTCCTTTCAGAGAGAAGTGGTATCGCCAACCAGTCATCTTGAGGTGACAGGGACAGGAGCAGTTCCATTAACGCTGATCTGAATGCCTTTCTGGCGGGGCGGGTAAAACACCGGCAACTGCTGGTGTGGCGGGTTGGGGCTCTTGTCGCATTTTTCGGCGCCGTGGTCATTTCAATGGCCGGTCATGGGGGCGCCGTCAGTGCGAATTCCACTCACCGGCCGCATATCGTCCGGCTGGCCATTAGCGGCATCATCAAAAATGACGTCTCCCAGACCGTGCGCGCCCTGAAACAGGCGCAGGATGCATCGGATGTGACCGGCCTCCTGCTCGTGGTGGACAGTCCCGGCGGCGGCGTAACGGGAGGAGAGCGGCTGCATGAGGCCGTCAAGCGCTTTGCCGCCGTAAAACCCGTCGCCGTTTCAATGGGGGATATGGGGGCGTCTGCCGCCTATATGCTGTCCGTGCCCGCGCAGCATATCGTGGCTTTGCCCTCTACGCTGACAGGTTCGATCGGCGTGCTTTTCCAGCGTCCCGATGTTTCCGCGGGTCTGGGGCGTCTGGGAATTGGCGTGGATGCCATCACGTCCGGCGCCATGAAAGATCAGACCGATCCCACCAGTGCCTTGACACCCGAAGGCCGCCAGATGCTTCAGGGTCTTGTGAATGACCTCTTCGGCCAGTTTGTTTCGATGGTCGCCGAAGGGCGCCATCTGACTGAGGAAAAGGTCCGTTCCCTGGCGGATGGCCGGGCTTATACGGGCCGCCAGGCGATTGCCCTGGGGCTGGTGGACGAGCTCGGCGATGAAGCTGCAGCCCGGCTCTGGCTCCGGAAGCAGCTGAAGATCGGTAATGCGTCTTATCCCGTGGTGCCGCTGATCCCCGAGCACTCACGGTACTGGTATCAATGGCCCGGCAAAAAGGCGCTTCTGAAGGGCCTGCTGGGAGGGACTTTCTCAAGTGTGATCGATCGCGAAGGCCTTGACGGAGCCGTTGCGATTTTGCAACTCTGATGGCCCGTTTCAGAAGGCGGAGTCAGGTGGAACAGTTGTCATGACCCGATCCGAACTCATCGCCGAACTGGCGGTCGCGTACCCGCATCTCCTTACCCGCGATATAGAACGTATCGTCCATGCGGTCTTTGACGAGATCGGTGCAGCGCTTGCGCGGGGAGACCGGGTCGAATTGCGAGGCTTCGGAGCATTTCTTCCCCGCGAACGGGCAGCCAGAACGGGACGTAACCCGCGGACAGGCGATATCGTGCCGGTCGAGGAAAAAAGCGTCCCCTTCTTCAAGGTTGGCAAGGAACTCAGGGAACGCGTCAATCAGCGTCTGTCTACCCGGAAAAGCGGTGACTGAACGGGCTGTGTCCATGTTGCATCAGGCGTTTTCAAGGAACGCCATGCTAAAGGCCGGGGCTGGTTCGAAAGGCCGGTTCTGCGGTATTGTAGGGTTATGAAACCTGTCTCGCATTTTCTGGTTGTGTCTGCCTGGGCCGTCAGCCTGTGCCTGATGGGGAGATCTTTTCTGGCTCCGTCAGCCGCTCTGGCTCACGGAGTATTGAAATCTCCAACCAGGACATCGCTGCATCACACGGCCAGATCCCGCTCAGCGCAGGCGCGAATCTGTTACCGAATGGCCTCCGGCGTCATTGTGCTGGAACAGATGCCCAACAGCGCTAGGCATCTCGGACGTGGAAGCGGGTTTGCCCCGATCGGCGAAGCGGTCTTCCGCTCCAGCAACCGGCTTCACGCCTGTCCCGAGATGCATGGACGCAGGGGATAGGGGGACGGATCAGTCTCGGTTTCGTCCTAGTCGTATCCCTTGAGGTTGCTGATTTCTGCAAGAAGGAAATCCCGGAACACCGCGATCCGCTTGGACGTCCGCAGTTCTTCCGGATAGACGAAATAGGCTTCCACCAGTGGGACCTGCTGGTTCGGCAGGATCCTGACAAGGCCGGGATAACCGGTTGCGGCATAAAGGGGCAGGGAGCCGATCCCGGTTCCGGCCGCAATGGCATTTGCAACGGCAGAAATATTGTTGATTGCCAGCCGTCGGCTTCCCTGACGCGCAACGCCTTCCTGCCGCAGCAGATCCAGCAGCCAGTTCACGTTGGGGAGCGGCAGATGCCAGCCCGCAAAGCTTATGATCTGGTGATTGGCGAGGTCTTCCAGAGAATGCGGCGTGCCGTTGCGCTCAAGATACTCGGCGCTGGCATAGATCGGCATGGGAAAGTTCGCGAGATGACGCTGGACCAGATCCGGCTGTGTCGGCGGATGGAGCCTGATCGCAACATCGGCCTCCCGCATTCCCAGATCCAGATCCGCATCCTCGAGCAGAAGCGTGACTTCGATATCGGGATGCAATTCCAGAAACCGGTTCAGACGCGGAGAAAGCCAGGACAGACCAAAGCCGGTCGTCGTGGTGATCTTGATCTTGCCAGCCGCCCGTTCCTTGCTTTCGCTCAGAAACGCCTGGGTGAGGGCCAGTTTCGAGAAGACTTCCCGCACCGTACGGTTCAGGACATCGCCCTGTTCCGTCAGGATCAGTCCACGCGCATGCCGATGGAACAGCGGCACGCGCAGGACATCTTCAAGCGCGGAAATCTGGCGCGATACTGCCGACTGACTCAGCCCCAGCCGGTCACCGGCATGGGTGAAGGACCCGGCTTCCGCCACGGCGTGAAAAATCCGCAGCTTGTCCCAGTCCATCTGGTTTTCTCCCCGTTCGCCGATGCGACGGTCTTCGTCCTTCTTGCCCATACGTCCCGGCGTTATCCGTCAAGATATGTCGTTGAATGGACGAAACTGTCTGAACCGCAGGCGAGGGTCAAGTTTTTGTCATGGCAGGTATGCCAGAAAGATATCGTTCCGCCTCCAGCGCCGCCATGCAGCCCGTTCCGGCTGCCGTCACGGCCTGCCGGAAAATCCGGTCCTGGATGTCACCGGCTGCGAACACGCCTTTGACGGACGTTCCCGTGCCGTCGCTTTCCGTCAGGATATACCCGTCGCTATCACAGGCCACTTCATGCCGGAACGGACCGGCATTGGGCGTATGACCAATGGCCACGAACACTCCGTCCACGTCCAGCCTGGAGAGGGCGCCCGTCTGCGTGTCCTTCAGGGCCACGCCGCAGACGACTTCCGGCTCACCCGTCCCCAGGATTTCCTCGACAGCCTGGTTCCAGTGAACTTCGACCTTCGGATTGGAGAACAGGCGCTCCTGCAGGATGCGCTCGGCCCGCAGGCTGTCGCGGCGATGGATCAGATGCACCTTGTCCGCGTGATGCGTCAGGTACAGCGCTTCCTCGACCGCCGTATTGCCGCCGCCGATCACAGCGACCGTCTTGCCGCGATAGAAAAAGCCGTCACAGGTCGCACAGGCCGAAACACCGCCGCGCTGAAGACGCTTTTCCGATTCGAGACCGAGCCATTTGGCCTGGGCCCCCGTGGCGATCACAACCGTGCGGACCCGGAACTCGTCTCCCGAGTCTCCGACCAGCCGGAAATATCCGTCTGGTCCCGGACCGTTCTTCAGATCGGCCTGTACGATCAGGTCATAGATCAGCCGCGTCCCGACGTGCTCGGCCTGCGCGCGCATCTGCTCCATCAGCCAGGGACCCTGCACAGGAGTCGCAAAGCCGGGATAGTTTTCAACATCCGTCGTGATGGTGAGCTGGCCGCCGGGCTGCATCCCGGTGACGAGAATCGGCTTGAGGCTCGCGCGGGCCGCATAGATCGCAGCGGTGTAGCCAGCAGGGCCGGCGCCAACGACCAGCAGATCCGTATGATGGATTTCAGGCATGATGGGTCCTCAATGGGTATCTGGTCCCCCATATAAAGACTTCCGATGCATCTGCCATCTTTGCGGATCATGTCGCCTGCCATATACGTCAGAGTGAAATGAACGTACCGCCGTACCCCGCACCGATTGAACTGGACGCCATCGACCGGCAGATCATTGCCGAACTCCAGGCCGATGGACGCATGACCAACGTGGAACTCGCCCGTCGGACCGGCATTTCCGCGCCGCCCTGCCTGCGACGTGTCCGGCGGCTCGAAGAACTGGGGATCATCAAGGGCTATCACGCAGAAGTGGATGCGGCCCTGCTGGGCTGGTCCCTGAATTTCTATGCCCTGATCGGCCTCGAGAGCCAGAAAGGCAGCGTGCTGGAAGCCTTTGAGGCGCAGGTCGGCGCCTGGCCCGAAACGCGGGAATGCCACATGATCCGTGGCGGCGGCGATTTCCTCGTGCGCCTTGTCGCCCGCGACGCCGCCCACCAGAACGCCCTGACGCGCCTGCTGACCGACAGCCCGCATGTCGTCCGCGTCCAGACCCTCCAGACCATCCATACAAGCCGTGATCTCGCCGGCGTGCCGATCTGACGGCTGACTCCATGACCGCCTCGCGGCTGCTGCCTCTTCCGGCCGAACTGAGCGTCATCGTCCCGTGTTACAACGAGGTCGCCAATGTGGCGCCCATGGTCGCCGCATTGGACAGCGCGCTCGAAGGCCGGAAATGGGAAGTCATCTTCGTCGATGACAGTTCTCCGGACGGCACGGCGGCCGAGGTGTCCCGCATTGCACGTCTGGATCCGCGGGTCCGGGTGCTGTGCCGGGTCGGGCGTCGTGGCCTGTCATCCGCCGTAATCGAGGGAATTCTCTCATCAAGTGCCCCCTGGGTCGCGGTCATGGACGGCGATCTGCAGCACGATGAATCCGTCCTGCGCACCATGCTGGCCGAACTGCAGTCCGGCGCGGATATCGTCGTGGCGAGTCGACATGTCGAAGGCGGAGACAGCGCCGGACTGGCAGGACACTGGCGGCACATGCTCTCGGATGCCGGCATCCGGGCCGCGCAGGCCATCATGCCGCACCCGCTCAGTGATCCGATGAGCGGCTTTTTCGCCATGCGCCGGGATCTCTTTGACACATTGCTGCCCCGACTGTCGGGAACCGGCTTCAAGATCCTGCTCGATCTGGTGATGTCCGCACCCCGGACCGTGCGTATCGTCGAGGTGCCTTTCGTTTTCCGTCCGCGACTGGCCGGCGAGAGCAAGCTCGATATCGTTGTCCTGATCCAGTTCGCGACCATGCTGCTCGACAAGCTGACCCGCGGCTGGCTGCCGACGCGCTTCATGGCTTTTGCGCTGGTCGGGCTGATTGGCGTGGCCGTGAATGTGGCCGTTCTGAATCTGGCAGGCGCCTGCGGTCTGGGTTTTTCCTGGGCCCAGCTGGCCGGCACCGCCGTCGCCATCCTGACGAACTTCATGCTCAACAACCGCTTCACCTATCATGACCGTCGTCTGAAAGGGGTGAAGCTCTGGCGCGGGCTGGTTATTTTCATTGCCGTCTGCTCGCTGGGTGCGATCGCCAATATCGGTATTGCCCGCATGATGCTGGACAGCGCCGGCCATGGCCACTGGGACCGTTCCTCCGCTGCCGGAGCCGTCGTCGGCGTTGTCTGGAACTACGCGGTCTCTTCCACGCTCGTCTGGCGCTGACCCCTTGAGTGATACGCCTCGCCAAATCCGGCTGTTCTGGGCGCTTCTTGCCGTCCTGACTATCATCCGGCTGTGTCTGGCGGCCAATGTCCCGCTGACGCCCGACGAGGCCTATTACTGGGTCTGGTCCCGTAATCTTCAGCCGGGCTATCTGGATCATCCCTTCATGGTTGCCCTCTGGATCCGTGTCGGGACATGGATCGCCGGGGAGACACCGCTTGGTGTCCGTCTGCTGGGGCCGCTCTCCGTTCTGCCCGGGAGCTGGGCGCTTTATCACGCTGCCCGTCGCCTGCTGCCGTCCTGCCCATGGCCGGCCTGCGGCCTTAAGGCAGCGCTGCTGCTCAATGCCACGCTCATGCTGGGTCTGGGCGCTGCCACCATGACGCCAGACACCCCGCTGCTGTTCTTCATCACGCTGTTTCTCCACACGCTCAGCCGCGCTGTCGATCCGGAGCAGAAACCGCGCGCCGCTCTTCCGTGGTGGATCGGTTCGGCTGTTCTTCTGGGGCTGGCTTTCGATTCAAAATACACTGCCGTCCTGATCGGTGCCGGGCTGGGTGGCGCTGTCCTCACGACGGGACGCCTGCGTCGTCAGCCTGGTCCCTGGCTGGCCATTCCGGCTCTGTTCGTGGCGATGTCGCCCGTCATCCTGTGGAATGCGTATCACCACTGGGCCAGCTTCCTCAGACAGGGAGGCAGGGCAGGAGACTGGCATCCGGCCCGTGCCGTCCAGTTCATGGGCGAACTGATCGGAGGGCAGATCGGTCTCGCCACGCCGCTCATTTTCGTTCTGTTCGTGGTCGGGCTCTGGGCGTGTCTCAAGCGCAACCGCCTTCTGATCTGGCTGGCTCTTGTGCCGATGGCCGTGTTCGTCACGCATGCCTTCGGGGACCGGGTCCAGCCCAACTGGCCGGCCGTGATCTATCCGGTCTTTGCACTTGCCGCTCTTGAAACAGGCTGGCGCATCCGCTGGCCCGTCATCAGCGGGCTGGCCCTGACGCTCATTGTCTGCATTCAGGCCGTTTTTTCGCCGCTGCACCTTGTCCCGCATCGGGATCCGGTGCTGCGCCTGACCGGCGGCTGGGAAACATTTTCCCGACAGCTCGCCCTGAAGGCCAAGGCTGAAGGCGCAACAGCGCTCGCCGCCGAGGATTACGCTCTCGCCTCAAGACTGGCGTTCACGCAGGATATTCTGCCCGTAATCGGGACGGATCCGCGCTGGCACCTTTTCCGCCTTCCCGCAGCGGAAAGCGCAAAAGCCGTCATGGTCGAGGAGCAGCGGCACGGCGCGGTTCCCGAAAAATCCGCAACCCTGTGCCGGGAAGTCCGCGCTCAACCCATCCGCTGCTACACCGTAAGCCCGCCAGGTTTCACAACCGGTGTGCAGCTTCCCAAGCGTTCTTAAACCTCTCCTTAAGACCTTGCCCGCCATACTGGGAACACTCAGGAGGCGGGATGTCCAACCAGAACGGCAAAGAAGCTCGAAAGATCATCATCAAGCGTTTTGATGTGGTCGAAGGCGGTCATCATGGCGGGGCGTGGAAGATTGCCTATGCCGATTTCGTAACGGCCATGATGGCGTTTTTCCTTGTCATGTGGCTCATCAATGCCACGACGGAAGAGCAGCGCAAGGGTATCGCCAATTTCTTCAATCCGATGGCGGTCTGGAAGGATATGCCGCCGCCGGTGGAGAATGTCCTGCCCGCGGCACCGGAGCCGGTGTCTCTGGAGACGAAGCCGGTTGCCCTGAAGCCGGGAAAAGACCAGTACGGCAAGGCGCCCCAGGGTGCAGCAGGCTCCCAGCAGGGGAAGGACCAGACCGCGCCGGGCGTGCATACGGCGCAGATCGTCGTTCTGCATGACAGCCAGATCCAGCCCGGCGAGCCCCCCGTTACGCCTTCTGCCCAGAAAGCCGAGCAGGAGGCCAGGGCTGAGGCGGCCCAGAAGATCCAGGCGCTCATCAGCAATACGCCCGAACTGGCGGATGTCCGTTCCCAAGTCTCGGTCACGGTTGGTGATGACGGGCTGCATGTCCAGATTGCGGATTCCGATCACCAGCCGATGTTTGCCATGGGGCTGTCTTCGCCCAATCCTCATGCCGTCCAGCTGATCAAGGCGATTGTACCTTATCTTGAGAAGCTCCACGGCAAGCTGTCCATCGCCGGATACACCGATGCCGCTCCCTATCGCCCGGGGCAGCTGAGCAACTGGAGCCTGTCGAGCGCTCGTGCGGTCGCTGTGCGGGATCTCGTTGTCCAGAGCGGCTTTCCGGACCGACGGCTGAAATCCGTCAGCGGATATGCCGACCGCAATCTTTTTGACCCCACCCAGCCTCTCAATCCCCGGAACCGTCGCATCGTCCTGGTGCTGTCGCCCGATATTTCTCAATAAATTCAAGTCAGTCAGGAAATTTTCGGATGTTCATCATTATCGGTCTGGTCGTTGTTCTGGGCTGTGTTTTCGGATCGTTCGTCGCGTCCGGCGGTGCTATCGGCCCGCTCGTCTCGTCAATGCCGTTCGAGCTTCTGACCATTCTGGGAGCCGCGGTCGGAACCTTCCTGATGGCCAACTCCCTCGGCGCCGTCAAACATCTTCCCGCCGGGATCAAGAAGGCCATGAAAGGCTCCCAGTACGGCCGGGCGGATTACGTCGACCTTCTGAGCCTGCTGTTCCATATCGCGAAACTGGCATCCTCCAAGGGGTTCATGGCGCTGGAATCCCATATCGAGGATCCGCAGGGCAGTACGGTTTTCGGTGCCTTTCCGAAAATCCGGGATAATCCCCATGTCTGTTCGTTCATCTGCGACTATCTGCGCATGGCGGGCATGAATGCCACCGATCCGTACCAGATGGATGAAGTGATGGGGAACGAGCTCAAGAAGAACATGCGCGAGGAAATGCATCTTCCCCATGCGCTTCAGTCCGTCTCCGATGCGCTGCCTGCGCTGGGCATTGTGGCGGCGGTTCTGGGCGTCATCAAGACCATGGCGTCCATCAGCAAGCCGCCGATCGTGCTCGGCGAAATGATTGCCGGCGCGCTGGTGGGCACATTTTTGGGTATTCTTCTGGCCTATGGAATTGTGGCTCCGATCGCGAGCCGGCTGGGGGGCGTGGTTGAGGAAGAGTCGTCCTATCTCGACCTTGTTCGCTCCGTCATCGTTGCACATCTTCAGGGCAATGCGCCGCAGGTCAGCGTTGAGATCGGGCGCAAAAGCATCCCTTCAGATCTGATGCCGAGCTTTCAGGAAGTCGAGGAAGCGGTTAGCGCAGCGGCTGTGGCCTGATCGGCCGGATGTCTTTACGATGTCGATATTGTCGGTATCGTAAAGGCTTTCCATGTTTCCTGTTCTTGCGAGAGCACTGTGCCTGTCTCTCTCCATCCTGCCTCTGGCAGCCTATGCAGGTTCGCCCTCTCTCCCGTCTCCTGCTGAACTGAGTCAGACGGATGGCGCGAAGGCTCTGGACTGGGTGAGGGCACAAAATGCTCATACAGAGGCGGTCCTTACATCTGATCCCCGCTACAAACCCCTGTATCAGAAAATCCTGACGGCCCAGCAGTCTCCGGTCCGTCTTGCTGTTCCCACGCAGCAGGGCGGGGAAATCTGGAACTTCTGGCAGGACGATGTTCATGTCCGCGGGATCTGGCGTAGCGCTTCGGTCGCGTCCTTCAATTCCGGTCATCCGGAATGGAAAACGCGCTTCGATCTTGATGCTCTGGCCCGCACCGAACATGCCAACTGGGTCATGGAGGGTCTTGAGTGTCTTGCGCCGCAGGATCGCTTCTGTCTGATGTCCCTGTCCAAGGCAGGGGAAGATGCGCATGTGGTCCGGGAATACGACACGCAGACGGACAGTTTCGTAGAAGACGGTTTCGCTCTGCCGTCCGGAAAACAGACTGTCACCTGGGTGGATGCCGATACGCTTCTGGTTTCGCGGGACTGGGGAACGGGCGATGCGGGGCTGACCAAGTCAGGTTATCCCTATTCGGTCCGGTTGCTGCGGCGGGGGCAGTCACTGGCTCAGGCGGTCGAAGTCTATCGTGGGCAGACCACGGACATGGATGTCTCGCCGGAGAGGCTGCGTGATGAGAAGGGGCGGCAGCTTTTCCTTATCAGCCGTCACCGGGATTTCTTTCACACGGAAGTCAGCCTTTTCAATCCTGTCACGCATCAGCTGAGCCGGCTGCCCCTTCTGGAGAAATACGACAGCCTCTCCTATCTGGATGGTCAGCTGGTCCTGCATCTGCTTCAGGACTGGGTCTTGCCCGGACGGACATTCCGGGCGGACAGCATTGTTGCCCTGGATCCGGCAAAGCCGTCTGAACCCCGGCTGATCCTGTCGCCGACGTCCCGTCAGACCATCGGGGATGGTATGGGTGACGCTGTGGCGGTGACCAGGGATGGTCTGATGGTTGTGGTGTATGACAACGTCCAGCCTGTCCTGAAGCTTTTCCGCCATGAGGCGAGCGGGGCATGGACCGCGCGTTCCATTGCGCTGCCCAAGAATATGGCGGCGGAAATCGTCTCGTCAGATCCGAAGCTTGCTCAGGCCTATCTTCAGCTGGAAGGGTTCATTCAGCCGCCGCAGCTGTGGAGTCTGAATACGACGTCACAGACCGCGCAGCCGCTGTATCGTCAGCCGGATCTGTTCGATACGTCCGGTCTGGTCGTGGAGCAGATGTCGGCGACCAGCACGGATGGCACGGCCATTCCCTATTTCATCGTTCATGCCAAGGACTGGCAGAAGGATGGCGCCCGTCCGACCCTGATGACGGCTTATGGCGGGTTCGGGCTTTCATATCTGCCCGTCTATCATCCGGATCTGGGGATCACGTGGTTTGACCGTGGTGGCGTTTACGTCATGGCCAATATCCGTGGTGGCGGAGAATTCGGCCCGGCCTGGCATGATGTTGCACGGCGGGAAGGACGGCAGAAAGCCTATGACGACTTTGCGGCGGTGGCCCGCGATCTGATCGCCAAGCATATCACGTCGCCGAAGCATCTGGGTCTGCGGGGGCGGTCCAATGGTGGTCTTCTGGCGGGGGTGGAGTTCACCCAGCATCCCGACCTGTGGAATGCGGCGATCATTGGTGTCCCGCTGCTGGACATGATGAATTACGAGCAGATGGCGGCTGGTGCGTCCTGGGCTGCGGAATATGGCAGCGTCTCCGAGCCGGGGCCGCGTGCCTTCTGGGAAAAGATGTCGCCCCTGCAGAACCTGAAGGTCGGTGTGTCCTATGCTGAGCCGTTCATCTTCACGTCAACGCGGGATGACCGGGTTGGTCCGATCCATGCGCGCCGGTTTGCGGCCCGGCTGGAAAGCCTGAAGCTGCCTTTCCTGTATTATGAAGATGTGGAAGGTGGCCATGCGGGTACGGTCAATGCTGCTGAGATCGCGCATGAGCGGGCTCTGGAAGCGATCTATCTCAGCCACAAGCTGATGGACGCGCCATAAATCACGTCACGCCCCTGTCCGTTCAAAGGAACGGACAGGGGAGAGGGCCGGATTTCAGGCACAAAAAAAGCCGCTGTCCCGAAGGACGCGGCTCTTTTTCCGTTCGGAGGACGGGAAGGCTCAGAAGCCTTCACGCTCCAGACGCTTACGCTCCATCTTGCGGGCGCGACGAACAGCTTCGGCTGCTTCGCGGGCGCGCTTCTCGGAGGGCTTTTCGAAGTGGCGACGCAGCTTCATCTCACGAAACACGCCTTCGCGCTGCATCTTCTTCTTGAGCGCCTTAAGCGCCTGGTCAACATTGTTGTCACGAACGAGAACCTGCACGGTGCCGTCAACTCCTTATGGGCCCGCTCTTCAGCGCCACCCGTGATATGGCATTCCAACTAAGGATGGTGCCCTTAACACATCTTTCGCGGGGAACGCAATTCATTCAGGAACGCTTGAATGGATTATTCCCAACGCGCACTCTGGGACACCCGGATGCCACTCCCGTTTGAAGGACAGACGTTTTCATGGCCCTGCTCAAGATTGCCCGCATGGGCAACCCCGTCCTGCATCAGGTAGCACAGGCCGTTTCCGACCCGAAAGCCCCGGAAATCCAGTCGCTCATCGCAGATATGCTGGAAACGATGGCCGATGCCCGGGGGGCCGGACTGGCTGCGCCGCAGGTTCATCAGCCCCTGCGGATTTTCGTCTATCACGTTCCCACGAACCGCGTGGCGAATCCCGAAGAGGCATTGCTGCCCCGCGTTCTCATCAACCCCGAAATCACGCCTGTCGGTGATGAGATGATGATCTGCAGCGAAGGCTGCCTGTCGATTCCGGGTCTGCGGGCCGATGTGCCGCGCCATGCGAAGGTCCGGTATTCAGGCCTGGATGAGAATGGTGCGGTGCTCGAAGGCGAGGCGACCGGTTTTCATGCCAATGTCCTGCAACATGAGAACGATCATCTGAACGGCATTCTCTATCCGCAGCGCATTACCGATTTCGAGCGATTCGGATATGTGGAAGAAATTCTCCGGTGAGTTCCCGTCTCATGGACGTTCCGTCCTCTGCCACGGCGCATCTTTATCTGCGCGAAGACCGTATCCGTCAGTCCTACGAAGCCATGATGCTGGCCTGGCGGACCCTGAATGCCGATTGCGAGGCGCTTTTGCGTGAAAAGGGGCTGGGGCCTGCGCATCATCGCATCCTGTTTCTGACCGCCGCCCATCCGGGGATCACGCCTGGTGTTCTGCTGAACAGTTTGGGCATTACCAAGCAGTCTCTGGGGCGTGCTCTGGGAGATCTGCGGGAGCGCAAACTGCTTATTCAGGAAGAAGACCGTCATGACCGCCGCAGGCGGCCGCTGCGGCTGACGGCGAGTGGAGAGGCGCTGGAGCGCGAACTCTTTCTCATGATCCGCGAAGTCATGACCCGGGCATATCGCGAAGCCGGCATGACGGCTGTCGAGGGATTCCGGCGGGTTCTGGCGCCCCTTCAGGCTCCGTCGGAAAGTCGCGCACGATGAGCGATGAACATATCCTGGTGGTCGATGACGATCCGCGTCTGCTGCGGCTGCTTCAGCGTTATCTGTCGGAAAACGGCTATCGTGTCAGTACGGCGCTTGATGCGCAGACGGCACGGGACGTCCTGCAGCGCATTCAGCCGGATGCTCTTGTCCTCGATGTGACGATGCCGGGTGAGGATGGCCTGTCCCTGACGAACAGTCTGCGCAGGGACGGTCTGTCGCTGCCGATCCTGCTTTTGACGGCGCGTGGTGAGCCGGCGGACCGGATTGGTGGGCTGGAAGCGGGCGCGGATGACTATCTGGGCAAGCCTTTCGAGCCGCGGGAGCTTCTGCTCCGTCTGCGGGCGCATCTGCGCAGGATGGTGCCGTCTTTGCCAGCTGTGGATGAGGTGCCGGATGTCCTGCGTCTGGGGGAGCTGGAATTTGACGTCAAACGTGGCCTGCTCAGCGGGCCGCAAGGAGCGGTCCATCTGACGGGTGGTGAGTCCGCTCTTCTTGGGGTGCTGACCCGTCAGCCCGGGACGGTGCTCTCCCGTGAAGCCATCGCCCGTGCTCTTGAAATGGATGAAATCGGCGAGCGGGCCGTTGATGTGCAGGTTACGCGCCTGCGTCGCCGGATCGAGGCCGATCCCAAGGAGCCGCGTTTCCTTCATACCGTCCGGGGAAAGGGCTATGTTCTCAAGCCGGGACGCTGAGTCTGTGGGGGAGCGGGACGATGCCTGGCAGAAGCTGGACCGCCCGCTGAGGCGTATCCTGCCGCGTTCCCTGATGGGGCGATCCATGCTGATCGTCCTCATTCCGCTGCTGGTCACGCAGGCCATTGCGCTGGGCCTGTTTTATGGCACCTACCTGAATGTGGTCTCCCGGCGCCTGTCGGACGGTGTCACGGGTGAGGTCTCGCTCGTCATTGCCATGATCGAGCACACCTCTTCAGAGGTCGAGCGGACGCTCGTTCTTCAGGACGCGTCGTCCCGGACCCAGCTCGGATTTTCATTCCAGCCCGGCGAAACGCTTTCCCGGTATGGCACCAATCATGTTCTCGGCCCGATGGATGACGATTTCGCGCGTTCCATCCGGCAGAATCTTAGCCGCCCCTATGATGTGGACTGGTCGGAGTCTCCGCAGACCGTCCGGGCATCCATCCAGCTTCCGCAGGGTGTGATGGTCGTCATGGTGCCGGTGAAGCGTCTGAATATCGGGCCGATCTGGCTGTTCGTCGTCTGGGCTGTCAGCAGTTCGATCGTACTGTTTCTGATCGCCGGTCTGTTCATGCGCAATCAGGTGCGGGCCATTCGCAGGCTGGGTCATGCGGCTGAACTGTTTGGTATGGGGCGGGACCAGGGACCGATCCGTCCGCAGGGCGCGCGGGAAGTCCGTCAGGCTGCCATTGCCTTCAACCGCATGCAGGCGCGCGTCAATCGTTTCGTGGCGCAGAGGACGGCGGTTCTCGCCGGGGTGTCGCACGATCTGCGCACGCCTCTGACCCGGCTGCGTCTGACCGTCGCCATGATCCCGACCTTTGGTCCGATCCGCGCCGAGACCCTGAAGCCGGATCTTGCGGATATGGTTGCGGATATTGAGGATATGGAGCGTCTGATCGGCAGCTATCTGTCATTTGCCCGGGGGGAAGGCGCGGAAGAGCCCGTTCTGACCGAGTTGAGAGGCATGCTGGATGATGTCGCAGCAGCCACGGTGAGGGCCGGGGGGCAGGTTCTGGGCGTGGAAGGACGTGAGGGCGTGGAAGCTACGGTGCGCCCCGATGCCCTGCGGCGTGTGCTGACAAATCTTGCGGAAAATGCCCGCCGTCACGGGGGGGCGATGCGCTTTTCCCTGCGTGAGGGAGAGCGGAACGTTGAAATCACGGTTGAGGACAACGGTCCGGGTCTGTCGGCCAGTCGCCGGGCAGCAATTTCGGAACTTAATGGCACGACGGCCAGTCAGGATGGGAATAGCGGGCTGGGGCTGACGATCGTGCGGGACATCATTCATGCCCATGGCGGATCGATCCGTCTGGTGGAGAGCCCGCTGGGAGGTCTGGGCGTGGTGCTCAGCCTCCCGAAATAGTCAGGCTCAGGGCAGCGTATTGCCAGCGCCGCCATTGCCGGTGCCCTGACCGCCCATCGGGCCGGTGCTGCCACCGAACTGGCTGCTCATGCCGCTCATCGGGTTGTAGCGGCCGACATTGCCCAGCAGCTCCTGCAGGATAGATGAGCTGGTGCCTGGGGTCGGTGTCTTTGCCCCCACCATGCCCACATACATCGCGTTCTTCTTGTTCAGCGTGTCCATCTTGCGCAGGACGCCGCCGTTATCGAAGTTCAGGACCACGACCTGCTGCTTCTTCACGCTCGGGAAGGTCAGCGGCGTCGGGGACGTGATCATGGACACGTAGATCCATGTGTTGTCGTCGAAGGTCGCGTGGGCGGTCGGCGAGCCCAGCAGATCCAGAACATCCGTGCGTGTGCTCGTTCCGGGAACGAGCTGCGCGTAGTCGGTCTTTTCGATCAGGGAGCCGCGCGGCTCGGGAATCGGGGAAAAGAACGAGCATCCGCCGAGCAGCAGCGGGACACATGCCACTCCGGCCTGTGCGAAACGGCGAAGGAGGCGTGTTCTGCTTTGGGGCGTCGGGGAAGATGCGTTATTCATGGATCCGGAAACTATCCTGTGCAAGAGAACCGCTCAAATGAGCGCGTGCCCGAACGGCGCCTGCATGTCAACGATTTCCCCCATATTCCGGGGGCTGGAGTGCCTGAATGTCCCATTCACCCGAATTTTCCCGACGCATCCCCTTCAATCGGCTGGGATCGGGACTGGACGAGACGATCGAGGCCTCGGCCGCCGAGCGCAAGGCTCTCGCCGCCCGGCTCGGAATCCCCGAGATCGAAACCCTGGTCTGCCGCTTTCGCCTGACACCTTCGGAGAACCGGAGCGTTCTGGCGGAAGGGCATCTTTCGGCGAAGGTTACGCAGATCTGCGTCATTACCTCCGAGCCTTTCGAGGACGTGCTGGCCGAGACCTTCTTCCTGAAGTTCATCCCTGCAGCCGACATGCCGGAAGACGAATTCGACATCGATTCCATCGATCTGGATGGACCGGACGAGGTTCCGCATGATGGCAAGGCCGTCGATATCGGTGAGGCGGCGGCCGAGCAACTGGCCCTGATGCTGGACCCGTATCCGCGCAAACCCGGCGCCGGTCTGGAAAATGCAGTTGACGTGGCGCCTGCAGAAGGGGAAGAAGGGGCACATCTGTCTGGCGAGGGGCCGGATGGTCCGCGCCGTCCCAATCCGTTTTCGGCGCTTTCCGTGCTGAAAAACGGGGACAGGAAAGAATAAAATCCCACGTCTGACTTGCGGGTTGCCCCGGGCTCTGCTAGAGCCGCCCGCCTGAACTCGACGTAATTACGAGACGACGAACAACAGGGCACCGGATGCCGCGGGGAGCGGAGCAGGGGTGCCGACACTGAAGCAGAAAGAGGCATAAAAGCCATGGCCGTCCCTAAAAGAAAGACTACGCCGTCCCGTCGTGGCATGCGTCGCAGCCACCAAGCCCTGGGTGTCGAGGCTCATGCAGAGTGCTCGAACTGCGGCGAGATGAAGCGTCCGCATCACGTTTGCAGCCACTGTGGCCATTATGATGGCCGTGAAGTGGTCGCTGCTGGCAACAGCGGCAAGGGCCTGAAGACCGCCGTCCGCGCCTGATCCCTATCTGCGGATACGTACTCCTCGGGGTGCGGTCCGCATCTGTGATGCTGTCCGGGAAACTGTCTCAATGACCAAAGCGCCTGTCACGCCCGAACGTGACATCGCGGCCTCCGGGCCTTACGCCCTCGCCGTCGATGCAATGGGTGGTGACAGGGCCCCGGATATCGTCCTCGCCGGACTCGATCTGGCCGCCGACCGGCACCCGAAGGCCCGTATTCTCCTGATTGGAGACGAGGCCCTTCTCAGGCCGGCTCTGGCAAAATATCCCAAAGCTGCCCGTCTGTGTGATATCCGCCATGCTGCGGCAAGTATCTCCATGGATATGAAACCGACTGCGGCGCTCCGCGTGCGGGGCTCATCCATGCGCATGGCCATGGAAGCCGTCGCCGCCGGGGAAGCCTGTGGTGTCGTGTCGGCTGGTAATAGCGGCGCCATGCTTGCGCTGGCCAAGATCATCGTCAAAGCCCTGCCAGGCATTTCCCGTCCGGCCATGATCGCTGTCGAGCCTTCCGCGCGCGGTGATATCGTGATGCTGGATCTCGGGGCGAACATCGCCTGCGATGCCCGCAACCTGGTTGAGTTTGCGGTCATGGGAGAGGCTTTCGCCCAGGCTGCGCTCGGTCTTCCGTCTCCTACGATCGGTCTTCTTAATGTCGGCTCAGAAGAGCTGAAGGGGGATGACCGTCTGCGACAGGCTTCCGAGCGCCTCCGGGCCAGCCCTCTGGCGCCCCAGTTCCATGGCTTTGTCGAAGGGCATGACATCACGGCCGGGACGACCGATGTGGTCGTGACGGATGGCTTTACCGGCAATATCGCCCTGAAGACCGGTGAGGGCGCGCTCAAGCTCGCTTTCAGTCTCCTGCGGCGCGTCTTCGAGACCAATCTTCTGACCCGTCTGGGGTATCTACTGGTCAAGCCGGGTCTGGAGCGGATGCGGGAATGGATCGATCCGCGTCGCTATAACGGCGCCCTGTTTGTCGGCCTGAACGGTATTGTTGTGAAGTCGCACGGCGGTGCGGACGGCGAGAGCTTTGCCGCAGCCATTGATGTTGCCATGGATGCCGTCACGCACCACCTGAACGACAAGATACGCGCCCGCCTGGAGCAGCTGGGAATGGGGGCTCCCGAGCCTGTCGCTTCTGCCGCTGCCAAGGCCGCCCCTGAACCTGTGAGCTGAAAAACATGTCCGATCCCATTCGTGTCCGCCTGACGGGTGTCGGGGGCTATCTGCCGCGTGACGTCGTAACCAACGACGATCTTGCCCGGAAATTCGGTATCGAGACTTCGGACGAATGGATCAAAACCCGGACCGGCATCGCCCAGAGGCATATCGCCTCCGGTGACGAGACGACGTCCAGCATGGCGGCCGAGGCTGCGCGTCAGGCGCTGGAATATGCCGGCGTGGATGCGTCACAGGTCGATGCCGTTCTGGTCGCCACGGCGACGCCGGATCAGGTCTTTCCGGCCGTGGCTGTGCAGGTGCAGGCGCGTCTTGGCATGACTGCCGGGTTTGGCTTTGACATCAGTGCGGCCTGCTCGGGTTTTGTCTATGCCCTCGCGACGGCAACGGCCCTGATGCAGTCCGGACAAGCCAAAAAGGTCCTGGTGATCGGCAGCGAAGTTTTCTCGCGTCTGCTGGACTGGACCGACCGGTCCACCTGCGTCCTGTTTGGCGATGGTGCGGGGGCGGTTCTTCTGGAAACCGGTGCGGGGGAAGGCGAGGGCGTTCTGTCCACGCATCTGCATTCGGACGGCCGGACCGGCGATATCCTGTATGTGGATGGTGCGGCGGGCTGCCCGTCCACATCGCAGCATCTGCGGATGCAGGGGCGTGAGGTTTTCCGTCATGCCGTCGTCAAGCTTTCGCAGGCTGTCGATGAGGCCCTCGAGGCCAACGGTCTGACCGGGCAGGATATCCAGTGGATGGTCCCCCATCAGGCGAATCTGCGCATTATTGACGGGATGGCCAAGAAGCTGGCGCTTCCGGCGGAGCGGGTAGTCGTGACCGTGGATCGTCATGCCAATACCTCTGCGGCGTCGATTCCGCTTGCTCTGAACGAAGCCGTGCGGGATGGACGGGTCAGGAAGGGCGATCTGGTGCTGATGGAAGCGCTGGGCGGTGGTCTGACCTGGGGATCCGCCCTCATCCGGATGTAAGCCTGTGCCCTGACAACGGGCAGGTTAATGATTGATTCCTTTGACTGTTCTGAACGTCATGATACGCAAGTGACATGAGCACAGTCACGCGCGCGAATCTTGTCGAGCATCTTTATAGTCGTGTCGGTCTTTCCCGGCATGACTCCTCCATGATTCTTGAAAGCCTGCTGGGTGTGATCTCAGACCGCCTTGAAGCAGGCGAATCCGTGAAACTGAGCGGATTCGGAACATTCTCTGTCCGCCAGAAGGGCGAGCGTATCGGCCGCAATCCCAAGACGGGTGTGGAAGTTCCCATCCTGCCGCGGGCCGTGCTGGTGTTCAGACCTTCCCAACTGCTGAGGGACCGCATGAACGGTTCCGAGAATGGTGCAGCGGCTGAGGCTTCCACCCATGACAGATAATTCCACATCCCAGGCCGTCATGGTTTCGCCAAACGATGATCTTGCTTCCGCTCCGGAAAAGGTCAGGAAGGCGCCCGAGGCGTACCGCACCATCAGTGAAGTCGCTGAAGAGCTGCATATTCCCCAGCACCGTCTGCGGTCCTGGGAAACCATTTATCCGGGCGTAAAGCCTTTCCGTGGGGAAAGTGGCCGCCGCTATTACAGCCCCGAGCATATCGAGACGCTACGGCTGATTTCGGATCTGCTTTATGTGCAGGGCTACAAGGGGCAGGGGGTTCTGCGGGTTCTGAGAGAGCGTCGTGCCGAGAAGGCGCGTGCGGTCGCCCAGAAGGCTGTTCCGGAGGCTATGCCTGAAACGGTGCAGGAGGTTTCGGCAGCATCTGCGGAAGCGGTTTATGTTACGGTTGAGGCGACTGAAGAAAGTCCTGCGCCTGTTGTGGACGCAACGCCGGTGGCCGAACCTGTCGAGAATGAAGATACTCCGGTGACGCCGACAGAAGCCAGCGTTGACGACATTGTTTTTCCGGAAATTCCTGCTGCCGCCCATGAGGTCGTCGTGACGGAAACGGTTGACAGCACGGCGGAAAATGAGAGCCCCGAAGCCGAAGCCGAAGCCGAAGCCGAAGCCGAAGCCGAAGCCGAAGCCGAAGCCGAAGCCGAAGCCGAAGCCGAAGCCGAAGCCGAAGCCGAAGCCGAAGCCGAAGCGCCCGATTCTGCTCTGCTCGTGACCCTACGTGACGAAAACGAACTTCTTTTCAATACGCTGGAAAAGACCGAAGCTGAAAACAGCCTGCTGCGTTCGGAACTGCGGGAAATTCTCGAAGAGCTTCGCAATTTGCGAAATCTTCTGCCCGTCTAGTCACAATGCCCCATTGCGGTGACGGCGGGACACTGCTAAACCACCGCCACCGCAGGACGACGGGCAGTAGCGCAGCCTGGTAGCGCACCAGTCTGGGGGACTGGGGGTCGTGGGTTCGAATCCCGCCTGCCCGACCAGTCCTGCGGTAATTTCCCTTTCTTAAGATTTCTTGTCTTCTGCATAGACGCCCTTGCGCGGATTGACTTCCGTCCAGAGTGTCCACAGCAGATGCAGCGCGGCCATGATGGCCGGCCCAAGGAACAAGCCCAGTAGACCCCAGGTCTCGGCGCCTCCCAGAATTCCCAGCAGAACCCACAGGAACGGCATTTTCGTGCTGCCGCCAATCAGGGCGGGGCGGATGAAGTGGTCTGCGATGAAGATCACGACCGAACCGATGGCCGAGACGACGATCGCACCGATCATGCTGCTTTTTGCCAGCAGAAGCAGGGCCACCAGTCCGACCGTCGGCCAGGCCAGGAACGGGATCATTGCCGCCACGGCCGTCACCATCGCAAACAGCAGGGGCTGGGGCGCACCTGTTGCCATGTAGACGATGCCCATGATCGCCCCTTCGCCCAGACCCACCAGAACAAGCCCCGCCAGCGTGCCGTGCACGGACGAGATCATCTGCTTGGCCAGGCTCTCACCCTGTTCGCCGAACAGGCGCTGCGATCCGAGCAGGCATTTGCGGATCACGCTGTCTCCATCCTTGAGCAGGAAGAACAGCGTCAGGAGCGAGAAGGCGAACAGCGTGCCGCGGCGTGCAAGCTGCGATCCGACCTGTTTGGTCATCTGCATGCCATGTCCCACATCCACCGAATGAAGCAGATGGGACAGGCGCTGCGGGCTCGTCATGTGGTTCTGCCACCAGTTGGTGGCCTGTGCGGACAGGAACGGCAGGTGCGGGACCCATTCCGGCATCGGGATGCCGTTGTTCCGCACGTCATCAATCCATTCCAGCGCACTTCGCGCCTCATCCGCGACCTTCACACCGACCAGCGAGACGGGCACCAGGAAGATCAGTGCTACCGCCAGCGTGAATACCATCGGCAGCCAGTCGCTGCGTCCGAAGCGCAGTTCGGCCCTGCGGTAGAGGGGCCAGATCGAAATGGCGAACACGCAGCCCCACAGCAGCGCGGGCAGGAAGCCCTTGAGTGTGTAAAGGCCGATCGCCACGAAGAAGAGCGCCAGAAAGCCCCGGGCACGCCGCTGGATCGTTCCGGTCGAGGCAGAGGCCTCGACCGTGATGGTGTCGGGAGAAGGGGGCGGAGAAAAATCGGTCATGAGAATTCCGGAATGAAAATATGTCTGAACTGTCGTCCTGTGCAGAGAGACCTGCTCCGACGAGAGAAGTCCGGATGAAGAAAGATGCAGGAACCTGAGTAACACTGTTCCGCATCATGGAACTATTCCACGGGCACGTTTTCGAATGAAGAGCAGCCGGACTGGATGGCCAGTCCGACGGCCTGCTGACTGAAACGTTTCTGATACGCCTGACGAATGGCTTTCAGATAAGGCTGCAGGTTGCGATCCGAAGACAGAGCCACGATCCAGACGATTCGCGATGCTTCGCGGATGATCCGGTGGCCTGCTGCATCATACCACTGTCCCTGCGCGTCGATCACGGTGAAACCTGCGGGAAAGCGCGGCGTGATTTCGCTGTCCACGAAATTCTGCCAGTCATCGCCATCGATGATGCTGCCATCGGGGCGTGTCAGGCCAAACATCAGTCTGATCTGCAGACCGTCGCGGGTCTGGATTTCGCGGCACAGATTGGGTGTGACGCTGACGGGCACGATGCATCCGCCGAGCAGCGGAGCTGTCAGGGTCAGCAGAAGCAGCGTTTTCTTCACGCAGCCCCACCTGTCAGGGCGTTTCGGAGGATCGCGGCTTCAGCAGGGGCGAACAGGCCGCGGCGAATAAACAGGTCGATCAGGACAAGATTGACGTTGAACTTGAACGCATCGGTGTCCCGGACCAGCGCGACGACTTCCTGAATGGGCAGAAGGTGAAAGCTCTCCACTTCGCCATCTTCCGCTATGGGCGTGAAATCCTGCGGAAGGAGCAGGTCATAGCAGTGCAGCACGTCGCGTCGCAGCCCTTCGGGGCGCTCAAGTGCGTATTCGATCCGGCTGACGGCGCGGGCAGTTGCTGCCAGTTCCGTCGGGATGCCGGCTTCTTCCTGCGCTTCCTTGATGACTGTTGTCTGTGGATCGAGACCTGCGCTCATGCCGCCCGCGACCAGATGGTCCAGTTTTCCCGGATCAAGACGCTTGCTCATGCTGCGACGGGCTATCCAAAGGAAAAGTCCGTCCTCACGTTCGACCAGTCCGTTCAGATGCACGCCTTCGGCAGCCAGTCCCAGAACCGGTATGGCGCCGCGATCCACCTGGCCCAGAACGATGCCACTGTCATTACGGACATCGAAGGCTTCCTCATGGGAGGCGTAGAGCCCCATGTCACATAGCGTCTGGGAGAGCGGCAGAAGCTCCGTGCCGGTGTTCACGCCGAAACCCTGGTCCTTCTGAAGGCCCAGTGATTGAAGCGTCTGTGCGGTTGTGGGGCTGACCCAGCCGATCTGTTCTGATCCGCAGAAAAACGGAAGGCGGCCACCTGGCAGGACTGCGCTGTTGCAGGCTGCAATATGCCGAAGAAAGGGTTCGAGGGCAGGGGGGAAGGATTTGTCACACACAGAGCGATATGTCGCATGCAGACAGGCATTTGCAAAGCATCGCCTGCACTTCCCATAGTCTGCCGATGCTCAAGAAAACCGATTCGACATCTGAAGCGCTCTCCCTGCGGGTGCTGTGGCCCATGATCCGGCCCGAAAAACTCTGGCCCGACGCGACACGCATCGGTTTTGCACTCGTCATTCTTCTGGTGGAAAGCGGCACGGCCGTCGCCACGCCCTGGCTCTTCAGCCGCATGGTCAGCAGTCTGTCACGTCCCGAGACCCTGCTGGCCGTCCCGGTCTGGCTGATTGCCCAGTATGCGGTCATCCGGATTATTTCGGGGCTGGCGACCCCGCTGCGGGAGCTTCTGGTCAAGCCTGTCGAAACGGATCTTCAGCGTCGTGTGGCTGTTCTTGGCCTGCGCCATCTGCATGATCTGAGCGTGCGTTTCCATCTGGACCGGCAGACCGGCTCCCTGACGCGCACGCTTGACCGGGGGGCGGATGCGGTCGGGACGCTGCTGTCCTTGGCGCTGTTCAATGTATTGCCTAATGTCATCGAACTCCTCATGACGCTGACCGTCATTCTGAAGATCTTCGACTGGCGTTACGTCGGGCTGCTTCTGCTGGCGCTCGGGCTGTATTCTTCTGTCTCTTATGTTTTTACCCGTCTGAGAATGACGGCGAGACGGGCCCGTAACCGTGCGAGCAACGAGGCCCAGCACCAGCTGGTCGACAGCATTCTGAATTTCGAGACGGTCCGCAGTTTCGCCAACGAACCGCATGAAATTGCCCGTTACGACGCGGCTCGGAAGGATCTCCGGCGGGCTGAAATCAGCCTTCAGCGTTATGTCAGCCTCTCCCAGATCAGCCGCGGCATTCTGATCGCAGTCACAACGACGACCCTGCTGGCCATGGCGGCTCATGATATCGTGGCGCACCGGCTGGCGGTTGCGCAGTTCGTCCTGATCGGCAGCTATCTGAGTGGTCTCTATTCATCCGTGGGTGCCCTGAATTACGTCAGTGCAGGCTGGCGCAATGCGCGCGTTGATCTGGAGAACTATCTCGAACTGCTTGCCGTGCGCTCCGAGATCACCCATGCCGTCCAGCCGGTTCGTCTGCCGGGAAAGCTGTCGGAAGCGGGGGCGGCGTCCGTGGCGTTCCGGCATGTTTCCTTTGGCTACAGCCCTGCGCGGCAGATCCTGCACGATGTTTCCATCAATATTCCCGCAGGTACGTCTCTGGCCATTGTCGGGCATACCGGGTCAGGCAAATCCACCTTGGGACGTCTGCTGACCCGAGCCTATGATCCGACCGAAGGCTCGGTCTGCATCGACGGTCATGACCTGCGCGATATTGCGCCGACTGACATCCAGAACATCATCGGGACGGTTCCGCAGGATACGGTGCTCTTCAATTCCAGCATTGGCGAAAACATTGCCTATGGGGATCTGTCCGCGTCGCGTGAGGAGATCGAGAAGGCGGCCCGGAGTGCGCAGATCGATACCTTCATCCGTGAACTTCCCGATGGGTATGACACTGTTGTCGGTGAGCGTGGCCTCAAGCTTTCGGGCGGGGAGAAGCAGCGTGTGGCCATTGCGCGCGTCATCCTCAAGGACCCGCGCATCCTTCTGCTGGACGAGGCCACGAGCGCGCTCGATACCCGCACGGAAGTCGCCATCCAGAAGGAACTGGCAGTGCTCTCACAGGCGCGCACGACGGTCATTGTCGCGCATCGTCTTTCCACGGTTCAGGACGCCGATCGTATCGTGGTGCTTGACGCGGGGCGCGTGGTGGAGCAGGGAAGCCACACGGAACTGCTGTCCGCAGGTGGCCATTATGCCGCAATGTGGGCTGCACAGGCCGGTGAAAACGTCGCTGGACCGCTCCCGGGGGTTGACGAAGCCCCCAAGCATACGTCATAAGCCGCGCCTGATTTACGGAACACGCCGGACCTCGCTGTCCTGCGTCATCCAGCATCGAGGAAAGTACCACCATGTCTCGCCGTTGCCAGATCACGGGCAAGGGCGTGCTGACGGGCAACAACGTCAGCCACGCCAATAACAAGTCCCGCCGTCGTTTTCTCCCGAACCTGCAGGAGACCACGCTGATCTCCGATATTCTCGGTGCTTCGGTGCGCATGCGCCTGTCCACCAACGGTATCCGCACGGTCGAGCACAACGGTGGGCTGGATTCGTTCCTGCTGGGTACGCCGAACCGCAAGCTTCCGACGGAAGCCCAGGTCATCAAGCGCCGTATCCTGCGCGTTCAGGAACGCAAGGCTGCCCAGACCGCCTGAGAAATCTTTGCCGGACTTTGTTTGGTAACAAGATTGCTCTTGAAAACCATGGCGGTCTGCGTCATTCAGCCGCCACTGGGATAAATCAGGTTCGGTCCTTTCAATAGGACCGCAGCGGAGGTGTTTCGGTTCAGGCTGAAACACCTTTCATTGTATTTTGGAGGTTCTCCGTGTCCGAAAGCGTTCAGGAAGCCAAGTCGGCTCTCTCGAAGATTCGCAACATCGGTATTACCGCGCATATCGATGCCGGTAAGACCACGACGACCGAGCGTATCCTGTATTACACGGGTGTCTCTCACAAGATCGGTGAGGTCCACGAAGGCAACACCACCACCGACTACATGGCGCAGGAACGTGAGCGTGGCATCACGATCACCTCGGCAGCCGTGACGTGTGAGTGGCACGACCACCGCATCAACATCATCGACACCCCGGGCCATATTGACTTCAACATCGAAGTCAACCGTTCGCTCCGCGTGCTCGATGGCGCGATCTTCGTGATCGAAGGCGTGGCCGGCGTGCAGCCGCAGTCCGAAACGAACTGGCGCCTTGCTGACCGTTACAACGTTCCGCGCATCATCTTCATCAACAAGCTCGACCGTACCGGTGCGGACTTCTACTACGCCTTCAGCACGCTGAAGGAGAAGCTCGACATCGTTGCAGTGCCGCTGCAGCTCCCGATCGGCGCCGAAGAAAACTTCATCGGTGTGGTCGACCTGGTCGAGATGCGTGCCATCGTGTGGGAAGGCGGCGAACTCGGCGCCAAGTTCCACTACGAAGAGATCCCTGACGATCTGAAGGAAAAGGCTGCCGAAGCCCGCCAGACGCTGCTCGACACGGCTCTCGCCATGGACGACGCTGCCATGGAAGAGTACTTCGAGAAGGGTGACGTGGACGTCGCAACCCTGAAGAAGTGCATCAAGAAGGGTGCGATCTCCGGCGAATTCCGTCCCGTCATGTGCGGTACGGCCTTCAAGAACAAGGGTGTGCAGCCCCTGCTCGACGCCGTCATCGACTACCTGCCGGCTCCTGACGAAGTCGAAGGCATCCGCATCGCTCCGCCGGAAGGCGAAGAGGTCGACGAGGACTTCCTGCCGATCGTTCCGGTTGATCCGGACGGCAAGTTCGCTGGCCTTGCGTTCAAGATCATCTCCGACAAGTACGGCACGCTGACCTTCGTCCGCGTCTATCGTGGCGTCCTGAACTCCGGTGACACCATCCTGAACACGACGAAGGGTCACAAGGAACGCGTCGGCCGCATGTTCCAGATGCACGCCGACAAGCGCCAGGAAGTGAAGTCCGTCGGTGCCGGTGACATCGCCGCATTCGTGGGCCTCAAGGACACCGTCACGGGTGACACGCTTGCCGATGCTGCCGATCCGGTGGTTCTGGAGCGTATGCAGTTCCCGGTCCCGGTCATCGACATCTCCGTCGAGCCGAAGACCAAGGATGCCGTCGAGAAGATGACGCTGGCGCTGCAGAAGCTGACGGCCGAAGATCCGTCCCTGCACCTCAAGACCGATCAGGAAACGGGTCAGACCATCCTGTCCGGCATGGGCGAGCTTCACCTGGACATCATCGTTGACCGTCTGCGTCGTGAATACGGCGTTGATGCCAACATCGGTGCACCGCAGGTGGCTTATCGTGAGACGATCACGAAGCCGCATGTCGAGACCTACACCCACAAGAAGCAGTCTGGTGGCTCGGGTCAGTTCGCTGAAGTCAAGATCGAGTTCGCTCCGTCCGACAAGCCGGACGAGATCGTGTTCGAGAACAAGGTCGTCGGCGGTACGGTTCCGAAGGAATATATCCCGGCTGTCGAAAAGGGTATCCGCATGCAGAGCACCACGGGTGTTCTCGCCGGCTTCCCGACCGTGGACTTCAAGTTCACGCTGCTCGACGGTAAGTACCATGACGTTGACTCGTCGGCTCTGGCCTTCGAAATCGCTGCCAAGGCCTGCTTCCGTGAAGGCATGAAGAACGCCGGTCCGGTGATCCTCGAGCCGATCATGGACGTGGAAATCACCACGCCGAACGATCACGTCGGTGACGTCGTGGGCGATCTCAACCGCCGCCGTGGCATCATCCAGAACCAGGAAACCGCTGGTTCGACCGTCATGATCCGTGCACAGGTGCCGCTGAAGGAAATGTTCGGCTACATCTCGCACCTGCGTTCTGCAACGAAGGGTCGTGCATCCTTCACCATGCAGTTCCATCACTACGATCCGGTGCCGCGTAACGTGGCCGACGAAATCATCGCGAAGTCCGCCTGATTTCTTCACTCCGGTGACGCATCAGACCCCGCCAGAGCAATCTGGCGGGGTTTTTTGTGTTCCTCTTTCAAGGAAAGACCCGATGTCCCAGTCTGAACCCCGGAGATCCGTCATTGCCATTCTGCCGGTGAACGATCTCGCGCAGGCAGAGCAGTTTTTTGCGGTCCTCGGCTTCTCGTCCCGCAACGGAAGTTCAGCCGAATACAGGCTTCTGGAAACGGCGGAAGGCGAGGAACTCCATCTGACGCAGGCTGTTCCCGGCTGGGTTGAGGCCGGGCGCAATCCGTTCGGTCTTTATTTTCGTCGTCCGGATGTGGATGGGCTGGCGCAGGCCTTCACGGGGCGGGTGCTTGAGAAGGAAGGGCCGTCAGTCAGGTCCTGGGGGATGTACGAGTTCGCCGTCAACGGGCCTGACTGCGTCCTTGTACGGATCGGCTGGCCTGTCCGGAAGGGCTGAGCACAAAAAAGGCGGTGAAAGGTTGCCCCTTCGCCGCCTTTTCCGGTCCCGTCAGGGATCAGTGCAGATTGTCTGTCCGGCGGATGAAGGCTGCCACGTTGTCGTGAAGCTGCTGCAGGGTCGCCGGGTCCACATAGACCATGTGGCCGGACGTGTACTGCGCATATTCGATGTTCTTCTGCAGGCTGTTCGGCATCGGCAGATGCTTCATCTCGTACACGCCTTCAAAGTAAGGCGTTGCGAGATCGTAGTAGCCGGCGTTGAGCATGACATGCAGGTTCGGGTTGGTCTTCATCGCCATGGCCAGATCTGTCATGACGTTCGGCTCGCCCTTGGGCTGGTAGCCGCGGCCGGGCTGATGGTGATGGCTGTCCCAGTGGCCCTGGCTGTTATAGAGGCGATAATCCTCGTCCGTGCCGTATTTGAGCGTGTTGCGGACGTAGTCGTTGAAGACCGTGACATAGGCCGAGCTGATAGCGCTGGACTGCGGATCGTAATCCACTTCCTGGCTCATCGGGTCGATCGTCGGGCTTGAATAGCGGGTGTCCAGACGGCCCGTCGCCATCCCGGTCTTCGCCTGAAGCTGCTGGTCGAACTCGCCGCCATTGACGCGCAGATCCGCACGCAGGATGTAGTCGACCGGCAGGCCCGTATAGTCATGCAGCTTCGCCGCAATCGCCTGACGCTGGTCTTCCGGCAGATCCGCACCCTGACGCAGGGCCAGCGTGTAGTCGGTCATCGCGAAATGCTCGACCTCATGCAGGAAGGCCTTCAGGTCCGGATGCTCGGCCGGCAGGCAATGATGATACCAGGCCGTCGCGGCGTAGGTGGGCAGGGCCAGCACATACGGATCGTCAACGCCTGCGTTGAACTGCGGGCTGTCATCGCTGTTGTCATAATTTAGGATCTGCGACAGCAGGATCACGCCGTTGAAGTCGATGTTCTCGTCCTGCTCAAGGTCGTTGATGACCACGGCCGAGCGCATTGTGCCATAGCTTTCACCGAACAGGTATTTGGGCGAATTGTAGCGGTGATACTTGGCCAGGAACTTCGAGATGAAATGTGTGAAGGCTTCACCGTCACCATCGACGCCAAGGAATTCCTTGTCAGCGTCCTTGCCGGCAATCCGCGAGAAACCCGTGCCCGGCGCATCGATAAAGACGACGTCCGAGACGTCCAGCAGGGACTGCGGGTTGTTGATGAGTGCATAGGGGGCAGCCGGCAGGTGGGTGTCACCCGGCGTGTTCACGCGGCGCGGGCCGAAGGTACCCATGTGAACCCAGACGGAGGCCGAGCCTGGACCGCCGTTATAGAGGAAGGTGATCGGGCGCTTTTCGGCGGGGACACCTTCCTTGAAATAGGCGGTGTAGAACATGGAGGCGACGGGCGCGTTCTTGCTGTCGTCATCCTTGCCGCCATCGAGCTTGGTGCCACGCTTGGCCAGGATATCGCCGGAGTCATTGTAGTCGGCGCCATGAACCAGAATGGTGCCTGCAACTGCCCGATAGGGAATGGTCGCGCCATTGACCGTTACGGTTCCGTTCGTCACGCTGTCAGCATTGGGCGCCAGTGTGGCAGGACCTGCCGCCAGAGCAGGCACAGCCATCATGGCTGCACCCAGAAGAAGGGCCTTGCGAAGCATGCAGAGGAACTTTCCGTTGGAGGTTATGACGCGAGCTTTCTAACCGCAGGCGGCTGCACTGGACAAGAGTTGCGGCCGCGGATCATTCCTTAGCCGAAAGCCCGGTTGGCGTGCATGATGGCCACGCCGACCTCACGCAGCAGCGCAAAGCAGCGTGACAGCGGCGCGAAGATTTCCTCATGTTCACGCGCGAAACCGGCAGCTTCAGCGGCATCACCCGGTTCTCCGAAGTCGAGGTTGGCAACGCTGGGAGCCGTGACAGGGAACAGATCTTCCAGCAGATGCAGCGCGCGCGGCACATCCAGGCAGAGAATCAGGTTCGTGATCGCTTCGCGTGTCAGGTTGTTGCGCGGCCCGAAATAGGGGATGCGCGTTGAAAGCGCCCACAGCCGGTCGATCAGGGCGAAGCGGATTGCATGAAGCAGCTTCTCGCGGGCTTCCATGCGGGGCGCATCCGGCCAGGCTGCACGCAGTGCGATGTGGTCCGCCTGAATGCGCCGGAACATGGCAGGGCCACTGGCCCAGAAGCGCAGCAGTTCCAGACCGTGCGAAACGCACAGCAGGCTCTGACGCTCTTCGTCGTTCTGCGCCTTTGCTGCACGATCCAGCCAGGTCCCGGGATCAAGTTGATGGATCGTCGTCCGCAGCACGTCCAGATCCGAGTGGGCCAGGGCCTGACGGGCGAAATCCATGGCTTCGCGGAACCGCGAGGATTCCGTAGCGAACTGCTCGAACGTTTCGGGATGACGCTGCGCCGCATTGCCAAGGCCATGCAGCACATTCGCCCACCAGCCGAGTTGCTGGAGAATGGCGTTGTTGGGAATGGCGCGGAGCTGTCCCGGATGTGTGATGCGCGTCACCGTGGCTGCGTCCGACTGACGCGCGGAAGGTCGCGATCCCGTCTTGTCGATCAGGGCCGGACCGAAGGCGCTCAGCAGCGCTGCATAGCCCGGATCGTCGACCAGTGCGCCCATGTCGAGCGCGATGGTGGAGAAGAAATCCGACGCGAAGTCAGGGCGCGTATAAACCGGATCTTTCGTATCCAGCGGGATATCGGCCACATGTTCGGCCAGCGTTGCGATGGTGGAGGCCGCAAGCGCCTTCGTGCCGAATAGCGTGTAGCCGTCTCCGCCCTGGAATGCGGTTTCGACCCGGCAGCCGATCCCGGCCTCGCGCATGGCAAGGCGCGTGCGGGCAGGAGAGAAATAGTCCAGACGCTGGCGCAGGCTGAACGGATGCGCGCCTCGCCCAATGCTCTCGCCATGCGTGTCGAACAGCGTCAGGGCGACGTCTTCAAGTTCGTGCTCTGCCAGCAGGGAGAGGGTCCGCATCCGCAGGCGCTCAACCAGATTGGTCGCTGCGAGCTGCCCGACGTAACGACCCGAGTCGGAATATCCGAACTGAAGCGACAGGCGGCCGTTCGCCCGCAGGTAATCCCGCCAGTGGCTGGAGCGGAAGGCTTCTTCCAGAATGGTCTCGCCGTTCTCAAGCGCACTTTCCGTCTCGAAGAGCGGCGAGATCTCGATCTGATGGTCCTTGATCCCGAACAGCCGTGCCAGCCAGAGCGTTGCGAGCAGCGTATAGCCGCTTTCGGTCTCGGCAATGAGGAAGCGGATGGGGGATCCGGAATCGATGTGTTTGAGGATCTGCGCCATCGTCATCATCAGCCGCGCGGCTGATGCGGGTTCGACCAGCAGGGATCCGAAATCCACGGCGCGGGGCTGCAGGTCTGACAGTGCCTCGTCGATCTTGGCCAGCAGAACCCGCCGCCGCGATGGCAGGGCGGGATCATCGGTCAGACCAAGCCGGGTGCGGGCTACATTGTAGATCTGCGCTGCATTCAGCCGCGTATGGATCCGTGCGATGCCGAGTCCATGGTTCATGAACCCGGCACGGATGGTCCGCAGATGCAGTCTGGCTTCGTCATCCAGCCCGACCGCCGCATCCTGGAACAGTGGCAGAAGCTCGGTAGCGTCGAGGAGTGCCTTGTCCCGGAAGGCAATCAGTGTCTGGGCAAAATCCTTGATGATTTCCGGAGCCGCATCCTTGCCGGTCGGGCACGCAGCGTGCTGCGTCTTTACGGCCTCGATCGCCCGGCGCACGCGCATGGCCAGAGCACTGTCCTGCAGGCCCAGACGTTCCAGTCCGTCCGTCAGACGATGTAGCTGGGAAAATTTCAGTTCAAGCCGGATCCGCAGCGTATCCCACCAGCCGATGTCGTTGCGCCCATCGGTATCGAACCCGACCCAGCTTGCGAGAATGACGGGGGAGGGATCGACCTGACCGGCCTCGCCGGACCAGCGCCGGGACATTTCCTGCAGCAGCGCTTCCGTCAGATCGTCAAGCGCATCGCGTCCCCGAAGGATCGCAGCCAGAGCCAGAGCCTGTTCCTGTGCCAGTGTCGGTGGGCCCGGACGGCGATGCGTCTTCAGGCAGGGGATCGGCAGTTCCGGATTTTCCGCACGCCGCGTCAGGATTTCATAGACGCCATCCGCCAGGGCAAAGGTCGGGTGGGCGGTAAAAACGGCGGCAATCTGGGGCACCGTCAGGGATACGGCATCCGGAGCCTGATCGACAAGGCGCTTGGCTACGGCTTCAAGACGGGCCTGTGGATCCGCGGCATCGAGCCCGATATAGGACCGCAGATGCGCAGCCCGTTCCACGAAATGCTCGTCACGCAGGGCGCGGACGACGTTCTCGATCTCGTCCAGCTGGGTCTTGCTCTCACTCCTGTCGTCATCGGACAGGCCTTGTCCAATCGAGGCAATCAGGTCTGCGAGGCCATCGCGCTCGTGAAGAAGCCGTGACGTCATTGCGTCAATACGGTCATGAAGGGACGGATCGAGCCGGGAGGCGCAGTCAGACATCGGGAGCAGTCTCGCTTCTGCGGAGAAAAATGGGACGAAGACGGGGCGCAATACTTTTCATGCCCTGTCATCAAGCGCAACCTTGCTCTGGACGCGACAGCACGGCAGGATGATGCTATCGGTGCGCTCATGCACGCGGACACGACCCCTCCCGTTTCCCGGAAATCCAGCCCCACAGGTTTCTCGCCCAGGTTCATGGCCGGCGGCCTGCTCGTCGGCATGGGTGTTCTCGCTGCGGGAACGACACTTGCAGCCGCCCGTCATATCGGGGACGGCAGTCTCGCCTTCGGGCTGTTGCGTGCCGGATCGCGGGCAGGTGTCGTTGGTGGTCTTGCCGACTGGTTCGCCGTTACGGCCCTGTTCCGCCATCCGCTGGGTTTGCCCATTCCCCACACGGCCATTCTGCCGCGGCAGAAAGAACGTCTCGGCCAGGCGCTGGGACGCTTCATTTCCGGTCAGTTCTTCACTGAGGACGATGTCCGCCGCGCGCTGTCGAAAATCGACCTCTCCGGCCTGATTGCCGACATGCTGAACGACCCGGCGAACCGCCAGACGCTCGTCACCAGCATGCGCTCTGCCATTCCGCTGATGTTCGACCGGATGGAAGACGGGCGCGCCAAGACCGCCATTTCGCGCGCGCTTCCGGTTCTGCTGAATGGTGAGGAAATGGCTCCCCTTGTTTCGCGTGGCATGCGGGCGATGGTGGATAGCGAGATGCATCAGGAGGTCCTGTCCTTCCTGCTGGAACGCATCAAGACGACCGTGACCTCCCGTGAGTCCGATCTGCGTCATTTCGTGGAAGAGCGGGTCCGCGAGCAGGGAGGGCGGTTCCTGGGCTGGGCCATTGGCGGTTCCGTCGCCAGCCGCGTCCTCATGGCGCTGCATGCCGAGTTCGAGCGGGTCGATCCGATGGACTCGGAACTGCGGCACGGGTTTACCACCTGGGTCCGGGGCGAAATCGACCGCATCGAAAACGATCCTGCCCGCCGCAAGGACATGGCCGATACGATCACGTCTGTCCTGACGCATACCAGTCTCAAGGGATGGAGTTCGGAGCTGTGGGATCGCCTGCGCCGCATGGTCGAGGAAGACAGCGGGCGCGAGGACGGCTGGAGCGCCACCGTCATCGACGCGGCCATCGTTCAGCTCGCCAGTGCCCTGCGTTCCAATGAATCCCTGCGGTTGAAGGTTAATCAGGCGGTCGAGAGCACCGTCCAGCGGATCCTGCCCGGCCTGCGTGAAAAACTCTCGGGGTTCATTGCGGCCGTCATGGCAGGCTGGGACGGAGACGATCTGGCCGCCCGGCTGGAGTCGCGGGTGGGGCGCGATCTGGCCTATATCCGCATAAATGGCACCGTCGTCGGTTTTCTTGCCGGAGCGGCGCTCGACGGCGTTTCCCGACTGTTTTTTGGTGTGTAACATTCCATGTCCGGAGACGGGGGATACAGAAGTCTTGACCTTTGCCCGGGATTGGGTCATTTGGAACAAATCAGGACTTAGCAAGTCTTGAATTAGAACAAGATGTGAGTGTGCAAGCGATGCTGAGGCTGTCGAAACTGGCCGATTACGCCACTGTCCTTCTGGTCCATCTCGGTCGTCACGAAGGACTGGCAACAGCAGCAGCCCTTGCGGTGGAAACCGGCGTCCCTGAACCGACCGTCGCCAAGCTTCTCAAAGGCCTGGCCTCCAGTGGCCTGGTCCTGTCCCATCGTGGCGCCCGTGGCGGATACCGTCTTTCCAGCGAACTTGAAACCGTGACGGTCGCAACCGTTATTGCTGCTGTGGATGGCCCGATCGCCATCACGGCTTGCTGTGACGGACGTGAGTGCGAGCACAGTTCGCTGTGCGGCCTGTCCGGACAGTGGGATGTCGTGAATGACGCCATCCTCAAAACGCTCAACAGCATCACACTGGCAGATATGGGCCGTCACGCGGAGCGCCTGCCAAGGCGCAGCCCCGCGTCTGCACCTGTCGCCCCCGCCGGAGCGGAGACTTCTTCCGTGACCGACGCGGTCAGTTAAGGACAACACACCATGCCAGCCGTGACGGAAACCCGCGAGACAGTCGAAAAGCTCGCGAAATCCAGCTACGAATGGGGTTTCGAGACCGATATCGAGATGGATATCGCGCCCAAGGGCCTCAACGAGGAGACGGTTCGCCTGATCTCCGAGCGCAAGGGTGAGCCGCAGTGGATGCTGGACTGGCGCCTGAAGGCCTTTCGCGCGTGGCTGGAAATGGAAGAGCCGACCTGGGCCCATATCCACCATCCGCCGATCGACTATCAGGATGCGCATTACTTCGCGCAGCCGAAGAAGAAGCCCGGCCCCAAGAGCCTCGACGAAGTTGATCCCGAGTTGCTCAAGACCTACGCCAAGCTGGGTATTCCCCTGCATGAGCAGGCTTTGCTCGCCGGTGTCGAAGGTGCAGAAGAGCGTCTGCCCGTTGCCGTGGATGCCGTTTTTGACAGCGTCTCCGTCGCGACGACCTTCCGCAAGACGCTTGCCGAAGCCGGGGTGATCTTCTGCCCGATCTCCGACGCCATTCGTGAGCATCCCGAACTGGTCCAGAAATATCTGGGCACGGTGGTGCCGGTGGCGGACAACTTCTTTGCAGCCCTGAACTCTGCCGTCTTCACCGATGGCTCGTTCGTTTACATCCCCGAGGGCGTTCGCTGCCCGATGGAGCTGTCCACCTATTTCCGCATCAATGCGCGCAATACGGGGCAGTTCGAGCGTACGCTCATCATCGCGGAAGACCGGGCAACCGTCTCCTATCTGGAAGGCTGCACGGCGCCACAGCGTGACGAAAACCAGCTTCATGCGGCCGTGGTCGAGCTTGTCGCGATGGAAGACGCCTCGATCAAGTATTCTACCGTTCAGAACTGGTATCCGGGCGATGATGAAGGTCGTGGGGGTATCTACAATTTCGTCACCAAGCGTGGCATCTGCCGTGGCGCGCGGTCCAAGATTTCCTGGACGCAGGTCGAGACCGGGTCTGCCATTACGTGGAAATATCCGTCCTGCGTGCTGGCCGGTGAGGGATCGGTTGGCGAGTTCTATTCAGTTGCGGTGACCAATAATCACCAGCAGGCCGATACGGGCACGAAGATGATCCATCTGGCGCCGAACACGCGCTCGACGATCATCGCCAAGACTATTTCCGCCGGACACTCCGACAGTACTTATCGTGGTCTGGTGCGTATGCAGCCGAAGGCGCGGAGCGCACGCAACTTCACGCAGTGCGACAGTCTTCTGATCGGCGACCAGTGCGGTGCGCACACAGTGCCTTACATCGAAAGCCGCAACATGACGGCGCGCGTGGAGCATGAAGCGACCACGTCCAAAATCTCCGAAGACCAGCTCTTCTACTGCCGTTCGCGCGGCCTGTCGGAAGAAGATGCAGTCGGTCTGATCGTCAATGGTTTCTGCCGCGAGGTGCTCAAGGAGCTCCCGATGGAATTCGCGGTCGAGGCGCAGAAGCTTCTGCAGATCAGCCTCGAAGGAAGTGTGGGTTAATATGAGCGATTTTCTGAAAATTCAGGGTCTTCAGGCCCGCATCGACGCCGACGGCACGCCCAAGGACATCCTCAAGGGGCTCGATCTCGAGGTGCCCAAGGGCGAAGTGCACGCCATCATGGGGCCAAACGGTTCGGGTAAATCCACGCTGTCCTACGTGCTCGCCGGTCGCGAGGACTATGAAGTCACGGGTGGTTCCGCCACGTTCAAGGGGCAGGACCTGCTGGCGCTTGAACCCGAAGAGCGTGCCGCGCTTGGCCTGTTCCTGGCGTTTCAGTCGCCGGTCGAACTGCCGGGTGTGAACAACGCGAACTTCCTGCGGACGGCCGTGAATGCTGTTCGCCGGGCGCGTGGTGAAGCTGAACTGGATGCCGTGGCCTTCCTCAAGGCTGTCCGTGCCGAGACCAAGCACCTGTCCATGTCCGACGACATGCTCAAGCGTGCGGTCAATGTCGGTTTCTCGGGTGGCGAGAAGAAGCGCAATGAAGTGCTCCAGATGCGTCTGCTTCAGCCGTCTTTCGCCATTCTTGACGAGACGGACAGCGGTCTGGACATCGATGCCCTGCGTATCGTAGCTGAAGGCGTGAACTCCCTGCGCAGCCCGGATTTCTCGGCTCTGGTCATCACTCATCACCAGCGCCTGCTCGATTACATCGTGCCGGACCGCGTGCATGTCATGGCGCATGGCCGCATCATCCATAGTGGCGGCCCCGATATCGCCAAGACGCTTGAAAAGCAGGGTTACACGCAGTTCCTCGAGGCGGCAGCGTGAGCGGAGCCCCAACCGTGACGCAGAACGCTGCTCCGGCTCTGGAGGCGTTTGTTGCGCGTGCCGCCGGGCAGGGTGCGGCGCTGGCCGAAACGGGGCTGCCGACGCGCCGCGTCGAAGCCTGGCGTTATACGCCGCTGCGTTCGATCGCGGATACGGCGTGGCAGAAGGCTATGCCCCTGCCGACCGAAACCGCCACTGCGCTGCTGGACCGTCTGGTTCTGCCTGAAACGGGCGCCCGCGTGGTCTATGGCAATGGCCAGCTTCTGGACGCGTTGTCGGCTCTTCCGGAAGCCGTTCGGCAGGCTTCGGAAAATGTCTCGCCCCTCAAGGGACTGTTTTCCGCGACGCTGAATACGGCGCTTGGCGAAAGAGGCCTCGACGTTCGTGTTCCCGCTGGAACGGATGCCGGTCTGCTGACGCTCGTCAGCCTGTCCGACGGGCAGGATGTTTCGACGCATCTTCAGCACCGTATCGTACTGGAAGACGACGCGTCCCTGACGCTGTATGATGTCAGCGCAGGTGAAGGGCGTTATATCGCCAATCCGCGTTTCGATATCGTCGTAGGCAAGGGGGCGACCCTGCGTCACGTCAAGGTGCAGCGCGAGAGCCTGACCGGTACGCATCTCGCTATCGTCTCGGCGGATGTGGCGGAGAAGGGCGAATATGACAGCTTTACCCTGAACCAGGGCAGCAGCCTTGCGCGTCACGAAGCTGTCGTGACATTGGGCGCACCTCACGCCATGGCGCATGTGAATGGTGTGCAGATCGTCGATGGTCAGCGTCTGAACGACCTGACGTCCATGATCCATCATGCCGCTCCCGATGGGAGCTCGCGCCAGACCGTCAAGACGGTTCTGTCCGACGCCGGGCAGGGTGTTTTCCAGGGTAAGATCCTTGTTGATCGCGTGGCCCAGAAAACCGACGGCTATCAGATGAACCAGGCGCTGCTGCTGTCTGAAAAGGCACAGATCAACAGCAAGCCCGAGCTGGAAATCTACGCCGACGACGTCAAGTGTAGCCATGGCGCGACCGTCGGTGCGCTTGATGACGAACAGCTTTTCTATCTGCGTTCCCGTGGTATTGCGGAAGCGGATGCGCGGGACATGCTCGTGCATGCTTTTCTGATTGATGCGCTGGATCTGGTCTCTGATGAAGGTCTCCGTGATCTGCTGTTGCGGAGCATGATGTCATGACCGTCGCGGACAACCGCACCGGGATGAATATGCCGGAGATTCGCGCCCATTTCCCGATCCTGAACGAAACTGTTCATGGTCGGCCTCTGGTTTTTCTCGACAGCGCGGCCTCGTCCCAGAAGCCCGATGTCGTGATCGAGGCCATGCGGGATGCGGCGTATCACCAGTATGCCAATATCCATCGCGGCCTGCACTGGATGAGTGAGCGCACGACGGAAGCCTATGAGCGTGCCCGTTATGACGTGGCCCGTCTTCTGAATGCGCCCGATCATCGGGAAATTGTCTTCACCCGTAACAGCACCGAGGCTATCAACCTCGTGGCGCACAGTTTCGGCAGTATGCTGAAGCCGGGGCAGGCAGTCCTGATTTCCGAGCTTGAGCATCACGCCAATATCGTGCCCTGGCTCATGCTGCGGGATCGTGCGGGTATCGAGCTGCGTGTCGCCCCCATCAATGACGCCGGCGATATTGATCTGGACGCTTACGAAGCGCTTCTGTCGGATGGCAAGGTGGCGCTTGTTGCCGTCACGCACATGTCCAATGTGCTGGGAACGATCACGCCGGCCAGGAAACTGACGGAAATCGCCCACGCTTATGGCGCGCGCATCCTGCTGGATGGTTCGCAGTCTGTTGTGCATCGCAAGATCGACGTGCAGGCCCTCGGAGCGGATTTCTTCACCTTCACCGGTCACAAGCTCTATGGCCCTACGGGGATCGGGGCGCTCTGGGGGAAGATGGAGCTTCTGGACATCATGCCGCCTTTCATGGGCGGTGGTGACATGATCCAGAACGTGTCCTTCGAGCGTGCTACCTGGGCGCATGTTCCGCACAAGTTCGAGGCCGGTACGCCCGCCATTCTGGAGACGATCGGTCTGGGGGCGGCTGTCCGTTTTGTGGAAGAGATCGGCTATGACGCCATCTCGCGCCATGAAGCCGAACTGACGTCCTATGCGCTGGAAAAGATGCGCGGGATCAATAGTCTGCGCATTCTGGGCGAGCCGGAAGAGCGCGGGGGTGTAATCTCCTTCGTCATGGACGGTGCGCACCCACATGATCTGGCAACGCTGCTCGATCAGCTCGGAATTGCCATCCGCGCCGGGCAGCATTGTGCCGAACCTCTGGTGCGTCGCCTCGGCGTGCATGCCACCGCGCGCGCCAGTTTTGGCATCTATACCACGACTGAAGAGATCGATGCGCTGATCGAAGGCCTTGAACGGGCCCGGATGATGCTCACATGAGTGAAGCCATGACCGATATCACCCCCAGTGAAGACACAGCCACCGCTCCTGCGACGGGAACAGCGCCCGATCAGGAAGCGGTGATTGCGGCGATCGCGACGGTGTATGACCCGGAGATCCCGGTCAACATCTATGAACTCGGCCTGATCTATGCGATCGATCTGCATGATGACGGCCGCGTGCATATCGAGATGACGCTGACGGCGCCCAACTGCCCCAGTGCGCAGGAACTGCCGGAAATGGTGCGCGACGCGGTTTCCCATGTTCCGGGCGTCAGTCAGGCGACGGTCGAAATCGTCTGGGATCCGCCATGGGATATGAGCCGCATGAGTGACGATGCCCGTCTTGCCCTTAACATGTTCTGATCCGGAAAGAACCATCATGTCCGACGTTGCAACGCGCCGCCCGCTGCCCGCTCTCATGACCCTGTCCGATCTGGCGGCCAGGCGCCTGAAAGCTCTTTACGCAGGCTCCCATCAGGGGCAACTCCTGCGCATCAGCGTGGGAACGCGCGGATGCTCGGGACTGTCTTACGAAATGAATTTCGTGACGGCCCCGGAGCCGACCGATGAGCGCGTCGAGGATCAGGGCGTGACCCTACTGGTGGATCGCAAGGCGACTTTGTTCCTGACCGGTACTGTCATGGATTACGAGGTCAAGGACCTCGAATCCGGTTTTACGTTCAGGAATCCGAACGAGAAAGGTCGTTGCGGCTGCGGCGAGAGTTTTCACGTCTGATCCGCTTCACGTCCCGTGACAGCACCACTACGGCCTCGACTTCCGTGGACCACAGGAACTGGTCCACGATCGTCAGGCCGATGACCGAAAAGCCTGCGTTCCACAGAGCCTTGCCGTCTTTTTCAAGCGCGGCCGGATTGCAGCTCACATAAACGATGTCCGGCACGGCTGACTTGGCCAGAGGCATCGTTTGTGCGCCCGCACCCGCGTAAGGCGGATCGAGAACCACGGCCCGCGTTGATTTCAGATCATGCGGCAGAAGCGGCTGGCGCCCCAGATCCCGATGAAATCCATCAACGCGGCGTCCACCGGAGGCAGCCTTCAGGCAGTTTGCGGCGGCCAGATTGCCTTCATAGGCCATGACCCGGCCTTTTTCCGACATCGGGAAGGTCAGGGTGCCACATCCGGCAAACAGTTCGACCGTTACGTCCTTCTTGTTGAGCGACGGCAACCCGTCCACCACAGCCGTGACAATGGCCTTCTCGGCATCAGCGGTCGCCTGAAGAAAGGCAGAAGGAGGCGGGGAGACGATTACGTCACCGAAATCTTCCCGGACCGGGCCGGACTGGGCCACCGTCTCGATGCCCAGATCTTTCGGGTCCTGCCAGGAAATCCGCGACAGATCATGCTCGCGGGCAAAGGCTGCCAGCTTGAGGCGGTCGGCACTCGTCAGCGGGGCAGATGTCTGAAGTGTCAGGTCAGGTCCGCTGTCGAGCAGGTTGACCATCAGGCTACCACGGCCTGTCAGGGCTCCCAGACTGCCCAGCACTTCGCGCAAAGGAGCCAGAAGTCCGAAAATGGCCGGGTGCAGAACGTGACACTCCGTCATGTCCACGGGGTCGCCATTGCGGCGATGCAGCCCGATGACGACGCCACCTGGGACACGCTGGACAGCAAAATCCATCCGGCGCCGTGTTCTGGGCGTCGTCTGGAACATCCGGGCAGGCGGCAGATCCGTGAAACCCGCTACTGTGAGGGCCTGTGTGACGCGCTGTGCCTTCCAGTCCAGCAGGGCTGGCAGGGAGAGGTGCTGCAACGCACAGCCGCCGCATTCGCCAAACAGGTCGCACGGGGGTGTTACGCGGTCGGGTGATGCGTGAACGATGTCAATGAGTTCGGGATGAGCGGGGGCAAGGCGGACCCGGACGTCTTCCCCGGGCAGAGTGCCCGGGATGAAAACGGTCTGGCCATCAAGATGCGCAACGCCGTCGCCTGCCGCACCCAGTCCTTCAATCCGGAGCTGTGCAACTCCGGCCAAGGTATCATTCATTACCGTAATGGCGCCCATCATGCTGAACAGGAGCAGCAGGATCGGTGCTACCGGAAACCGTGACTTTCCTGCGGCGCGGGACCAGCATGAAAGCGGGCGTATCACCACCAAAGCCCGTCTTTGGCCCATCGTTCTCAAAAGCGGGGGCCAGTTCAACCGAACGGTGGCTGACAGGGGCCTCGATCACGGCGACAGAAGCGACGGCCGTGGGAGCAACCTGCTGAACGGTCTCGCTCTCGTCGCGATCGCCACGATTGCGCTTGCGACCGCCACGACGGCGCTTGCGGGGACGCTGCTCTCCTTCTTCCGCCACGTCCTGCGGTGCAGGAGTCGCGGTTTCGGCCGGACGGCGTTCACCCTCTTCGGGTGCCCAGTCAACGGTCGTGATGCCTTCAAGAACGGGACGGGCAATCACCTTGCCTGTCAGTGTCTCGATGGCTTCCAGCAGTCTGCGATCGCGCGGGGTTGCCAGGCTGAAGGCATGGCCTTCGTTGCCCGCACGGCCGGTCCGTCCGATGCGATGCACATAATCTTCCGCGTTGAACGGCAGATCATAGTTGAAGACATGCGACAGGCCGCCGATATCGATGCCGCGTGCGGCGACATCCGAGCATACCAGGAACTTCAGGTCACCGGAGCGGAAACGCTCCAGCGTCGAGAAGCGCAGGGACTGGGCCAGATCTCCGTGAAGATGGCCGGCTTCGATGCCATGCTTGGTCAGGTACTGCTGGATCATGTCCACATCGCGCTTGCGATTGCAGAACACGATGGCGCTCTGGACGTTCTCACGACGCAGCAGTTTCTTGAGCGTGCGACGCTTCTCGTCCTCCGGCACGATGACCAGGGCTTCTTCGATCGTCGTGGCCACGGAGGACTGGCGCGACACCGTGATTTCCACCGGGTGCCGGAGGAAAGCATCGGCCAGACGGCGGATTTCCGGCGCCATCGTGGCGGAGAAGAACAGGGTCTGGCGATGGGCAGGCAGAAGGCCCACGATCTTTTCGATATCCGGAATGAAGCCCATGTCCAGCATGCGGTCGGCTTCGTCGATCACGAGTGTGCTGGTCTGCGTCAGAAGCAGGCCGCCACGTCCGAACAGGTCGAGCAGGCGGCCCGGAGTCGCGATCAGCACATCCACGCCACGGTTCAACACGTCGCGCTGTTCGGCCATGCTCTCGCCACCAATCAGCAGCGCATGGGTCAGACGCAGATACTTGCCATAGAGCTTGAAGTTTTCGGCAACCTGCAATGCCAGTTCACGCGTGGGCTCCAGGATCAGCGAGCGCGGCATCCGGGCGCGGGCGCGGGAGCCAGCCAGCTTCTGGAGCATCGGCAGCGTGAAAGAGGCCGTCTTGCCGGTTCCGGTCTGGGCGACACCCAGAACGTCATGGCCCTTCAGGACTTCGGGAATGGCCTGGGCCTGAATGGGAGTGGGGTGTTCATAACCCAGCTCCTCGATGGCCCGCATGATCGGCTCGCCCAGTCCCAGATCGGCAAAGCGCGGTCTGTCGGAAACGTCTTCGGCAACCACGACGGTCTCAACGACGACGGGGGCCTCAACGGTTTCTTCAACGACAGCCGGTGTTGCAGCGGCCGCTTTGGTGCGGCGGCGACGCGCAGGCTTTTCGCTCTTCGTGGACTCGGCCTGAACGGCAGGGGTTTCTTCGGCGGCGGGTTCCGGAGCTTCCACGACACGGGCGGAGGCCTTGCGACGGGACGGACGGGCCTTCTTTTCGACGGGTGCTTCTACCGGGGCCTCTGCGGCTGCGACATCCACCTTGCGGGGACGGCCACGACGGCGAGGCGCGGCAGGGGCTTCCACGGTTTCTTCGGTCACGACTTCGGCGGCGGGCTGTTCCACAACCGGCGTCTTGCGCGGACGGCCACGGCGTTTGGGGGCGGCTTCGACCTCTTCCGTCACAGTCTCGGCTGCTTTTGTGGAGCGGCGACGACGCGGGGCAAGTGCGGCTGCAGCCGCCTCGGCAGGCTCGGTCACGGCTTCCGGTTCTGTAACTGCTTTCTTCCGGCGTCCTGTCGTTTTCGGAGCAGGGGCTTCGCTTTCAGTCGCGGACTCGGCAGCAGGCGTGGCCGCCTTGCGGGTCCGGCGTGCTGGTGTCTTCACTTCCGCCGTCTTTTCCGTCGCGGGAGCCGTAGTCTTTGTGCGGCGCGTACGCGGTGCCTTGGCAGCGGGAGTTTCCGTTACCGGAGACGTTTCGCCTTCATCGGCGACAGTCGGGGAAGTTGCGGCTGCGGCAGCACGCGAAGCAGAGGGGCGTCCGCGTCTGGGCGTTGCAGTCGTACGGGGCTTGGAAGGACCGGAGGTCGTTTTCGCGCTCAAATGACTCTCGAGACTCTCTTTGACGGCGCACACCCGAATGGATGAGGGCCGGAGTTGAGGGCGGGGCAATTGCCCGCAGCTATAACTGGTGCGTTATCGATAAATGGCAGGAATGGCAAGCGATACAGCCATAAAACCGCCGTATCGCATACGATTTCAGATGCCGCGTGCCATTGCGGCGACAAGAATGGTCAGCACGCCCAGACCTGCCATCATTGCGGTACGACTGCGCAGCGTATCGAACAGCGCGGGCTGGGGACGCATGGCGCGTCGGGCCCGGCGGAAGGGACCCTGGACGGTCAGGATGAAAATGACCGCCATGGCGAGACCTAGAAGCTGCATCGCATTGACCGGCCAGGGCACGGCTGCAAATCCGCCTTCATGGAAAATCAAGCCCCAGCCGCTCAGCAGCGAGAACGGGACGACCTGATAGAGGCCGCGGAAAAAGCGCGTGTAACCCTGAAGCAGGACGGAGTTACGTGGTCCCGGATCCAGCAGTCCGACCGTGGAGCGGACAACGAGCGTCGAGTAGATCGAGCCGCCGACCCAGTAGGTCATGCACAGCAGATGGATTGCGAGCACGAGGCTCCAGATGATCGACCCTGTCATTGATCCTCGTCATGGTTGAAAATGGAAAAAAGGGGGAAGAACATTCCCGAAGCATTTCCCTGAATACCCGACGCAAGCCCTTCAGCGCCAGAGGGAAGCGGAATTGAGGGACCCCGAAAGAGGCAACGCAACAGCCGGTCATGCTTTGCTGTCACGAGTCCAGCAGGAGAACGCCCCGAGATGTCCAGCCCTGAAATATCCAGCCCTGTGTCCCGTCATCCTTTCGCATTGCTGCTGCCCGAGGAGAGCGACCGCATGGATCATGCGGCTGCTGCCATCCTTCCATCCACACGTCTGATGGAAAATGCCGGATGGGCCGTGGCGCGCGTCATTCGTAACCGTTTTTCGCCGCGCCGTGTCACGGTTGCCTGTGGGCCGGGAAACAACGGCGGGGACGGCTATGTCGTAGCCTGCAATCTTGCGCGATGGGGGTGGTCTGTCCGCGTTGCCGCGCTTGCTGCTCCCAAACCCGGGACACCTGCTGCCGAAATGGCGGCCTGCTGGATCGGCCCCATGGTGCCGTTCACGGCTGAGGAACTGGCGAAGGCCGATCTGGTCGTGGATGCGGTTTTCGGTTCGGGGCTGAAGCGCCCTGTTGCGGATGATGTTGCGGCTGTTCTTGCGGCCGCCCGGGAAGTCGTTGCCATCGATATGCCGAGCGGCGTGGCCGGAGCGTCGGGTGAAATCCTTGGCAAGGCCCGCGACTGTACGTTTACGGTCACCTTTGTCCGTCCGCGTCCCGGGCATGTTCTGCAACCCGGTTCTGATCTGTGTGGTGAGGTGATCTGCGCCGATATCGGCATGCCTGACGCGGCATGGGAGGGCATCACACCCGTTGTGCAGCATAATGAGCCTGGCCTGTGGAGCCTGCCGGTCTCGGGGGACGGGGACTATAAATACCGCCGTGGCGTCGTCAGTCTGTGTGGTGGAGCTGAAATGCCTGGTGCGACCCGCCTCTCGGCTCGCGGTGCGCGCCGTAGCGGGGCCGGTCTTGTGCGGATCTCGGCAGGCGAGGGAGCTCCTGCCTACCGACTCGGCGATCCCGGTCTGATCGTGGACGATGCGCCGCTTTCCGAATTGCTGGAGGATGCGCGACGCAAGGTCTGGATCTGCGGTCCCGGCCTGACTGAAGACGAAGTTGCTGCGACCCTTCCGCAGCTTCTCAAGGCTGACCGGATCGTGCTGGCGGATGCCGGTGCACTGGCATGGGGCGCGCAGGATCTGTCGCGGTTGAAAGGGGTCGCGGCCGTCACGCCCCATATCGGAGAGTTCCGCAAACTCTTCGGACCGGTCGAAGGCAGTCGTCTGGATGCCGCGCTGGCGGCTGCAAGGCGCATCAACGCTGTTGTCGTCATGAAGGGACCTGACACGATCATCGCTGCTCCGGATGGTCGTCTTGCCATCAATACGCATGCGTCGTCCGCCCTGGCGACGGCGGGTTCAGGGGATACCCTCACGGGTGTGATCGCAGCCCTGCTTGCGGCGGGGATGGACGTCTGGGAAGGCTGCTGCGCGGGTGTCTGGCTGCATGGCGAAGCCGGAATTGAGGCCGGGAAAGCTCATGGTGGCTGGCCTGTGGCTGAGGATCTGGATCTGCCTCTGGGGCCGGCGCGGGCGACCGCCACGCGTCTGGCGCGGGAGGCGGGAGACAAAAAGGCGACCGGCTCCCTGTTGTGAAGTCGCGTTTCATGCGCTAAAGGCCGCGCTTCCGAGGTTCGGTAACACGAGCCTGGAGGCCGAGCGCTGCGGGCGTGGTGAAATTGGTAGACACGCCAGATTTAGGTTCTGGTGGCGCAAGTCGTGGGGGTTCAAGTCCCTCCGCCCGCACCAAGCCCGGCTTCCCGAGAAAGAGATTTGACCAACCTACCGACCGAGAGGATCGCCTGGCTCATGCAGGTTACGCCCACGCTCAACGAAGGACTTAAGCGCGCCTTCACCGTCGTTGTCCCGTCTGCTGACCTGCAGGCCCGCCGCGATGCGCGACTCGCTGAAGTCGCCAAGACGATCAAGCTTCCGGGCTTCCGTCCGGGCAAGGTGCCGGCTTCCCTCGTCAAGCAGCGCTATGGCGAGTCCGTGAATGCCGAACTGCTTGAGGAAGCCGTCAACGACGCGACCGCCAAGCTGTTCGAAGAGCAGAAGATCCGTCCGGCCATGCAGCCAAAGGTCGAGGTGGTTTCCGCCATCGAAGACGGCAAGGATCTCGAATTCAAGGTTGAGACCGAAGTTCTCCCGGAAATCGAAGTTCCCGACCTGTCCGGCCTGAAGCTGACGCGTCTTGGCGCCAAGGTCAGCGAAGAGACCGTCGACAAGGCCCTGAACGACGTCGCCCGTCGCAGCCGCAAGTTCGAGACGATCGAGGAAGACCGTCCGGCCGCCAAGGGTGATGTCCTGTGCGTTGATTTCGTGGGCAAGCTGGACGGCACGCCGTTCGACGGTGGTACGGCTGACGACGTGAATGTCGAAATCGGCGGCGAAGGCTTCATCCCCGGCTTTGCCGAGCAGATGGAAGGCATGAAGGCTGGCGAAGAGCGCGTCATCAACGTGACGTTCCCGGCCGACTACCAGGCTGAAGAGCTGGCCGGCAAGGCCGTGACCTTCGACATCAAGGCGAAGTCTCTGAAGAAGGCTGTTGATCCGGCCATCGATGACGAGCTTGCCAAGACGATCGGTTTCGAGAACCTCGAGCAGATCCGCAAGATCATCACCGAGCAGGCTGAGGGTGAATACCAGCAGCTTTCGCGTCTGCGCATCAAGCGCGACCTTCTGGACGCCCTGTCCGAGAAGACGGGCTTCGAAGCTCCGTCCAGCATGGTTGACGCCGAGTTCAACCAGATCTGGGCCCGCGTCGAGGAAGACCGCAAGGCCGGTCGTCTGGACGAGGAAGATGCCGGCAAGGACGAAGAGACCCTCAAGGCTGACTACCGTCGCATTGCAGAGCGTCGCGTGAAGCTCGGTCTGCTGCTGGCTGAAATCGGCCGCAAGCAGGAAATCCAGGTGTCCCGCGAGGAGCTTCTTGGTGCGATGCAGCAGGAAGCCCAGCGTTATCCGGGTCAGGAACAGATGGTTTTCGAGTTCTTCTCCAAGAATCCGCAGGCTGTTGAAGGGCTCCGTGGCCCGATCCTGGAAAACAAGGTCGTCGATTACCTGATCGAGCTGGCCGACGTCACCGACAAGGAAGTGACGCCGGAAGAACTGGCCGAGATCCCGCCGGCCGAACTCTGATCTTTCGGCGCGGGAACCAGCGGGCACTCTTCGGGGTGCCCGTTTTTTTCTGCCTGCTCCCTTTGACGGAACGACATGTCGGGTCCATGTTAGGGAGCAGAAGAAAGCCCATCGGGCATTGAGGAACAGACAGCATGACCATTCGGGATCGTGATCCCCTCGAGGTGTTCAGCAACTCTCTGGTGCCGATGGTGGTCGAGCAGACTGCCCGCGGAGAGCGCTCTTTCGACATCTTTTCGCGCCTCCTTCAGGAGCGCATCATCTTCCTGACCGGACCCGTCTACGATCAGGTTTCGTCCCTGATCTGCGCGCAGCTCCTCTATCTGGAGAGCGTGAATCCCACCAAGGAAATCTCATTCTACATCAACAGCCCGGGCGGTGTCGTTTCCGCTGGTCTCGCGATCTATGACACCATGCAGTATATCCGCTGCCCCGTGAGCACGGTCTGCATCGGTCAGGCCGCATCCATGGGTTCCCTGCTTCTGGCAGGTGGCGAGAAGGGGCATCGCTACGCTCTTCCGAATGCCCGCGTGATGGTTCACCAGCCTTCCGGCGGTGCGCAGGGTCAGGCTTCAGACATCGAAATCCAGGCTCGCGAAATCCTCATCATCCGTCAGCGGCTGAACGAGATCTATCGCGAACATACCGGCCAGACGCTGGAGCAGATCGAGCAGAAACTCGAGCGTGACAGCTATCTCTCCGCCAATGAGGCCCGCGAATTCGGCCTGATCGACAAGGTCGTCGAACGCAATCCGCATGAGACCACACCCGACCCGAGTTGAGGCATTTCCGGACCTGAGGAGCCTGATGCTCCTTACCGGAACAGAAAAGCGGCATTCCGATATGCCGCTTTTCGTGTCTTGGGGCTTTTGGGCTCCGGGGTTGCCGAAGGCTCTGACCTCGGCCTAAAGTTAAAGTTCTTTCGCATGTCTGCTGCGTGAATGTGGTCAGGTCGTGCGCAAGGGAAAGGGAACAGCAATGAGCAACAAATCCGGCGATTCCAAGAACACCCTGTATTGCTCGTTCTGTGGGAAATCCCAGCACGAAGTCCGCAAACTGATTGCTGGTCCCACGGTCTTCATCTGCGATGAATGCGTCGAGCTCTGCATGGATATCATCCGTGAAGAGCACAAGACCCATCTCGTGAAGTCCCGCGACGGTGTTCCGACCCCCAAGGAAATCTGCAAGGTCCTTGACGATTACGTGATCGGTCAGTTCGAGGCCAAGCGTGCGCTCTCCGTGGCGGTTCATAACCACTACAAGCGCCTCGCTCATGCCGCGAAGAGCAGCGATATCGAGATTGCGAAGTCCAACATCCTGCTGATCGGTCCGACGGGTTCGGGCAAGACCCTGCTTGCCCAGACGCTGGCCCGTATCCTGGACGTTCCCTTCACGATGGCCGATGCCACGACCCTGACCGAAGCCGGCTATGTCGGCGAGGACGTGGAGAACATCATTCTCAAGCTGCTCCAGTCCGCCGACTACAATGTCGACCGGGCCCAGCGCGGCATCGTCTATATCGACGAGATCGACAAGATTTCCCGCAAGTCCGACAACCCGTCCATCACGCGTGATGTCTCGGGCGAGGGCGTGCAGCAGGCCCTGCTGAAGCTCATGGAAGGCACCGTGGCTTCCGTGCCGCCGCAGGGTGGCCGCAAGCATCCGCAGCAGGAGTTCCTGCAGGTCGACACGACCAACATGCTCTTCATCTGCGGTGGCGCCTTTGCTGGTCTGGACAAGATTATTTCGGCGCGTGGCAAGGGATCGGGCATCGGCTTTGGTGCGGATGTGCGTTCTGATGACGAGCGTCGTCTCGGCGCGATCCTGCAGAGCGTGGAGCCGGAAGATCTGCTGAAGTTCGGTCTCATCCCCGAATTCATCGGCCGTCTGCCGGTCATCGCGGCACTGAACGATCTGGATGAATCCGCACTGATCCAGATCCTTAGCAAGCCCAAGAACGCGCTGATCAAGCAGTATGGCCGCCTTTTTGAGATGGAAGGCGTCAAGCTGACCTTCACAGAAGATGCCCTGGCAGCGATCGCCAAACGCGCCATCGAGCGCAAGACCGGTGCGCGTGGCCTGCGTTCGATCCTGGAAAGCATCCTGCTTGGTACGATGTTCGACCTTCCCGGACTTGAAGGCGTGGAAGAAGTCGTCATCAACCGGGAAGTGGCGGAAAACAAGGCCCAGCCAGTCTATGTCTACGGGAAGGGCAAGTCCGAACCCGCCGAGCAGTCTGCGTAAAAATGGTTCCGGCTCTTGTGCTGGCCCCATCGGCTTTCGACATAACTGACTGAGGTTGTCCGAATTCATGCCGCTCAAGCATGAAAGAAATGCGATCCCGGCGCTGCATGGCAGGCCGGTATCGCAAGATCGTCCCTCTGGAGATCAAGTGAATGACTGACGATACCAAGCCGAAAACCCGCCGCCGCACAAAGAAGACAGACGATGTGGCCGTTCCCGAAAAAGCTGCTGCGGCTCCGAAAAAGGTAGCGCGCAAGCCACGTGCTGCAGCGCGCAAGTCGGAGCCCGAAGCTGGGGCCCCTGTGGTGCAGCAGCCCGTACGTCATGACGTGATGGCTGTTCTGCCGCTTCGGAACATTGTCGTGTTCCCGCACATGATCGTGCCGCTGTTTGTCGGGCGCGAGAAGTCGGTGAAGGCGCTGGAGACCGTAACGCGCGAGAGCAAGCAGATCCTGCTCGTGGCTCAGAAGGATGTGTCGCTGGACGATCCGTCCGTCGATGACATCTATCGCTATGGTACGGTTTCGACGATCCTTCAGCTTCTGAAACTGCCTGACGGGACCGTGAAGGTTCTGGTCGAAGGGACGCGGCGTGTGCACATCACGCGTCTGTTTGATGTAGACGGGCATTTCGAGGCTGAAATCGAGGAAATCCCCGAGGAGCCTGTTGATGCCGCTCCGGGAAGTGAGATCGAGGCGCTGAGCCGTTCGACGGTTTCGCAGTTCGAGCAGTATATCAAGCTCAACAAGAAGATCCCGCCGGAAGTCATGGTCTCGATCAACCAGATCGAGGGCATTTCCAAGCTGGCCGATACGATTGCGAGCCATCTGAACCTCAAGATTTCCGAAAAGCAGGAAATTCTGGAGACGGCCTCGGCTGCGCGTCGCTTGGAACAGGTTTTCGCTCATATCGAGACGGAAATCGGTGTTCTTCAGGTCGAAAAGCGTATCCGCAACCGCGTCAAGCGGCAGATGGAGAAGACCCAGCGTGAGTACTATCTGAACGAGCAGCTCAAGGCGATTCAGAAGGAACTTGGTGAAGGCGAAGACGGCAAGGACGAGAACTCCGAGCTTGAAGAGAAGATCAACAAGACCCGTCTGAGCCGTGAGGCCAAGGAAAAGGCCCATGCCGAGCTGAAGAAGCTGCGTGGCATGAGCCCGATGTCGGCCGAGAGCACGGTTGTGCGCAACTATCTCGACTGGCTGCTGGGGATCCCCTGGAAGAAGCGCTCCAAGATCACGCGGGAGTTCCAGCACGCCGAGGACGTTCTCGAAGCCGAGCATTACGGTCTGGAGAAGGTCAAGGAGCGGATCCTCGAGTATCTGGCGGTGCAGACGCGCTCGCAGAAGCTCAAGGGACCGATCCTGTGTCTTGTCGGGCCACCGGGTGTGGGCAAGACCTCTCTGGCGCGTTCGATCGCCAAGGCGACGGGGCGGAACTACATCCGCATGTCGCTGGGTGGCGTGCGCGATGAATCCGAGATTCGCGGCCATCGCCGGACCTATATCGGCTCCATGCCGGGCAAGATCATCCAGGGCATGAAGAAGGCGCGAACATCCAACCCGCTCTTCCTGCTCGACGAGATCGACAAGCTGGGTGCCGACTGGCGCGGCGATCCGTCTTCCGCGCTGCTCGAAGTGCTGGATCCGGAGCAGAACTCCACGTTTGCCGATCATTATCTGGAAGTGGATTATGATCTTTCGGATGTGATGTTCGTCACGACGGCCAACAGCCTCAACATGCCCCAGCCGCTGCTGGACCGCATGGAGATCATCAACCTGTCCGGCTATACGGAAGACGAGAAGGTGCAGATCGCGCGCCGTCATCTTCTGGGCAAGCAGGCCGAGGCACATAACCTGAAGCCGGATGAATGGACGGTCACGGATGATACGATCCGCGAACTGATCCGCTCCTATACCCGCGAGGCCGGCGTCCGGAACCTTGAGCGCGAACTGGCCAAGCTTGCGCGCAAGACGGTCAAGGAAATCATCACGACCGGCGTCAAGCATGTCGAGATCACGCCTGAAAACCTCGAGAAGTATGCGGGTGTCCGTCGCTACCGTCATGGCGAGACCGAGACGGAGGACATGGTCGGTGTGGTGACAGGGCTTGCCTGGACTTCGGTCGGCGGCGAGATCCTGACGATCGAGAGCGTGATGGTTCCGGGCAAGGGGCAGGTCAAGCAGACCGGTAAGCTCGGTGAAGTCATGCAGGAGAGCATCTCGGCCGCGCTGTCCTATGTCCGCTCGCGGGCGCAGGACTTCGGGATCCGGCCGCCGCTGTTCGAGAAGCGGGATATCCATATCCATCTTCCCGAAGGTGCGACGCCCAAGGATGGTCCGTCAGCCGGTATCGCGCTTGCGACGTCTCTTGTGAGCATCATGACCCAGATTCCCATCCGCAAGGATGTGGCGATGACGGGTGAGATCACGCTGCGTGGCCGCGTTCTGGAGATCGGGGGGCTCAAGGAGAAGCTGCTGGCGGCTCTGCGGGCGGGCATCAAGACGGTCCTGATCCCCAAGGATAACGAGAAGGATCTCGCGGAGGTGCCGGATAATGTCCGTCACGCGCTCAAGATCATTCCCGTGAGCCATGTGGATGAGGTGCTCAAGATCGCTCTGACTCGTATGCCGGAAGCCATCGAATGGGACGAAAATGTCGACCCGATGGGCGAAATAACGGTGGATAAGACGGCTCCGCAGGCACTTCCACACTGACACTGACACGCTTCTGCGATTCTAGCAGTTGACGCGGGCAAAATCCGCTTCATAGTGCGGCCGCAGATCGAACAAGGCGCCTGAGCCAGAAGGGACTCACCAGAGCCCGGCTCAGCGCTCTAACACCAGAAAGGCACATCATGGAGAAGCCCCTCAACAAGCAGGAACTGATCGCCGCCGTTGCAGACGCTGCCGATCTTCCGAAGGCCAAGGCCAGCGAAGTTGTCGATGCGGTGTTCAGCACGATCGAGGCGACGCTTGCCAAGAAGCAGGAAGTCCGTCTCGTCGGTTTCGGCAGCTTCGTGACTGCCACGCGCAAGGCCGCCAAGGGCCGTAACCCGCGCACGGGCGAAGAGATCGACATTCCGGCATCCACCTCTGTCCGCTTCAAGCCGGGCAAGGGTCTGAAGGACGCCGTGAGCTGAGAAAGCTCACAAAACGGTTTCGGGTGGCTTTACCGCCATCCGGAACCGTGTATATAGACCGCACACACAGTCTGAGGGCGATTAGCTCAGCGGTAGAGCGTCTCGTTTACACCGAGAGGGTCGGCGGTTCAATCCCGTCATCGCCCACCATAAAGAACATCATGCAGCCATGAGCTGGCGTTTCGAATATCATGAAACGCTCGGGTCCACTTCCGATCTGTGCAAAGCCAGAGCCGAAGCCGGTGAACCCGAACATCTTGCCGTTCAGGCTTTTTCCCAGACATCAGGGCGCGGCACGCGCGGACGGACCTGGACCGACCCGGGTGGAAATCTTGCCATTTCGCTGCTGTTTCGTCCTGCTGATCCCGCGGCTTTCATCGCGGCTCTTCCGTTTGTTGTCGCTGTGGCCCTTTTCGAGGCGGCAACGCATTTCTGCCCGGCTGTGACGGGGCCGTCCCGCTTCATGCTCAAATGGCCCAACGATCTTCTGATGGATGGCCGAAAGATGGCGGGCGTGTTGATCGAGACGGGCGGTCCACAGGGCAATCCCTGGGTCGTCGTGGGAATCGGGGCCAATCTGCGGCAGGCCCCCGAGATTCCGGGTCGTCGTCTGGCGGCGCTCTCCGAAGCGACTGATCCGCCGTCTGCTGAAGCTTTCGGAAAGGTGCTGGTGGCACAGATCGAACACTGGACCGCCCTCCGGGAGCGGGAAGGGTTCGCACCGGTTCGGGCCGCGTGGCTGGCGCGGGCGCACCCGGTTGGCACCCCGCTTGCGGTTCAGCGTTGTGAAACCTATATTACAGGTTCGTTTTCAGGGCTCGATGCGCAGGGACGCCTGCTGCTTGCCTTGCCCCACGGTGAAACCATTCCGGTTGTAACCGGCGATATCCTGCTGGACTGAAGGACCGGACCGCAACGTGCTTCTCGTCATTGATGCTGGAAACACCAACATCGTGTTTGCTGTACACGATGGAGAGTCGTGGCTGGGGCAATGGCGTATTTCGACGAATGAAGCACGAACGGCGGATGAATATGCGGCCTGGCTTCTGACACTCTTTGATCGGATGGGGGTGAACGCCAAGGCCATTACGCGGGCCATTATCGGGACGGTTGTGCCCGTAGCGCTTTACGAACTGCGCCGTTTCTGCCGTGAATGGCTGGATGTCGTGCCCCTGGTCGCCAATGCAAGGCTGGACTGGGGTATCGACGTTCTTGTCGACAATCCGAATGAACTTGGCGCGGACCGTCGCCTGAACGGTCTGGCAGGTCGCGAGCTTTTTGGCGCACCGCTGATCGTGGTCGATTTCGGGACCGCGACGACCTTTGATGTCGTCAACAGTGCGGGGCAGTTCTGTGGTGGCGCGATTGCTCCGGGTGTGAACCTGTCGATCGATGCGCTGCACCGTGCAGCCGCCCGCCTGCCGCGCATGAGCATCGGCCGTCCTACGGCGGCGATTGGCCGCAATACGAGCGTGGCGATGCGTTCGGGCCTGTTCTGGGGCTATGTCGGTCTCGTTGAGGGGCTGATCCACCGAATTTCCGATGAAATGGACGCAAAGCCGACTGTGATCGCAACAGGCGGTCTGGCTCCGCTGTTCTCTGAGGGAACGCCGCTTTTTGATGTGCTGGCGCCCGATCTGACGCTGGATGGCCTGCGCCTTCTGGCGGACCGCAATACGGGTCCGCCGCTTTCCTATTCCCCCGAACGCTCTCAGGGCATCGGGCAATGAATATCACTCTGATTATGCATCATATCTGCAAGGAACAATCATGACAGAAAAACAGGACGGTCTGTCCTTCCTGCCCTTGGGCGGGACGGGCGAGATCGGCATGAATTTCAACCTCTACTGCCTGACGAAGAACGGTCACGACACCTGGCTTGCCATTGACTGCGGCATCGGGTTCTCGGGCAACGATACGCCTGAAGCCGAAGTGCTCATGCCGGATCCGACCTTCATCGCCGATCGTGCGCGGGACCTGTGCGGTCTCGTGATCACGCATGCGCATGAAGACCATCTGGGGGCGGTGGCGCATCTGTGGCCGTATCTGCGCTGCCCGGTCTACGCCACGCCGTTTGCCGCCGCCGTGCTGCGCCGCAAGCTGCAGGAAGCCCATCTGAACAATCAGGTGAAGATCCACGTCATCCGCCCGGGTTCGCGTTTTGATGTGGGGCCGTTCGATCTGCAGTTCGTATCCGTGACGCATTCCGTCGCCGAGGCGCAGGCCGTGGCTCTGCGGACGCCGCATGGTCTGATCGTGCATACGGGCGACTGGAAGCTTGACGAGAACCCGCTGGTCGGTCCGGTGACGGATCTGGAGACGTTCGGCAAACTGGGCGACGAGGGCGTGCTCGCCATGGTCGGCGACAGCACGAACGTGCTCAAGCCGGGCAAGTCGGAGTCTGAAGCCGATGTGCGCAAGGGGCTGACGGAGCTGATCGCGGGGCTGGAAGGCCGGATTGCCGTGACGTGTTTTGCCAGTAACGTGGCGCGCGTCGAGAGCATAGCGAAGGCGGCCCAGGCCTCCGGTCGTGTGGTCATGATTGTCGGCCGCTCGCTGCGCAATCTTGAGACTGCGGCGCGTGAGTGCGGTTATTTCAAGGATCTGCCGCCCTTCCTGACCGAGCAGGATGTCCGGGATGTGGATGACGACAATCTGCTGATGATCATCACCGGCAGTCAGGGCGAGCCGCGTTCGGCTCTGTCCCGGATCGCTTCGGACACGCATCCGAACATTGCCCTCGGTGAGGGAGACACGGTGATCTACAGCTCGCGGATGATCCCGGGCAACGAGCAGGCCGTCATGGCCGTGCAGGACAACCTGTCGCGTCGTGGCGTGACGGTTCTGACGGACAAGGATGCGAAGGTCCACACCTCCGGTCATGCGACCAGCGAGGATATTCGCACGCTGTATCGGATCGTCCGTCCGAAATACAGCATCCCGACCCATGGCGAATGGCGTCATCTGACGGCGCATGCCGCTCTGGCGCACGAGATGGGTGCCGAGCCGATCCTGCTGGAAGATGGCGATATCCTGAACCTGTCTCCGGGTGAGGTGAAAGTCGTGGATACGGCGCCGACGGGCCGTCTGGCTCTGGATGGTGGTCGTCTGCTGCCGATGACGGGTGGCGTTCTCGCAGCCCGTCGCAAGATGCTGTTCAACGGTATCGTCCTGGCGAGCTTTGCCGTTGATGATGAAGGCTATGTCATCGGCGATCCGAAGATCAGCGCGCCGGGTCTGCTGGAATCTGATGATCCGGAAAGCGTGCGGATTCAGGAAGAATTCGCCGATGCCATCGACCAGATTCCCGACGAACTGCGTCAGGACGACGCGGCGTTCCGGGATGCGGCCAAGACGGCCCTGCGACGTGCTCTGGGACGCAAGCTCCAGAAGCGTCCGCTTGTTGATGTCCATTTGCTGCGCGTCTGAGAGAAATACACATGCGTTTGACGAAAGCCTTCCAGCCGACGCTGAAGGAAGTCCCGGCCGAGGCGCAGATTGCGTCTCACCGTCTGATGCTGCGGGCTGGCCTTGTGCGCCAGACCGCTTCGGGCATCTATGCCTGGCTGCCGGCCGGGCTGCGGGTTCTGCGCAATATCGAGCAGATCATCCGTGAAGAGCAGGACGCCATCGGGGCGCAGGAAGTCCTGATGCCGACGCTGCAGTCTGCCGAACTGTGGCGCCGGTCGGGCCGCTATGACGCCTATGGTCCGGAGATGCTCCGGATCCAGGACCGTCATGGCCGTGACCTGCTGTACGGGCCGACGAACGAGGAAATGATCACGGACATCTTCGGATCGTCCGTGAAGTCCTACAAGGAGCTGCCCAAGGCGCTCTATCACATCCAGTGGAAGTTCCGTGACGAGGTTCGTCCCCGTTTCGGCGTGATGCGCGGACGTGAGTTCCTGATGAAGGATGCTTACTCCTTCGACGCGTCCTATGAAGGAGCTGTTGCCAGCTATCGCCGGATGATGCTGTCCTATCTGCGCATCTTCCAGCGTCTGGGCGTGCGGGCTGTGCCGATGGTGGCCGATACCGGCCCGATCGGCGGCGATCTGAGCCACGAGTTCCTGGTGCTGGCGCCCACGGGTGAGAGCGCCGTGTTCTTTGATGCAGCGCTTGAGGAGCAGGACTGGCTGAGCCGTCCGGTGGACTGTGACGATGCCGAGAGTCTGGCCACGTTCTTTGCGACCGTGACTGACCATTATGCGGCGACGGATGAGAAGCACGACGAGGCCGAATGGGCCAAGGTTCCGGCCGAGCGCAAGCGGGAAGGGCGTGGTATCGAGGTCGGCCACATCTTCTATTTCGGGACGAAATACACCGCGTCCATGGGGATCGAAGTAAGTGGTCCGGACGGTGCGCCGTTCCATCCGCACATGGGGTCTTATGGTGTGGGTGTGTCGCGTCTGGTCGGTGCGATCATCGAAGCGTCGCATGACGATGCTGGCATCATCTGGCCGGCGTCCGTGGCCCCTTATCGCGCTGCAATCCTGAACCTGCGTCAGGGTGACGAAGCATGCGATGCGATCTGTGACCGCATCTACGGCACCGACCCTGAGAACATGCTGTATGATGACCGCTCCGAGCGGGCCGGCGTGAAGTTCAACGATGCGGATCTGATGGGACATCCCTGGCAGATCATCGTCGGACCGCGCGGTGCCAAGGAAGGCAAGGTCGAGCTCAAGCAGCGCGCCACGGGCGAGCGGTTCGAGCTGTCGGTCGAGGACGCTCTGGCGAAAATCGGAGCAGCCTGATGTTCGGCCGCTTTGAGCGCATGGTGGCGGGACGGTATCTCCGCGCCCGCCGTGGCGAACGTTTCGCCTCGATCATTGCCATCTTTTCCCTGATCGGGATTGCGCTTGGAGTGGCGACGCTCATCATCGTCATGTCGGTGATGAACGGATTCAAGGCCGATTTGATGGGGCGCATCCTCGGGCTGCACGGTGATCTGACCGTATATGGCTACGGGCGACCCATCGAGGCTTATGAAAACGATGTTGCGGCGATCCGGCAGGTTCCGGGTGTAAAATCCGTCATCCCCATGGCGCAGGGCACTGTGCTGGTGGAGGCGGGACGCTTCTCTTCGGGAGCGGAAATGCAGGGTGTGTCCCAGCAGTCACTCCGGGACTGGACAGCGCTGAGCAGCGGGATCATTGCGGGAAGTCTGAACGACTTTACCGGCGATAATGCGGTTGCGATCGGCACCACGATGGCGGACCGGGCCGGGCTGACAATCGGATCTCCGATCACGCTGCTGTCTCCGGATGGGCAGGCGACGCCGTTCGGGACGATGCCGCGGGTGAAGACCTATCATGTTGCGGTCATTTTTGACGCCAACTGGAATGATTACAATTCCAGCATTGTCCTGATGCCGCTGCCTGCAGCGCAGAAGTTCCTGATGCTGGGGTCTTCAGCGGTTTCGCTCATTCAGGTCTCGACGGCTGATCCGTCGAATGTGCAGCCGACACGCAAGGCGATTGCCGCGCGTCTGGAAGATCCGCGCCTGCGCGTGCTGGACTGGACGCAGAGCGCGAATGGCTTTCTGGATGCTGTGACGGTCGAGCAGAACGTGATGTTCCTGATCCTGACCCTGATTATCCTTGTGGCGGCATTCAACGTCATTTCCTCGCTCATCATGATGGTGAAGGACAAGACGCGGGACATCGCCGTGCTGCGGACGCTTGGTGCAAGCCGGGGCGCAATCATGCGGATTTTCCTCATGTGCGGTGCGTCTGTCGGAATTGTCGGGACTGTGGCGGGTTCGGCGCTCGGAATTGCGTTTGCGCTGAACATTGAGCGGATCCGCCAGTGGCTTCAGTCACTTACGGGGACGAACCTGTTCAATCCGGAAGTCTATTTTCTGGAGCGTCTGCCGGCGAAGCTGGTGTGGTCGCAGGTCTGGGAAGTGATCGGGATGTCACTGATCCTGTCACTGCTGGCGACGCTGTATCCGTCCTGGCGGGCGGCAAGAACCGATCCGATCGAGGCGCTGCGTCATGAGTGAAGTGTCAACAGGTGCGAGTGCCCTACGTCTTGAAGGTCTGACACGCCGTTTCCGGTCGGGCGAAGAAACGCTTGAAATCCTGAGCGGAGCGGAATTTGACCTCCGGGCCGGTGAAATCGTGGCGCTGGTGGCGCCGAGCGGAACCGGGAAATCCACGCTTCTGCATCTTGCAGGTCTGCTGGAAGCGCCGTCGGCGGGTACGGTCTTCGTGGCGGATCGTCCGGCCAGTGGGCTGAGCGATACGGTCCGAACGGTGATCCGGCGCGATCAGATCGGGTTTGTGTACCAGTTCCACCATCTGCTCGGTGAGTTCACGGCGTGCGAGAATGTCATGTTGCCGCAGTTGATCGCAGGTGTATCACCGCGCAAGGCGCGGGAGCGGGCAAGGGATCTGCTGGACCGTTTTGGACTGTCGCATCGTCTTGATTCGCTGCCGGGACGGCTGTCGGGTGGCGAGCAGCAGCGGACAGCAATTGCGCGTGCTCTGGCCAACCAGCCGAAGCTGCTTCTGGCAGACGAACCAACCGGCAATCTGGATATCGGCACGGCCGATCATGTGTTTGGCGAACTTCTGCGTGTAGTGCGAGAAGAGGGCGCGGCAGCGCTGATCGCCACGCATAACGACGAACTGGCCTCCCGTATGGACCGGACCGTGACGCTGCGGGATGGAAAGCTCGTGCCGTTCTGAAGCAGGATGTGGAGCAGAGGATATCAAAATCTCCTGTATCCGCTGCCCGTCCCTGATAGAATGGCGGCATGTCTCATGCCGATTTTGTTCATCTCAGAAATCATTCCGCGTACTCCCTGAGTCAGGGCGCAATCCGGATTCCGGAGCTTGTGAGTCTGGCAGCCAAGAATGGCATGCCGGCCGTCGCCCTGACGGATAGCGGCAATCTGTTCGGTGCGCTTGAGTTCTCGCTGTACTGTCGCAGCAACGGTGTCCAGCCGATTGTCGGCTGCCAGATTTCACTTCCCCCGCGCAGCACAAAACCCGGAGCGATGTCCGAGCCGCTGGTGGTCCTGGCGCGGAATGAGGAAGGACTGGCAAATCTCCAGATACTGTCATCCGAAGGCTTTCTGAACGGAGATCCGGCTGATCCTTCGGTTGCGGTCGACTTTCTGTGCCAGCATGCGGCGGGACTGTTTCTGCTGACGGGCGGCAATCGCGGGCCGATTAACAAGCTGATCCTTGAGGAACAGAAATCTGAGGCGCAGGCGCTGCTGACGCGGCTGGAAGAGGCATTCCGGGGGAACATTGCGGTTGAACTGAACCGGCTTGGCGAGGCCGGGGAGCGGGAGGTTGAAAGCATTCTGGTCCCGATGGCGGATCAGATGGACATTCCGCTGGTGGCGACCAATGAATGCTTCTTTCCCAAGCCTGAAATGCATGAGGCCCATGATGCGCTGCTGTGTATCGCGCAGGGCCGGACGATTGCGGAAGAAGACCGCTGGCATGTGTCTCCACAGGCCTGGTTCAAGACGCCTGCCGAAATGCGGGCTGTCTTTCATGATCTTCCGGAAGCCTGTGACAACACACTGATCATTGCGCAAAAATGTGCGGTGGCGGCGTGCACGCGCAAGCCGCTTCTGCCGATCTGCCCGAAGGTCCGTGAAGGCTCGACGGAAGAGGAAACGTTGCGGGCGATGGCCTGGGAAGGGCTGGAAAAGCGCCTTGAAGCAATCAACGCGGATGAGGAGAAGCGGAAACTTTACTCCGAGCGCCTTCAGGTGGAGCTCGATATCATCGCGCGGATGGGCTTCCCGGGCTACTTCCTGATCGTTGCCGACTTTATCCAGTGGGCAAAAGCGCATGATATTCCGGTCGGGCCGGGGCGTGGATCGGGTGCAGGTTCGCTGGTGGCGTATGCGCTGACGATTACGGATATCGATCCCATTCCGTTCGGACTGCTGTTCGAGCGCTTCCTGAATCCCGAACGTGTCTCCATGCCGGATTTCGATATCGATTTTTGTCAGGACCGCCGCGATGAAGTGATCCGGTATGTGCGCGAGGAATACGGCGGGAGCCGGGTGGCGCAGATCATCACGTTCGGAAAGCTTCAGGCCAAGGCGGCTGTCCGGGACGTTGGGCGCGTGCTTGGACTGCCTTATGGCATGGTCAACCGTGTTGCCGAACTGATCCCGAACAACCCGGCCAAGCCTGTGTCACTGTCGGACGCGATTGAGGGCGAACCCCGGCTTCAGGAAATGCGGGACAGCGATGAGTCGCTCAAGAGGCTCATGGAAATCGCATTGCAGCTCGAAGGCCTGTACCGTCATGCCTCCACGCATGCGGCGGGCGTGGTGATTGGTGATCGCGAACTGGTGGAACTGGTGCCGCTGTATCGCGATCCGAAGAGCGATATGCTCGTGACGCAGTACAACATGAAATATGTTGAACAGGCCGGTCTGGTGAAGTTCGACTTCCTCGGCCTGACAACGCTCACCATTCTCAAGCGAGGTCTGGATTTCCTTAAAGAACAGGGGATTACGGTCGATCTCTCACGTATTCCGCTGGATGACGCGAAGACGTTCGAGATGCTAGCTAAAGGCGATACGGCCGGCGTGTTCCAGTTCGAAGGCGCGGGTATGCGGGACATGCTCAAGCAGATGGCGGCCAGTCGGCTAGAAGATCTGATTGCGGGCGTGTCGCTGTATCGTCCGGGGCCGATGGCAAACATCCCGGATTACTGCCGCCGCAAGCATGGCGAGCCTTGGGAGCCACCGCACGAGGAGATCCGCGATATTCTTGAAGAGACCTATGGGATCATGGTCTATCAGGAGCAGGTCATGCAGATCGCCCAGAAGATGGCGGGCTACAGTCTGGGTGGCGCGGATCTGCTGCGGCGTGCGATGGGCAAGAAGATCGCTGCCGAAATGGAAAAGCAGCGCGCGATCTTCACTGAGGGTGCAACGGCGCGTGGCATTCCTCAGGAAAAAGCGGTCGAAGTCTTTGATCTTATGGCCCGTTTTGCGGATTACGGCTTTAACAAGTCGCATGCCGCAGCCTATGCGCTGGTGTCCTATCAGACGGCCTGGATGAAGGCGAACCATCCGGTCGCATTCCTCGCGGGCTGTATGTCTCTGGCACGGGAAAAGACGGACAAGCTGGCGGCTCTGTGTCAGGAAGCACGGCGGATGAAGATTCCCGTATTACCCGTTGATATCAATAAATCTCTGGCAGATTTTTCCATCGAAACACTGGAAGACGGGCGTCAGGGGATCCGTTATGCGTTGTCGGCCATCAAACGTGTGGGGGCTGCCGCGATGCAAAGTGTCGTGGCGTCCCGTGGCGACAGGCCGTTTCAGGATCTCACGGATTTTGCGGAGCGCTGCGATCCGAAGAGCCTGAACAAGATCCAGCTGGAAAGTCTTGCAAAAGCAGGAGCTTTCGACAGTCTTCTCAAAGAACGACATATTGTTTTTTCGAGTGCCGATATCCTGTTGCGTCGTGCTCAGGCTCGGGCGCAAGAGCAGCAGATGGGTCAGGCCGGACTGTTCGGTGGTGCGGGTCAGGAGCGTGAAATCCTGCGGCTGAATGAAGGGCGGCCCTGGCCTGATTTTGAGCGTCTGTCGCTGGAAGCGTCAGCCATCGGATTTCACATGAGCGCGCATCCTCTGGATGCGTATCGCAGCGTTCTAAGGCGGTTGGGTGTGACGCCGTCCAATGCTTTGGAAAATGCCGCAAAAACAGGGACTACACGCGTTAAGATCGCAGGCTGTGTCGTGGATCGCAAGGAGCGGCCGACACGCACAGGCAAGAAAATGGCCTGGGTTAATCTGTCGGACAGCGGTGGCGGATGTGAAGTCACGCTGTTTTCCGAGACGCTGACATCCTGCCGGGATCTGCTGGTGGCGGGACAGGCCATTCTGGTGACGGCTGAGCTCAAGGTGGATGGCGATGCGCTGCGGATCACGGCTCAGAATGTTATGGATCTGGAAGTCGCGGCTGCGGCGGAGCGTTCGGAAATCCGCGTCTGGCTGAAGGAAGATGCATCCCTGCCGGATCTGGCCTCCTTGCTGGAAGAGGTTCAGGGCGGCTTTGGGCGTGTGAAACTGCTGCCTTCCGTCGAGGAGACACAGGATGTCGAAATCTCCATCCCGGGACATTACCGTGTGACGCCACGTCTTGCAGAGCGGCTGCGGACATTACGGGGGGTTGAGAAGGCCCAGCAGGTCTGACCGGTGGGCAGTATTGTATGAAACTCTGCTGACAGGCCTTGCATCTGCGCTCCTTTTCCGCCATATCGCGACCGTTCTTCTACGGAGTTTTCTCCGGATAAGAGCAATCCGCACGCATGGCTCTAGGGTTTTCTGGTGTCCTTCCGGGGACGTTGCCATGCGGAGGTTCAACCAGACGCAAGGAATTTCCGAATCATGGCAATGCCTGATTTCACCATGCGCCAGCTCCTTGAAGCCGGCGTTCATTTCGGTCACCACACCCGTCGCTGGAACCCGGCCATGGCGCCGTACCTGTTCGGTGTGCGTAACCAGGTTCACATCATCGACCTGCAGCAGACGGTTCCGATGCTGGACCGCGCCCTGAAGGTTGTTCGTGACACGGTCGCCAACGGTGGTCGCGTCCTGTTCGTCGGCACCAAGCGCGCTGCGGCTGACCATGTTGCTGAAGCTGCACAGCGTTGCGGCCAGTACTACGTCAACCACCGCTGGCTCGGTGGCATGCTGACCAACTGGAAGACCATCACGGGTTCCATCAAGCGTCTGCGCCAGATCGACGAGATGCTGTCCGGTGACACGGCTGGCCTGACGAAGAAGGAAGTTCTCGACATCACGCGTGACCGCGAGAAGCTCGAGCGCTCCCTCGGCGGCATCAAGGAAATGGGTGGCCTGCCCGACCTGCTGTTCGTGATCGATACGAACAAGGAAAAGCTGGCGATCGAAGAAGCCACGAAGCTTGGCATTCCGGTCATCGGCGTCCTCGACAGCAACTCCAATCCTGCTGGCGTGACCTATCCGATCCCGGGCAATGATGACGCCATCCGCGCCATCACCCTGTATTGCGACCTGGTCTCCGGCGCGGTTCTCGACGGTATTTCCGCCGAGCTGGCTGCTTCGGGTCAGGACATCGGTGCTGCTGAAGAACTGCCGGCTGAGACGGCTGTTCTGGAAGCCGCCGCTGCTGAAGGCGCAGAAGCTCCCGCTTCCGCCGGCTGAACAGACTGCCGGGGTCCGGTCATGGAAAACGGCAACTGAAACATGGCATGCGGCCGGGCGAGTTCGTCCGGCCGCATGATCTTTTTTGAGGGATGAGATAAATGGCAGAAATCACAGCAGCCCTGGTCCGCGAACTGCGCGAAGCCACTGGCGCAGGCATGATGGATTGCAAGAAGGCCCTGACGGAAGCTGCTGGCGATATGGACGCCGCCATTGACTGGCTGCGCACGAAGGGTCTGTCCCAGGCTGCGAAGAAGTCCGGCCGCACAACGGCTGAAGGTCTGGTTGGCGTTGTGTCCGCCAAGAACCGCGCCGCCATGGTCGAAGTGAACGCCGAGACGGACTTCGTTGGCCGTAACGAGGCATTCCAGGCATTCGTCGAGCAGGTCGCTCACGTTGCTCTGGAAGTCGGCGACGATCTGGACGCCATCAAGGCTGGCAAGGTTCCGTCGGGCCGTACGGTCGCTGATGAACTGACGCACCTGATTGCCACGATCGGCGAGAACATGGCCATCCGTCGCGCCAAGGTCCTGTCGGTCGAGTCCGGCGTTGTCGCCAGCTACGTCCACAGCGCACTGCGTCCGGGCATTGGCAAGATCGGCGTTCTGGCCGCTCTGGAAGCGCCGTCCGAGTCCGACGCCCTGCTGACGCTGGGCCGCCAGATTGGCATGCACGTTGCCGCAACCCGTCCGGCTGCCCTGGACGTTGCCAGCGTTGATCCGGAAGCCCTGGAGCGCGAGCGCGCCGTTCTGATCGAGCAGGCCCGTGAGTCCGGCAAGCCGGAAGCCATCATCGAGAAGATGGTCGAAGGCCGTATCCGCAAGTTCTATGAGGAAGTCGTTCTTCTGGAGCAGGTGTGGGTTCTGGACGGCGAAAGCCGCGTGGCCAAGGTTGTCGAGAAGGCTGGCGCGAAGCTGGTCGGTTTCGAGCGCTTCCAGCTCGGTGAAGGCATCGAGAAAGAAGAGAGCGACTTCGCTGCTGAAGTCGCCGCTGCTGCCGGCACCAAGTAAGGTTTTCCGTTCCTGTCCTGAGCTGGGTCTGCCCGGTTCAGGTCGGGCTCGAAAGTCTGTAGAAAGGCCCCTGTGCGCTCCGGCGTGTGGGGGCCTTTTGCGTTTTGGCGTATGGATCGGGGAGGATGGATGATGGAATGGGAAGCGGCGGCGCTGGTTCTGTCAGTCCGCCCTTACGGCGAAGGAAGCGCGCTTGTCCATCTGTTCAGCGAGGAGCACGGGGTCTCGCATGGCATGGCGCGCGGAGGGGCTTCCCGGCGCCAGGCCTCCCTGTGGCAGACCGGCAATCTGGTCATGGCGCGCTGGCGGGCGCGGCTCGCGGATCAGCTTGGGACCCTGACGGCCGAGCCGGTTCAGTGCGTGGCGGGGCGCATTCTGGATGCTCCGTTACAGCTTGAAATGGTGAGCAGTGCCTGCGCGCTGGTCGATGGGGCGCTCCCACAGGGCGAGCCTCATCCGGAACTTTTCATGCGGCTGGTCCGTCTTCTGACGCTGATCAGCGTGGCACCCGAGCCTGCGCCGATGGGCGCCTATCTGCGCTGGGAAGCCCAGCTTCTGGCAGGGCTCGGTTATGGGCTGGACCTGTCGGAATGTGCAGTGACGGGCACCCGAGAAGATCTGATCTACGTGTCACCGCGGTCGGGAAGGGCGGTAAGCCGGGAAGGGGCTGGCGAATGGCGGGACAGGCTTCTTCCGTTACCCGCACTGATGACGGATGAAACACAGGACGGAACGCCTGAAGACTGGAAAGATGGTCTGGCGCTGACGGGACATTTCCTGTCACGCTGGGTCTTTGGCGTGCGGCACCAGCCGCTGCCCGCAGCGCGGGAGCGGCTGGTGGAGTATGTGCAGCGGCTTCAGCCTGCACCGGGCGCTGATGCGGAGTCCGATCAGTAAAAAACGTGGCTGGGGCCGGGACGCAGACCGTTGACGACGTCTACATCGGCCGTGCTGTCCCAGACGGACCAGTCCCATCCGGGGTGCTGGTTGATCTCGGCCGTCATGCGCTGCTCCTGCGCGACATCGATTTGATGGCTGGCCTTGTAGGCAGCATAGGCCGTCTTGTCGCCCATATAGACACAACCGCAGGCGATGGGATCAGCGTAGAGCAGGACCGGCTGTCCGTTCTGCATGCGGTAGGTCAGGGTGTTGGGGGGCAGGAGGTTCATCATCGCCCAGCGTGCGGTCGTATCGGCAGGATGCGCCTTGAAACCAGCCAGGGCGAAGGACACTTCCGCCTTCTGTACGGGCCGATAGGGTGAGCAGGCGGCCGCGCCGATGAGGAGAGCGCTGGACAGGACGGCACGCCAGTGTCTAAGTCCTGCACGAAAGAGGGGAGATGCATGGGAACGGATCTGGCTGGTCATATCGAGGATACCAAGCTCGCTGAGGCTCTGAGCGAGCGATATATTGCGTATGCGATGTCGACAATCATGTCGCGGTCCCTTCCGGACGTGCGTGATGGCCTGAAGCCGGTACACCGCCGCCTCCTTTATGCGATGCAGCAGCTCCGCCTTGATCCCACATCAGGGTTTAAAAAGTGTGCACGTGTCGTCGGTGATGTGATCGGTAAGTTCCATCCGCATGGCGATGCTTCCGTGTATGAAGCGCTGGTGCGTCTGGCGCAGGATTTTGCGGTCCGTTATCCGCTGGTCGAGGGGCAGGGCAATTTCGGCTCCATCGACGGCGATGGCGCGGCCGCCATGCGATACACCGAGAGCCGCCTGACGGAAGTGGCGCAGGCGCTGCTGGACGGCATTCAGGACGACGCTGTCGATTTTCGCGCAACCTATGACAATGAAGATCATGAACCGATCGTACTGCCCGGTACGTTCCCGAATCTGCTGGCGAATGGCGCGGCAGGTATTGCCGTGGGCATGGCGACGAGCATTCCGCCGCATAATGCCGCAGAGATCTGCCGGGCCGCCAAGCTTCTGATCGAGAAGCCGGATGTGACGATTGCCGAACTGGTGGATCTCATGCCAGGGCCGGATTTCCCGACGGGTGGCATTCTGGTTGAAGAGCGCGACTCCATCATCCGCTCCTACGAAACCGGCCGTGGCAGTTTCCGGACGCGGGCACGCTGGGAAGTCGAGCAGGGGCGGTTTGGCACCTGGGTGATTATCGTCACCGAGATCCCGTATCAGGTACAGAAATCGCGTCTGATCGAGCAGATCGCCGACCTGATGGAACAGCGCAAGCTGCCGCTTCTGGGCGATGTGCGTGACGAGAGCACGACCGATATCCGTCTGGTGCTGGAACCCAAGACCAAGGGTGTCGAGCCTGAAGTCTTGATGGAGACGCTGTTCCGCAACACGGCGCTTGAAAACCGGTTCAGCCTGAACATGAATGTTCTGGGTGGAGACCGTGTTCCGGGTGTGCTGTCGCTGAAGCAGGTTCTGCGGGCGTGGCTGGATCACGTCCATGAAGGGCTGGTACGGCGCTCGAACCACCGTCTGGCGGCAGTGCTGCGGCGGCTGGAGATTCTTGAAGGTTTCCTTGCGGTCTATCTGAACCTCGATGAGGTGATCCGGATTATCCGTGAAGAGGACGAGCCCAAGGTCAGCCTGATGGCGACGTTCAGCCTGACGGATGTTCAGGCCGAAGCTGTTCTGAACATGCGGCTGCGCTCCCTGCGGCGGCTTGAGGAAATGGAAATCCGGCGCGAGCGGGACAAGCTTGCGGATGAGCAGAAAGCCCTTGAGACGCTGCTGGGCTCAGAGCGTCGCCGCTGGACCCGGATTGGCAAGGATCTGGACGGCACGATCAAGAAGTTCGGTTCCGGTCCGCTGGGGGACCGCCGGACGCTGATTGCGGCCGCGCCTGAGCCCATCGACATTTCTGCGGCGCTGGAAATCGACCGTGAGCCGCTGACGGTTCTGCTGTCCCGCGAGGGGTGGATCCGGGCCATGAAGGGCCATGGGCTCGATCCGCAGGGGCACCGCTTCAAGGAAGGCGACGAAGGCTGGCTCTCCGTGGAGTGCCAGAGCACGGACCGGCTGTGCCTGATTTCCAGCAGCGGCAAGGCTTATACGATCAAGGCAGCGGATCTGCCGCGTGGACGTGGTTTTGGGCAGCCGTTCCGGACCGTGGTGGAGGTGCCGCAGGAAGACCGCGTGGTGACGCTGTTCCCGGTTTCGGATGAGGGACGCCGTCTGATCGCTTCGGCAGCCGGGCGTGGCATGATCGTGTCTGAAGCAGGGCTGGTGGCCGAGAAGCGGACGGGCAAGCAGGTCTTCAACGTCAAGGATGGCGACGAGGTCTTTGCCTGCATTCCGGTGGGCGGCACCCATGTACTGACCCTGGGACAGAACAAGCGGGCGCTGATCTTCCCGCTGGAGCAGGTGCCGGAAATGACGCGTGGGGCTGGTGTGGCGTTCCAGAAACTGGGCGACAGTACGCTGCGGGATATCCGGACGCTCACCCTGTCCGAAGGACTGTTGTGGCAGGAAGGCCAGCGTGTCCGCGCGACGGCGGATCTGGTCCCGCTTGAGGGGCGCCGCGGTGCCGTGGGGCGTGCGGCGCCGCAGTGGATGCTGCGCAAGAGCTGAAGCGGGATCATCCCCCATTCAGGCGGGGGATAATGCCGCCAGCAGGCTCCATTGACCGTCACGGAAGACTTCGGCGGGGCCGAAGGCGGCCTTGTAGGCCATCTTCGGGCTGCCCGGGACGTAATAGCCCAGATAGAGATGTTCCAGCCCCATGCGGGCGGTCTCTTCGATCAGCCACAGGATCGAGAACGTGCCCCATGAGGCCGTCAGGTCGTTGACGTCATAGAAGGTGTAGACGGCGGACAGCCCGTCCGACAGACGGTCGATCAGGCTGACGCAGACGAGCGTGCCATCGGGGCGGCGGAATTCGGCCAGGAACGTCTCGACCGGCGTATTGGCGATGAGTTCGGCGTAATCGCGCCAGCACATATGGGCCATGTCACCATCGGGATGGCGGACGGCCTGATACATCTCGAACAGGCGGAATTGCTCGTCGGTGGGGATCGGCGGCACGATGTTCACCACGAGGTCGGCATGGCGGCTGCGGACTTTTTTCTGTGTCCGGGTGGGTTCAAAGGTCGCAGCCGGGATGCGCATGGGTGTGCAGGCGCGGCAGCCGACGCAGACGGGAGCGTAGGCGATCGCATGGCTGCGGCGGAAGCCGGCCTGGGACAGGCGGTTGTGCAGGGCTACGGCATCAGGGCCCGCGAGTTCGGTCAGGACCTTGCGTTCGGTCCGGTCGGGCAGGTAGGGGCACGGGGCCGGAGCCGTCGTGTAGAAGAGCTGTGGGCGATGCTGCATGGGACGCTCTCCTTTTTCGAAAGACGGGGCCGATAGATAATCCTATCGCAAGGACGGGGGCTGGCGCATCCTCCATCTTTGCGAAAGGATGCCGGAAGAAGATCCGGGGGCTGATGTGCTGTTTGCAGCACAGAATGTCCGCCGCAGGGAGATTTATGACGCACTGGACCGTTTTCCACATTGTCATGCAGATTCTGCGCTGGACGCTGCCCCTGCTCGTCACGGTTCATGCGCTGGTGCACAAGCGCGATACGGCGTCCTGCACGGGCTGGATCGGCATCTGCTGGATTGCGCCCGTTCTGGGGACGGTGCTGTATCTGATGTTCGGGATCAACCGTGTCCGGCGCCGGGCGCAGAAAATGGTCAACCGGCATCTGTGGGAAGGGCGCGATCCACTGGCGCAGTACCGTCAGACCGTGGATGGCGATCTGGCGCCGCTTTCAAAGATGCTGGGCCGTCTGACGGAACGGCCCCTGATGCGGGGCAATTCGATCACCTGCCTGCATGACGGGGACAATGCCTATCCGGCTATGCTGGAGGCAATCGGGCAGGCGAAGACGTCGATCATCCTGTGCTCCTACATTTTTCGCGATGATGAGGTCGGGCAGCGTTTTGCCGGGGCCCTGGTGGCGGCAAAACGGCGCGGTGTTGAGGTGCGGGTTCTGGTGGACGGGATCGGGAGCGGATATTTCCGTTGCGGGATCGAGCGCCGGCTGCGGCGTGAGGGTGTGGCCTGCGCGCGGTTCATGCACTCGGTCTGGCCTTGGCGCATGCCGTTCATCAATCTGCGCAATCACCGCAAGATCCTCGTGGTGGACGGGACCATCGGCTTCATGGGCGGCCTGAACATCGGCGAGGAAAATATGCTCCGGCTTCGAACGAAGCTGCCGGTGGCGGACACGCATTTCCGCCTTCAGGGGCCGATCGTGCATCAGCTTGCCGTGGCATTCGCCTGGGACTGGTCGTTCACGACGGGTGAGGAACTTGAAGGCGAGCGTTATCTGCCCGAACCGTCCCCGGTGGGGGATGTGCCGATGCGGATCGTGACGTCCGGGCCGGATACGGATCTGGAAAAGATCGAATACGGGATGTTGCAGGCTTTCGCGCTGGCGCGGAGCCATATCTGGGTTATGACGCCATACTTCCTGCCGGATGACCGCTTCTCGACGGAGCTTATTCTCGCGGCCTTGCGAGGCGTGGTGATCGATATCGTGGTGCCCAGAAGCAGCAATCACGCGCTGATAGACCATGCGCGGGATGCCAATCTGCGGCCGTTTCTGGATGCGGGTTGTCGGGTGTGGATGGCCGATCCGCCGTTCAATCACTCCAAGCTGATGGTTGTGGATGATGAATGGAGTTTCGTGGGAAGTGCCAATATCGACATGCGCTCCCTGCGGCTGAACTTCGAGATCAACCTGGAAATCTATGACACTGGCGTGGCGAAGGACCTGTCCACCTTCATGCAGACGCATCGTCGCAACCGGCTGACGCATCATGATCTGGACAGCCTGCCGTTCCTGATCCGGATGCGCAATTCGGCGATCAGGCTGCTGCTGCCTTATCTGTAAGGGTCTTACGCGCCCAGCCGCAGCGTGACGGAGATGGGGCGGTGATCGGAGCCGAAGCGTGGCAGGGCGCGCGCTTCCAGACGGGAGAGGCCACGCACGAGGCAGCGGTCCAGCCTCAGCGGAACATGGTTCAGCATCCGGTGGGTCTTTTCCTTTGGGCCAACATCCAGAAAGCCCGGGAGCAGGACGGGACCGACAAGGTTGAAATCGCCCATGATGACGGCGCGGTGGCGCATGTTGGCGCTGATGCTGCGAAGCTGGCGCCGGTTGAGGATCTGGCCATGGGACAGATGCACGTTGGCAAGCGAGAAGCTGCCGAAATCGATGAGCTGTGCCGTGCGCTTGACCAGCAATCCGCGCGGCAGGCGGCAGAATGAGGGCGGGCGCGTAAACGGCAGGCGGCTCCAGCAGGCGGTGCCATGCGGTCTGCCTGGAAGCGGGATGCGGTCGTAATAGCCGCCGAGGATTTCGGGAAGTTCGTCTACCGCTGTCTGCGCTTCCTGCATGACGACGATATCGGGATCTTCCGCACGGATAACCGTCAGGACGTCTTCGAGGGACGCGCCTTCCCAGCGGTAAAGGTTCCAGCTCAGGATCTTGAAAGAGGCTCCGGACTGAAGGGACGTCGTCATTTCGGAGGCTCCGGCAGATAGAGGGGGTTGCGTTCTCGGTGATGAGGGCCGGCGGCGAACTCGCTGGTCAGGGTATAGCCGACAGCCAGCAGGACGGGGCCGAGGAAAATGCCTACACCGCCAAAGGTCACGATGCCGCCGAGAACGCCCAGGACGGTCAGCAGATAGGGCAACTGGGCACCGCGGGCGATGAAGGCCGGGCGGATGACGTGATCGGCACCCGAGATGATCAGGATGCCGTAGATGGCCAGGAACAGCCCGTGTCCGAAATGGTGGGTCATGCCCAGCCAGATTGCGGCCGGGACCCAGACGAGCGGTGCGCCGATGGGAAAGACGGCCACGAAAGCGGTAATACCGGCCAGCAGAACGGGAGAGGGTACGCCCGCCAGCATGAGGCCGATTCCCGTAAGGACGCCCTGGATCAGGGCGGTGCCGAGGATGCCGTAAACCGTGCCGCGGACTGTGCGGCCGATGATGTTGATGAGGCGGGGCGTGGTGTGGGGGCCGGCGATGCGGTCGATCAGGGCGGTGATGGTGTTGCCGAGCGGATCGCCGTTGAGCCACAGGAAGAACGCGACGAACAGCGCCATGACGAGTTCGGCGAGGCCGCCTGCCAGACGCAGCAGGACCGTCAGCGTCAGATGGGCGATCTGTCCGGCATAGGGGCGCAGCACTTCGGTCGCGAAGGCGCCGATGTCATGGCTGAAATGGTGCCAGGCTTCCACGAGATGGGGACCGGCCATCGGGATACGGTTCAGCCAGGCGGGAGGCGGGTTCGCGCTGGTGACATGCAGGATCAGGTTGTCGATTTCCGAAATTGTGCCGGGGATGTCGCTGATGCCCGCGCTGGTCAGGACGGCCAGGGGCACGACGATGAACAGCGCGCTCAGGCCCATCATGGCGAGGGCGGCCAGCACGGGACGGACATGCCGGCGCATGCGGCGGTAGATAGGCCAGGTCGTAAAGGCGAGGATCGCGGCCCACAGGATGGCCGAGAGGAAAGGCCACAGGATGATGCCGCATCCATAGGCGATTCCGGCCAGGATGAGGCCGAGGAGAATCCGCTCGGTCGTCATGCGGTGCCGTTCTCCTGACTGGAGCCGGACGGAAGCCCGGATCGGCATGACTCTGTGGGCTGCGTGTTCATGGAATGATACATTGGCACGCTCTGGCGTCCGGCGCATCCCTCGACCTATGGTGCAGGTATGACGATCTCGCCACTTGTTGATGCCGCGACCCTGATCTCCGAGGTCGGCCGGTTTATTCCCCTTGATGCCAGCGTGCTTTTGCCGGGGCAGAAAGGCGACCCCGACGCCGCCTTTGCCCAGCGCCATCTGCCCGACGCACAGCGATTCGATATTGATGTCTTTGCGGACCCGGACAGCCCGCTTCCGCATACGGTGCCGGGGGCCGCGCGCTTCGCCCGGCTGATGGGCGCCCTCGGGGTGAGCGAGGATGTACCGGTCGTGTTCTATGACGCGCGCGGAAGTGTGGGTGCCTCCCGGGGCTGGTGGCTTGCGCGGCTGTTCGGACACCGGAATGCGCGGATACTCGATGGGGGGCTGGAGGCTTGGCTGAAGGCCGGCGGCCCGGTGGAAGAGGGCGCAGCGTCCACAAAGGAGCCAGTCCTTTTCCGGCCCTGTCCCCGCTACGGGCTTCTGGCGGGTTCGGGGGATGTGCAGCTTGCGCTGGAGCAGGAGGGCAGTCTCGTTCTCGATGCCCGGAGTGCAGGACGGTTTGCGGCGACAGTTCCGGAACCACGTCCCGGGGTACGGAGCGGCCACATGCCCGGCGCAATGAGCATGGACTGGACGCGTTTTGTGAATGAAAGCGGCTGCTTTCTGCCTGCACCAGAACTGAAGCAGATTCTGGGTGCGGCGGCCGGGCGATCGGTGATCGCAACCTGCGGTTCCGGGCTGACAGCCGCGACAATCGTGGCGGCTTTGGCGATCGCGGGATATGGCGATGCGGCTTTGTATGATGGATCCTGGGCGGAATGGGGCAGTGACCCCGACGCTCCGGTTGTGACGGGAGAGGGATGAGCATGAGCGATCTGGAAAAGCAGGTCAGCGCGGGATGGAGCCGGATGGCCTCCATGCTGGTGCGCGAGGGACGTCCGCACGAGCTTCCGGAATCGGGAACATTCGTGAATGCGCCGGTGAGCCGTGGGTCGACGGTCCTGTTTCCGTCCCTGGAAGCCATGAACCGGACGGATGGTCGCAGCCATGCCCACAAGGTGGTCTACGGCGCCATGGGATCGCCGATCCAGCATCAGCTTGAGGAAATGCTCAGCCGGATCGAGGGCGGGACCCATACCCAGGTTGTTGGCTCAGGACTCGCTGCCTGCGCATTGCCGCTTCTGGCGTTTCTGGGCTGCGGAGACCATCTTCTGCTGCCCGACTCGGTGTACGGACCGACACGGCGTTTCGCCGGAACGATGCTTCAACGCATGGGCGTGACGACGACCTATTATCCGCCCACGGCATCGCGAGACGAAGTTCTGGCGCTCATGCGTCCGGAGACGAAGGTGCTGTTTGCGGAAAGTCCGGGCAGCCACACCTTTGAGGTGCAGGACGTGCCCATGCTGGCCGGGATCGCACATGAGGCCGGAGCGCTCCTGATGCTGGACAACACCTGGGGGATCGGTGTGTTCCAGCCCTTCACTCATGGTGTGGACGTATCGATCCAGGCGCTGTCGAAATATCCCGCCGGGCATTCTGACGTCATTATGGGATCGGTTACGGTCAATGATGAGGCGCACTGGAAAACGCTGCGGGATGCCGCGATCCAGCTCGGACTGTGCGCCGGGCCGGATGACTGCTGGTTGACGCTGCGGGGTCTGCGGACGATGGGGGTGCGGCTGGCGCATCAGTCACGTTCGGCACTGGAAATCGCGCAGTGGCTGAAGACACGCCCCGAAGTGGCGCGGGTTCTGCATCCCGCGCTGGAAGACTGTCCGGGGCATGAGTTCTGGAAGCGCGACTTTACCGGAGCGTGCGGCCTGTTCGGGGTGGAGCTTCAGCCGGAAATCTCCGTTGAGGCCGTCGAGCGGATGATCGACGGATTCAGTATGTTCGGGATTGGCGCATCCTGGGGCGGATATGAAAGTCTGGTCCTGCCGACCACGGGGCATATCCGGCGCGTGACGGGTGAGGGTGGTCCGACATCCGCGACATTCCGTCTGCATATCGGACTGGAAGACGTCGAGGATCTGAAGACCGATCTGGCACGTGGGCTGGACAGCCTTCAGTTCTGAACCTTAACGGCGACGGAAGGTCAGAGCTTCAGCGACGTGATGGCGCTGGATGCTCTGCGTGCCTTCCAGATCGGCGATGGTACGGGAGACGCGGATCAGGCGCGTAATACCCCGATTGGACAGGCGCAGTTTTTCAGCGGCCTGTTCGGCGAGGGAGCGGGCATCGTCGTCCATATCGAGCTGGTCCGGAGAGACCTGCGAATTGGGAACGCCCTGACGGTCGATCTGACGTTGGCGGGCAATTTCAACGCGAGCACGAACCTTGGCGCTGCTCTCTCCTTGCGGCGCGCGGCTGATGTCGATGGGAGATAACGGATCGATCTGCACGCACAGATCCATGCGATCGAGCATCGGGCCGGAAATCTTGGCCGTGTAGTCCTCACCGCAGCGCGGGGCCTTGCGACAGCTCCGTTCCAGATCACCTAAGTAGCCACAGCGGCAGGGATTCATGGCGCCGATGAACTGGAAACGTGCAGGATAGGTCGTGTGATGCGCCGCGCGGGCGATGAAAATGCTGCCGGTTTCGATGGGCTGGCGCAGGGATTCCAGACAGGCCCGTGAGAACTCCGGAAGCTCGTCGAGGAACAGAACGCCGTTATTGGCAAGGCTGACTTCGCCGGGCCGGGCTTTTGCACCCCCACCCACAATGGCGGGAAGGCTCGCGCTATGATGCGGGGCGCGATAGGGCGGTCGGACAACCAGCCTTCTGTTTTGCAGAATGCCTGAAACGCTGTGGATCCGGCTGGTCTCCAGCGCTTCTTCCCGTGTCAGGTTGGGTAGAATTCCGGGCAGGCGGCTGGCGAGCATGGATTTTCCCGCACCTGGTGGTCCGCTCATGAGCATGGAATGAGCTCCGGCAGCGGCAATTTCCAGAGCCCGTCGTCCAATCGCCATACCTTTGACGTCTGCAAGATCGGGGCCGTACTCGATGACATGCGCGGTCGGGAGCGGGGCTGGGGACAGGATCTGCTGTCCCTGAAAATGGGAAACAAGGGCCGCGAGTGTGGGAGCGCCCAGAACGTCCGTGCTGTCATTGCCCCAGCGTGCTTCCATCGCTTGGGCTGCCGGACAGATCAGCCCCAACCCTTCCGAGACTGCTCCGATTGCAGCGGAAAGAACGCCAGCAACGGGATTGATCCGACCATCCAGTGACAGTTCACCGACTGCGGCATAGGCCGAGACTGCCTCAAACGACAAAATCCCCATGGCGCAGAGCAGTCCGAGTGCGATGGGGAGATCGAAATGTGCGCCTTCCTTGAGAAGATCGGCTGGCACAAGATTGACCAGGATGCGTTTGGGTGGAAGCGCCAGCCCCATGGCTGTCAGGGCGGCACGGACACGTTCGCGGGCTTCGCCGACGGATTTATCCGCCAGTCCCACGACGAGAAACGCCGGCAGGCCGCTGGAGACCTGGACCTCGACCGTGACCGGAACGGCTTCGATACCCGAGAAGGCAAAGCTCTGGATGCGGGCGAGGGCAGGTGTATGCGGGCTGGGACTCGTCATGAGACAAATCCTAGCCCGAAATTATTTACCGTTGGTTAACGGCAAGGGTGTCAGGCGCGCTGGTACAGCAGGCGGGCACGCAATGTGCCATCGAGGGCCTTGAGACCGTCCAGCAGCTTCGTGTCCATGTCTGGGCCTTCTGACTCGGCTTCGACAACGACGTACCCGACTTCACCATCCGTCTGGAGGTACTGGGCCGTTACGTTGCAGTTCTGCGAGGCGAACAGGTCATTGATCTGGCGCATGATGCCCGGCCGGTTGGCATGGACATGCATGAAGCGCGTGCCACGGGGGCGCTCGGGGAGCTGCACACTGGGAAAGTTGACGGATCCGATCGTGGAGCCAACGTCTGAATAATCGACCAGTTTGCGGGCGACCTCGACGCCAATGCGCTCCTGCGCTTCCATCGTGGAGCCGCCGATATGCGGCGTGAGGATGACGTTTTCGAGACCCTGAAGCGGCGTCTTGAACTCTTCTCCGGCCTTCTTGGGTTCGATGGGGAACACGTCCACGCCCGCGCCCATCAGGTGGCCGTCCTTCAGAGCAGCCGCGAGGGCCTCAAGGTCCACGACGTTGCCGCGCGCGTTGTTGAGCAGGATGGAATTGGGTTTCATGGCCCGGATTTCCGTCTCTCCAATCAGAAGATCGGTTTCCGGCGTCTGCGGAACATGGAGGCTGACGATGTCGGACTGTGCGAGCAGGTCGTGCAGGGTGGAGACGGCGATGGCGTTGCCATGCGGCAGGCGCGGCATCACGTCGAAATACAGGACGCGCATGCCGAAGGCCTCGGCCAGGACCGAAAGCTGCGAGCCGATGGAGCCGTAGCCGACGATGCCGAGCGTCTTGCCGCGGACTTCCCAGGCGTTGGTGGCGGATTTGTCCCAGCCGCCCTGGTGGCAGGCTTCCGAGCGCGACGGGATACGGCGGAGGAGCATGACGATCTCGCCCATGACCAGTTCAGCCACGGAACGGGTGTTGCTGAACGGTGCATTGAAGACGGGAATGCCGAGCATGCGTGCGGCGTTGAGATCGACCTGGTTCGTGCCGATGCAGAAGCAGCCAATGGCCATGAGGCGGTCTGCGCCTTCAAGGACTTCGCGTGTCAGCTGCGTCCGGCTGCGGATGCCGACCATGTGCACACCCTGAAGGGCTTCCTTTAGCGCATCGCCTTCGAGCGCGCCCTTGACGCGCGTCACTTCGGTATAGCCCTCGGCGGCGAAATGGGCTGCGGCGCTTTCGTGAATGCCTTCCAGAAGAAGAATGCGGATCTTGTTTTTGGGGAGAGAGAACTGCGTTTCCATAAATCCGTCCCGGTCATGAACCGGAAGGCTCCGGTTTCAATTCAAACTGCTTCCATCAGGTCTGGCCGTGACCAGACCGGTCCCGGCTCATGTCTGCCGCCATGTCCGCCGGGGCCTTCTCCCTAGCCGATTGGCGGGATTCAGGAAAGGTGGCGGACGAGTTCGGGAAGCAGGGTTGCGTCTCCGCAGGCCAGGACAGTGCCATCGCTTTCAAGGGTGAGCGGTTGTCCCTGCCAGTCCGTGATACGGCCGCCTGCCCCTTCCACGACCGGAACGAGTGCCCCCCAGTCCCAGGGTTTCATGGTGCACTCGGCAATGACATCGATCTGGCCCAGGGCGAGCAGTCCGTAGGCATAGCAGTCTCCGCCCCATGACGTGCGGCGGGTATGTTTTTGCAGGTTGGCAAAACGCGGGGCGTGCTCCGCGGTCATGATTTCGGGGGCCGTGCAGGACAGTTCCGCTTCGGCCGCTTCCGGGCAGGGGCGCGTGCCGATGGTGCCGGGCAGACGCTCGGACAGGAAGGTGGTTGGTCGCCCCGTAACGCCGAGCCAGCGCTCGCCAGTCACGGGCTGGTCAATCAGCCCGAGGACGGGGCGGCTCTTGTGAAAGAGCGCAATGAGTGTGCCGAAAGTGGGGCGGCCGGTCAGGAAAGCACGGGTGCCATCAATGGGATCGAGAACCCAGAGCCAGTCGCTGCTGGCGCCGCTCATGCCGTTTTCCTCGCCAAGGATGGCGTGCTCCGGCAGACGTTCCTCAAGAATGCTGCGCATGGCCTGTTCGGCCTGACGGTCTGCAATGGTGACGGGGCTGTCGTCGGATTTGGCGTCGGCACGAAGGGACGTCCGGAAATGGGGCAGGACGGTCCTGCGGGCGATGTCGGCGCAGGCTGTGGCGGCTTCAATGGCGGTCTGCAGAACCGTTTCACTCATGATTTTCGTCTATTCCCGTCCCAGGAGCGTGGCATGAGATTGACGCCCGTTCTGGGGGGCGGCATCAGAGGGGCCATGCATCCGATCATTGTCATTCCCTCCAGACTTGCTTCGACCCGCCTGCCGCGCAAGCCCCTCGCTGATATTGGCGGCGTGCCCATGATCGTCCGCGTGGTCCGGCGTGCGCTGGCAGCAAAGGCCGGACCGGTTGTCGTTGCAGCGGGGGATCCTGAAATCCTTGATGTCATCAGGGATATTCCCGATGTGCGGGGTGTGCTCACCGACTCGGGACTGGCGAGCGGGTCCGACCGTGTGCATGCCGCCCTCGCGGAGGTGGACCCGGAGGGCAGGCACGATGTGGTGATCAACCTTCAGGGTGATCTGCCCCTGATCGAACCTTCCAGCCTGACTGCTGTCCTGAAGCCACTGGAAGATCTCACGTTCGATATCGGAACACTGGCGGCTCCCGTGACCAGCGATGCCGAGCGTGATGCTTCCCAGGTCGTGAAGATTGCCTGCGCATTCGGCGAGGCAGATGTGGCCCGTGCATTGTATTTTTCGCGGATGCCCATCCCGTGGGGTGAAGGGGCACACTGGCATCACGTCGGGATCTATGCCTGGCGCCGCGCCGCGCTGGAGCGTTTCGTGGCGTTGCCGCCCTCCGCGCTGGAACGTCGGGAGAGTCTGGAACAGCTGCGGGCGCTTGAAGCCGGCATGACGATCGGCTGCGCGAGGATTGACCACGCGCCTCAGGGCGTGGATACGCCTGCTGATCTTGAGCATGTGAGAGGATTGGTCTGATGCCGGTCATTGCATTTCAGGGCCGTCCAGGCGCCTATTCCGATCTGGCCTGCCGTCAGGCGCGGCCGGGCTGGACCACGCTGCCGTGCCCGACCTTTGCCGATGCGATCGACGCCGTGCATGACGGCCGGGCGGACGAAGCGCTTCTGGCCTGTGAGAATACGCTGGCCGGGCGTGTGCCGGATATTCATTCGCTTCTGCCGGATGCCGGGCTTCACATCGTCGGGGAATATTTCCAGCGCGTCGAGCACTGCCTTCTGGGTGTACCGGGTGCGAAGATCGAAGATGTCCGCCGGATTCACACACATCCCGTTGCACTGGGACAGGTTCGCAAGCTGATCAGCGAACTGGGCGTGGAGCCCGTGGTGCAGTTTGATACCGCCGGTGCGGCCGAGATGGTGGCGCAGTGGGGGCGTAAGGAAGATGCGGCGATTGCATCTTCCCTGGCGGCCGAGCTGAACGGGCTGATGGTGCTTCGAAGCAATGTCGAGGATGCCTCGCATAACACGACGCGCTTTTATCGTGTGGCCCGCAAGCCTTGCATTCCCTCGCCCGAGCGCACAGATGTGCTGACAACGTTGCTGATGCGGGTTGGGAACTGTCCAGGTGCGCTCTATGCGGCATTGGGTGGATTCTCCCGGCATGGTATCAACATGACGCGGATTGAAAGCTACATGCTGGACGGCTCGTTTGCGGCGACGCAGTTCCTGATGGATGTCGAGGGACATCCGGAACAGCCGCCTCTGGCGGCGGCGCTCGCGGAACTGGAGCAGGTCAGCGATGATCTGAGAATTCTGGGTGTTTACCCAAGCAGTCTCTCACGCAGGGCGTGAAAGCAGGACAGGCAGAGCCCATGACAGAAGGCGGAACAATGGCTGACACGAGCATGTATCAGGGGTCGCTGACGGCTCTGGTCACTCCGATGCATACGGATGGGCGGATCGATTTCGACGCTTCGACAAAGCTGATCGAGCGTCAGATCGAAGCGGGCACCACGGCACTGATCCCGGCGGGCACGACAGGCGAGAGCCCGACACTGTCACATGAAGAGCATGGTCGTGTGGTGGCGCATTGCGTTGAGACGGCGAATGGCCGGGTTCGGGTCATGGCAGGTGCTGGTTCAAACAGCACCTCTGAAGCCGTCATCATGGCGAAGCATGCCCATTCCGTCGGGGCGGACAGCCTGCTGGTCGTTGTGCCGTATTACAACAAGCCGTCCCAGGAAGGGCTGTACCGCCATTTCATGACGATCGCCGATGCGACGCCGCTGCCGATGTTCCTGTACTGCATCCCCGGTCGGTCAGTCGTGGACATCTCCGTGGCGACCATGGCCCGTCTGGGCGAACATCCCAATATCGTCGGTACCAAGGACGCGACCGCCAATATGTCCCGGCCGATCGCGGTGCGTCGTGCCGTGGACAAGCCGTTCAACCAGCTTTCAGGTGACGATAATACGGTCCTGTCATTTCTTGCCGCAGGGGGCGACGGATGCATTGGCGTGACGTCCAATGTCGTGCCGCATCTGTGCGCCGACATGCATCTGGCCTGGCAGGAAGGGCGGATCGAGGATGCGATCGCCATCCAGGATCATCTGACGCCGCTGCATGATGCCATGTTCATGGAAAGCAATCCCGGTCCAGTGAAGTATGCAATGTCCAGACTCGGTCTGTGCAATGCGACATTGCGCCTGCCTCTGGTGGAGCCACAGGAAGAGACGCGTCGGGTCATCGATGCGGCCCTGCGTTCGCTTGAGCTTCTGGACTGACCACAGGTATGGCCGGAAAGAAAACCAAGAGCGGCATGATTTCCCATGGCATGGCCGCACAGAACCGCAAGGGTCGGTTTGATTATACGATTCTGGAAACGACCGAAGCCGGAATCGTCCTGAAGGGGCCCGAGGTGAAAAGCCTGCGTCTCGGCCGGGCGACGATTACGGAAGCCTATGCTGCCGAGCGGGACGGCGAGATCTGGCTCTTCAACTCCTATATTCCGGAATATCAGGGAGGCGTTCTCTCCCGGTTTGAGCCGCGTGCTCCACGCAAGCTGCTGATGCACCGCAAGCAGATCGCGCATTTTCTGGGTGCTGTCAGCCGTGCAGGCGCCAGTCTGGTGCCGCTCGATATTCATTTCAATGCCCGTGGTATGGCGAAAGTAACGCTGGGTCTGGGGCAGGGACGCCGCAAGGAAGACAAGCGGCATGCCATTGCCGAGCGTGACTGGAAGCGGGACAAGGCGAGGCTGGTCCGGAGCAGCGGCAAGGACTACTGAGCCAGTTTGGTCGGGGAATGAGGATTGAAAAAAGGCCGGATTCTTCCGGCCTTTTTTATTGCCTGGGACGAAATGCCGGCATGAAAAAAGCCGCTGCAGCAGAAGCTGGCAGCGGCTTTTTTTACTCAGACCGAAGTCCGGGTGGTTCAGTCAGCGCTGATTTCAGCAGCTTCCGGACCCTTCTGGCCCTGAACAACCTTGACGTTGATCGTCTGGCCTTCGTCAAGCGTCGGCAGGCCCGAACGCTCGAGAGCGGAGGCGTGGACGAAGATGTCCTTACCGCCGGATTCCGGCGTGATGAAGCCGAAGCCCTTCGTGGCGTTGTACCACTTGACCGTGCCACGCATGTCTTCAGCGCGGGACAGGTCCGGAGCCGGACGGCCCGGACGTGCACCACCGAAGCGGGGCTGATCACCGAAAGCAGCGCGGGGACGCGGTGCTTCTGCCGTGCTCTCGTCAACGGAGAGGACTTCAGCGACCTGACGGCCCTTCGGGCCCTGGCCGATGCGGACCACAACCGTCGCGCCCGGGTTCACGTTGCTGACACCAGCATTGGTGAGGGCATTGGCGTGCAGGAAGATGTCGCCCGATCCATCGGACAGTTCAACGAAACCGAAACCCTTCTCGGTGTTGAACCACTTCACGCGGGAGCTGATTTCCGGGCCTGAAGCTGCGACGAAGCTGTTACGGCGGGGCGCGCCGTAACCGCCACCACCACCATTTCCACCACCAAAGCCTCCACGATCGCCATAGGACGGCTGGGACGAGTATGTGTCGTCAAACCCGCCGCGGCGAGGTGAGTTGAAGCTGCTGCGGTCGGTTCTGTTGTTTCTCAACGGTCTAATCCCGAGACTGGGGTGTCATGATAGGGCGGACCCTGCCGTGACGTAATTTCAAAAATTTGGAAAAAAACGACGCTGTTTCTCTCCTGCAGCAATCTCTAGCACGCTTTTTTCCTTCTCTGCCACAGGGAATATGGGGCTGAAACATAACTCGCGCTAATTTTAAGATTGGGATGAGACCCGTCGACACTTTGATTCCGGTCGTGAAAATGACATACACACGTTTTCCAGTACTTGGTGGTCCCGGATCCCGCGCGTAACAGAGGTGCCCATGCGAAGCCGACTGACTTTTTCCATTGGAGCCACTGCCGTGCTGGCGCTGTCTTCCACCGCCATGGCCACGCCATTGCAGGATCCGTATGGAACCTGGACCGTCCAGGGTGAGAATGACGCGATTTCCACGCTGAAAGGGACATCGGATCAGTATTATACGTCCGGTCTGCGCATCAACTGGACGTCCGGGACAGACAATCTTCCGCGGCCTATCGCGAAGCTGAACCATATTCTGATGGGCGATGGTGTGCAGCGTATCAGCATCGGCCTGCAGCAGATCATCGACACGCCGCGCGACACCCAGGCCGATAATCCGCCGCAGGGTGATCGGCCGTATGCCGGGCTGCTGCTGGGAACCGTGAACCTCATCAACGATACGGATCTTTCCCGTACCGTAATGGGAATCCAGTTCGGCATGCTTGGTCCGTCGGGACTCGGGCGTCAGGTCCAGAACGGCTTTCACAAGGCCATCAGCGATACGCCAAGCACCGGCTGGTCACACCAGCTCGCGAATCAGCCGATCTTTCAGGTTCAGGCCGGCCGGATCTGGCGCGTGCCTGTCCTGAATGTCTATGGCATTCATGCTGACGTGCTGCCGGCGATCTCGGGTGCGGCGGGTGATTACCGGACCTATGCGGATGTGGCGACGACGTTCCGCATCGGTCAGGGTCTGGACAGTGACTTCGGTAATGCGACGATCGGGCCGGGACTCGACGGCACGGACGCGTTCCGCGCGACCCGTCCTTTTGCTTGGTATTTCTATGGCGGTGTTGAAGGTCAGGCCGTGGGCTATGACGTGACGCTTCAGGGCAGCACGGTCCGCCCCAATGCGCCGCATGTCGAGAAAATCTGGGATGTGGGTGAGATCCATGCCGGTGTGGCTGTCATGTGGCACGGCGTGCGCCTGTCCTACAGCCAGAACTGGCAGACGGCACAGTTCGAAACCCAGAAGGCGGGTCTGTTCAACTATGGATCGCTCAAGCTTTCGGTCAAGTTCTGAGGTTTCCGGAACGGGGACTGAAAAGGCCGCTTTCCTTACGGGAAGCGGCCTTTTTTCATGCCTGGGCGAGATGCGGGACGTGGCTGTCCCGGACCGGAGCTCCCAGCAGGTAGCCCTGGACTTCCTCGCAGCCATTGGCATCGAGCAGCGCCATCTGGTGTTCGGTTTCAACACCTTTTGCGCAGCAGGTGATGTTCAGGGAGCGGGCAAGGGAGAGAATGGCGTACATGATCTCGTCGGCCCGCATGTCCTCACCCAGATACTGGACGAAGGCGCGGTCGAGCTTGATCTGGTCCAGCGGATAGATCCGCAGCCTCTCCAGTGAGGAATAGCCGGCCCCGAAATCGTCGATGGCAAGGCGCACACCCAGCGCGCGGACGCGGGAGAGTTCGCGAAAGGCGATGTCGGAGGGACCGAAGGGACGGCATTCGGACAGTTCGACCTGCAGCCGTCCGGGCGGAAGGCCGGTCTCGGCCAGCACGGTATCGACTAGTGGGGCAAGCCGTTCATTGACCAGCCAGACGGGCGAGACATTCACACACACACGCAGCGGAGTCGGCCAGCGGAGGGCAGCCAGACAGGCATTGCGCAGGCTCCAGCTGTCGAGCGCCTCGATCATGCCGACTTCCTCGGCATAGCGGATGAAGAGATTGGGAGCGACTTCGCCATGGCCGGGTCGGGTCCAGCGCAGAAGTGCTTCATGCCCGACGATCTTCTGGGATGCCGTATCGACGATGGGCATCCATTTCAGGAAGAGGGCATCGTCTTCGACCGCCTTGAGCAGATCCTTCTCAAGGTTCGACGTGATGGCATAGTCGTTCGTGAGTTCCGCATTGGCGCGACGCTCATGGCCGCCACCCGTGCGATTGGCTTCGGTCAGGGCTGCGCGGGCAGCAAGGATCAGCTGGTTCGCGTCTCCTGCATCCTGCGGATATACGCTCCATCCTGCCGAGATCGAGAACGGAATGGCGCCCATATCCAGCGACACGGGTGTGCTTGAGATCTGCAGGATCGCATTGACCAGCGAACGGGTCGTGACGGCTGTGGTGCCCGGTGGTGTCAAGACCATGAAATGGCCGCCGCCGATCGAACTCAGGAAACAGCCTTCCGGCAGAACGGTTTTAAGGCGGCGGATCATTTCCGCGAGGATCAGGTCAGCCGTGTCCCATCCATAGCGGTCGTTGATCAGCGAGAGATGATCCAGGTTGAGATGGATCAGGCTGAACACGGCACGGCGTGAGAGCTTGCCTGTCCGTTCAATGAACTGGTGCAGGACGCGAAGGCTTTCCTCGCGGTCCGGCAGGGAGGATTTTCCCGGATGTTCCGCAGTATCGTTGGCAAGTTCGTCTGCGACGTCCTGCAGGGCGCGGCCAGCCGTGGCTGAGAAACGTCCGCCCGGTGGGCAGAGGGCAACCAGAAACAGCCCGGACTTGCCGTCACTCGAACTGGTGCGGACGGGGCATCCGATAAGGGAGAAGTCATCGGGCAACGGGCAGGAAAACGGAGTGTCGCCATTCCGCTTCTGTTCCGATGAAAGAATGATCCTTCCTGTGGCTGCTTTCTGCAGCCCTGGCGGCAGGGGGCCGATGGCATGGAGAATATCCGGAGTGCCGCTTGCGGAGAGGTCCAGCAACGCGACTGCCGACCCGCCGGTCGCGGGGAGAAGCAGACGAAAAAGCAGGGATCGGCGATCCGAAGAGGTGCCAGAGTATTCGTGTAAAGTCTCTTTCTGAGCGTCTCTGGCAGGACTGCTCATCACGCGTGTACTCCATGAAATTCAGTTGAATGCATTACTGATCAAGTAGCGGCATTATATCCGCGTGAACTTTTCTGTCTAACCGGAAATTAGAAGTCTGTCCGGATCATTCCGGTCAAATATTTCCAGAAGAAGTCTGAGTGCGTGACCGCGGGGACCTTCCAGATGTGGATTGCGGGCGATTTCACGCTCGCTGTCCTGCTGCATGGCAGCCAGCAGCAGGCTGAGGCGCGCGCCCTGTGCGAGCCGGAAACCGGGCAGGCCGGACTGCCGGTCACCGGCGATGTCACCGCCGCCACGGATCCGGTAATCTTCGTCGGCGATCAGGAAACCATCATTCGTGTCGCGCAAAAGGCTCAGACGCCTGACGGCTGTTGGTGTTGCGGCGCGGTCATGAAGTAGCAAACAGAAGGACTGTTTCGAGCCACGCCCGACGCGCCCGCGAAGCTGGTGAAGCTGCGCCAGACCGAAGCGCTCGGCCTGTTCGATGACCATGACCGAAGCCGCCGGGATGTCCACGCCCACTTCAATGACGGTGGTAGCGACAAGAAGGCGCGTTTTGCCTAGGCGGAACGTGTCCAGGGCGTCCTGACGGACGGTGATGTCCTGCTTGCCGTGGGCAAGACCAACGAGCCCTTCAAACCGCTGCTCCAATGAGGCCCAGCGCTCTTCAGCCGCTGCTGCGGCCTGTGTCTCGCTGTTTTCAATGAGCGGGCAGACCCAGAAGACCTGCACGCCATCGCGCAGGGCGCGGCTGATGCCGGCGAGCACGCTGTCGAGCGAGTCCATGCTGTGCAGGGTCGTACGGATCGGCTGTCGGCCTGGAGGTTTCGAGTCCAGACGGCTGACACTCATTTCGCCCCATTCCATGAGCTGGAGCGTGCGGGGGATGGGGGTCGCGGTCATGACGAGAATGTCGGTCGCTTCTCCCTTGGCGCTCAGATTCATGCGCTGGCGGACGCCGAATCGGTGCTGCTCGTCGATGACGGCAAGGCCGAGGTCGTGGAAGGTCACGCCGTCCTGAAACAGGGCGTGGGTGCCGATGACAATCTTTGCAGTCCCATCTGCGATGGCAGCGAGAGTCTTGCGCCGTGCCGCGCCCTTGATGGTGCCGCTCAGATAGACGCATTCGGTCGGGCAGAGACGGGAGAGCGTTTCGAAATGCTGGCGGGCGAGGATTTCGGTAGGCGCCATAAGGGCAGCCTGCGCGCCGGACTCGACGGTCTGGAGCATGGCGTTCATGGCGACGAAGGTCTTGCCCGCACCGACATCGCCCTGAAGCAGGCGCATCATGGGCGTTGAAGCCGAAAGATCGGCGGCGATTTCGGCAATGGCCAGTGTCTGCGCATGGGTAGGGTTGTGGCCGAAGCGGCGGAGCATTTCGGCCTGGAGTTTGCCGGTGCCGGGAAAGCTGCGTCCATGCCGCTCACGGGCCTTGAGGCGGGCGAGGCCGAAACAGAGCTGATCGGCCAGTAGTTCATCAGCGGCGAGGCGGGACAGGGCGCGGTTGCGGACCGGCTCCCAGGCGATTTCCGGCGGGATGATCTCGGGGGACTGCATCAGGCGCAGGGCCTGCGTGAAGGACGGCCATTTCCGCTGGGTGACGAGAGTTTTGTCCAGCCATTCCGGAAGGTCGGGCAGGAGCGTCAGAGCGGCACGCATGGCTTTGCGGACCGTATAGGGAAACAGGCCCGCGGTCAGGGGCCAGACGGGTTCGAGCGAGGGGAAACTGTCGCGTTTGGCCCAGCTAACGACATGGTCGGGCTGCGGCATCGTCAGCTCGCCTTGAAACGTGCCGGTCTTGCCGGAGACGAGGAGTTCGGCGCCGATCGTGGGGCTGGGCATGTTGCGCGTCTGGAAGAAGACCAGATCGAGCTTTCCGGTGTCGTCCTCGGTGCGGATGATGGAGGGCTGTCCGGGGCGTCCGGCCTTGCGCAGGGAGAGGACGCGGACATGGGCGGTCAGGATTTCGCCAGGCGCGAGATTGTGTCCGTCTGCGACTGTGCGCAGAATGCGCCGGTCAACAACCCGTTCGGGCAGCGTGAACAGCAGGTCCAGCACGCGTCGGCCGCCCGCGATCTTCTCCAGCAGGGTAGTGTGCCGGGGGCCGATGCCGGGCAGGCTCGTCAGCGGTGCGAAGAGGGGAGCGAGACGGTCGTCCCAGGCTTCGTTGTGCTGTTCTGTGTCGGAATGGGATGGAAGAGACTGCGGGAATTGTTCGGACGGCATCGTGACAACGGGCGCTTCCCGTGCTCCTCGGGCTGACAGGCGATGGAACGGCAGGTATAGGGCATTAGCAGGATGGAACAAAACGAAACCATGACCCGTGAAATGTCCACAGCGTCCTTCGGCAGGTCTTTCGGACCGACCGTCTGGGGCGTGCCGGATGGCAGTGTGGCCTTTCTTCTCCGCCAGCGCCTTGCCGAGCATGACGGACCTCTGCTCCACGTTGCGCGCGATGACGCTGCTGTGGCCGCGCTGGCCGACATGCTGGCCTGGCTCATGCCGGAAGTGGAAGTCCTGCGCCTGCCGGCTTGGGACTGCCTGCCTTATGACCGTGTTTCACCCAATCCGGTTCTGATCGCCGAACGGGCCGGGACGCTGTGCCGTCTGCTGGAGCCCACGAAAGCGCGGCGGATCGTTCTGACGACCGTGCACAGTCTGGTGCAGCGCGTGCCCCCGCGCTCGGCATTCCGCGGGCAGTCCATCAGTGTAAAGACGGGCGAGAGCCTCGATCAGGCCATGCTGATCGAACTGCTGATCGCCAACGGCTACACCCGGACCGATACGGTCATGGAAGCGGGCGAGTTCGCGACAAGGGGCGGAATCTTTGACCTGTTCCCGGCCGGCGAGAGCGATCCGATCCGGCTGGACCTGTTCGGCGACGAGGTCGAGAACATCCGTGCGTTCGACGTTGGAACACAGCGCTCCACCGAGACCCTGAAGCGCTTCGAACTGCGCCCGGTGTCCGAATTCTCGCTGGGCCCGGACAGCATCAGCCGCTTCCGAACAGGCTGGCGCGATTCGTTCGGCCCTGCTGCGACATCCGACACGATCTACGAGAACGTCTCCGACGGGCGGCGTTATCCGGGGCTGGAGCATTACCTGCCGCTGTTCCATGACGGTGACGGGCACCAGATGGAAACGCTGCTGGATTATCTGCCGGGCGGGGCAGTCAGCTTCGATCATCATGCGCCGGAAATTCTCAAGGCCCGGCTGGACATGATCGCCGATCATTATCAGGCTCGCCGTGTGCCGACCCGCGAGGGCGAAATCCCGTATCGTCCGCTGCCGCCACACCGGCTGTATCTGGATGCTCACGGCTGGGAGTCGATGCTGGGGGATGTCCCGTCCGTCATTCTCAATGCGTTCGCCATGCCGGATACGGCTCAGGGTGTGGACGCAGGCTATCGCCCTGGACCGCTGTTCGCCCGTGCCAAGGACGGAAGCCGGGCCGGGATGTTTGAAGCTTTCGGGCAGCAGGTGAAAACCTGGGCCGAGGCAGGACGCAGAACCTATGTCACGGCCTGGAGCCGCGGATCACGGGAACGGATTTCGCATCTTCTGGCCGAGCATAGTGTCACGGCGACGTCCTATGAGGACTGGCCGGATGCAGCGGGGATGCCGAAAGGCACGACCGGCCTGCTGACACTGGGTCTGGAGCGCGGCTTCGTCTCGGACCGTCTGTGCTTCGTCTCCGAACAGGATCTTCTGGGCGAGCGGATTTCCCGGCCGCCGCGCCGTCGCAAGCGTGGCGAGCAGTTCATCTCGCAGGTCGGCGAGATCGCAGAAGGGGACCTGGTTGTTCATTCCGATTACGGGATCGGGCGCTATGTTGGACTTGAGACGGTCGTCGAAGGGCGCGTTGCACATGACTATCTGTCAATCCTCTATGACGGGGAGCAGCGGCTTCTCCTGCCGGTCGAGAATATCGAGCTTCTGAGCCGGTTCGGTTCCGAGCAGGCCGGAGTTCAGCTCGACAAGCTGGGCGGGACCGCCTGGCAGGCGCGCAAGGCCAAGATGAAGTCCCGCATCCGCGTCATGGCGGGTGAGCTGATCAAGACAGCTGCGGCCCGCGCGCTCAAGGATGCGCCGACGCTCGCACCCGCCGAAGGGCTGTGGGACGAGTTCTGCGCGCGCTTCCCGTTCGTGGAGACGGAAGACCAGTCCCGCGCAATTGCGGACGTGCTGGAAGACATGAGCGCCGGGCGGCCGATGGATCGTTTGGTCTGTGGCGACGTGGGCTTTGGGAAGACGGAAGTGGCGTTGCGGGCGGCGTTCGTGGCCGCTCTTTCGGGGATGCAGGTCGCGGTTGTGGTGCCGACGACACTTTTGGCTCGACAGCATTTCCGCAGCTTCTCGACGCGCTTTGAGGGCTTTCCGGTCAATGTGGCGCAGCTTTCACGTCTGATCACGCCCAAGGAAGCCACGAAGGTCCGCGAGGGCATGGCGGATGGCACGGTGGATATCGTGGTCGGCACCCATGCGCTGCTGGCCAAGACCGTGTCCTTCGAGCGTCTGGGCCTGCTGATCATCGACGAGGAGCAGCATTTCGGTGTGGCGCATAAGGAACGTCTGAAGGCGCTGCGTGAGGACGTTCATGTCCTGACCCTGTCAGCCACGCCGCTGCCCAGAACGCTTCAGCTTTCGTTGTCCGGCGTGCGTGAAATGAGCCTGATCGCAACGCCACCGACAGACCGTCTGGCGGTGCGCACCTTCATCACGCCGTTCGACAGCGTTATGATCCGCGAAGCGATCCAGCGTGAGCGGTTCCGTGGCGGCCAGATTTTCTGCGTCGTGCCGCGTCTGGCGGATATGGACCGGATGGCCGAGCGCCTGACGGAAATCGTCCCGGACGCCAAGACTGTGCAGGCCCATGGGCGCCTGACGCCGACCGAACTCGAACGTGTCATGACGGAGTTCGCGGACGGAAAATACGACATCCTGCTCTCCACAAACATCGTGGAAAGCGGGCTGGATATGCCGAGCGTGAATACGATCATCATTCACCGCGCGGATATGTTCGGGCTGGGGCAGCTCTATCAGCTTCGTGGACGTGTCGGGCGTGGCAAGCAGCGCGGTTACGCGTATCTGACCTGGCCGCAGACCCGTCCGCTGTCTCCGTCATCGGAAAAGCGGCTTGAGGTCATGCAGACGCTGGACTCGTTGGGCGCGGGCTTCACACTAGCTTCCCATGACCTGGACCTCCGTGGGGCAGGTAATTTGCTGGGCGATGAGCAGTCCGGGCATATCAAGGAAGTCGGAATCGAGCTGTACCAGCAGATGCTCGAAGACGCCGTGATCGATATGCGCCGTGAGCGCGGCAAGCGTCAGGACGACGAGGACAGCTGGACCCCGACTATCATTCTCGGCCTGCCAGTTCTGATCCCCGAGGCCTATGTGCCGGATCTGCCGGTGCGTCTGGGCCTGTACCGGCGGATTGCGTCACTGACGAACGAAGCCGAGGTTGAGGCCATGCGCGCCGAACTCGTAGACCGTTTCGGATCGCTTCCGCCGGAAGTGGGTAATCTGCTCGATGTGGTTCTGATCAAGCGCCTGTGCCGTGAGGCTGGTGTGGAGCGTCTGGAGACCGGGCCGAAGGGCATGGTGATCCAGTTCCGCCGCAACCGTTTCGGCAATCCGGCTGCGCTGATCGACTGGGTGACGCGCAAGAAGGAATCGGGTGTGAAAATCCGTCCCGATCACAAGCTTGCGGTCATCCGCGAAATGACGAACGCGACCCGCATTGGCTACGCCAAAAAGGTCACGACCGTCCTGTGCAAGATGATCCGCAAGCTTGAGACAGAGAAATCAGGGGACTGAGAACGGCAGCGGGATGCGGTTGACGGTCACGACACCGCCACTCAACCCGATGTCCCACAATGTCGCATCACCGCTCTGACGGCCCATCAGCCTGGCGATCGTCAGGGCGGCTACCACCTTCTTCGGGGCCGTGTCGCGGATCTGGCCAATCAGTGTGTCGACATTCGTGACGCTGACATGCAGGTCCGCGGCCGAAGTGGAAGCTGTTGCGCCGGGCTCGATGCTGCCCTTGCCGTCGATGGCGCTGCTGCCGGAGACGGCATGCAGGGCGTTGATCGTGATTTGCTGGCGTGCGGTATCGAGGCCCTGGACCGTGAGATCTGCTGAAAGCTGCGTGGGCATGAGGGGCTGTTTGGTATCATGGATGCCCGTGCCTTCGACTTTCAGTCGCAGGTCCGGCGTGGTCTGGACAGCCTGGATTGAAGCCTTGCGGATGGTCATGTTGTGGCCGGGGCGGGCCAGTGTGACGTCTGTCCAGGCGGCCTGCGGGGTTCCGCTGCGGATATCGCTGCTGTTGATCGTCAGGCTCTGGTCCTTGCAGGCCGCGCTGATCCCGCCACGGAAGGCGCTGAGTGCGGCATAGGCGGCGACGGCGTTGAAACGCTCCAGGGTGGCGCTTTCAACGTGACCGGACGGATCGGACAGGTTCACGCCGCGGATGTCGAGCGTGATGTCGGTGCCGGTCAGGGTTGCATGCAGGGTTTTAGCCGTCAGGCCATGCGTGGCAGCTTTCGTGCTGGCAAGTTCGTAGGTGAAGCAGGATTCCGGCAGACCGGACAGGGTGGAGGCGCTGGCCATAACCGGCATCAGAAGCGCGGCAGTGGCGGCGAGCAGGGGCAGGCGAAGGGACATGAGGGGGTTCCGGACTGTGGAGAAGGACAGGAGACGTTAAGACTGTATTAGGGGATGGGGAGATAGAGTGACGGACCTACTCCTTTTTCGGAGAAACGCGCGTGTCTTCCTCCATTTCCGCCATGCCCGCCATTCCGCAGTATGTCTCCATCATCAAGGATGAAGACTCTTCGGCGAACAAGTGGGAAAAAACAAGCGTCTCCGCCCAGCAGGCCGTCACGGCCTTCCAGAAGGATGCCGCCTCGATCAAGACGCCGGAGCAGCTTCTGAAAAACTACAAGGCCCTCACGGTGGTGCTCGGGGCCTATGGAATGTCTTCTGTCATTGGTCAGACGGCGGTCATCAAGGATCTCATGACGCAGGATCCGACATCGTCCAAATCCCTGGCCCAGACCAGCGGAAATTCGGCCTGGAAGGCGTTTGCGAATGCCTTTTCCGACTGGTCGACCTCGCCCCTGTCGTCTTCTGACACCGTGCAGAGCATCACGCAGAGTTACCTGACCAACAGTTACGAAGACAGCCTGCAGACAGAGACGCCCGGTCTGGGGGATGCGCTGTATTTCACCCGGACGGCCACGACGGATATGACTCTTGCCAATGTGATGGCGGATCCGAAGCTCCTGAAAGTGGCTGAGGTTGTCTCCGGTTTTGACACGACACAGTTCGGTGCCCTGGATTATGATCAGCAGGTCCGTCTGCTTGGATCGAAGCTGGATATGTCCAAACTCAGTACGAAACAGGGAATCCAGCAGTTCGCGCAGCAATATCTTGCCCTGCTGCAGATCCACCCCGTTACGAGCACGACGCCAGCAAGCATGCTGACCCTCTATGGTGGGAGCGGGTCCAGCACGAGCATTCTTTCCCTCTTTACCGGGAACTCGAGTAGCGACAGCAGTTCGTCACTCTATTCTGCGCTGTTCTGAGCGTTTTTCCTGACGTGACATCGACCGGGCGGCCCTGTATCGCAGACACCTGACGGATTTCAGGTGAAGGGATAATCATGGCCGGACTGGACCCCACCGACTGGCGCGGCATTCGTGACATCGGACACCGGATGCTGGACGAGGTCTTTGACCGCATGGAGCATGTGGGAGAGGGGCCCGTCTGGAGACCCATGCCATCTTCTGCCCGGCAGGCCCTGAAGGAAGGACTGCCGGAAAAGGGACATTCCCTCGACGATCTGTACGGGCGTTATCTTGATCTGGTCGTGCCTTATGGTGTGGGGAATACACATCCCGGTTTCATGGGATGGGTGCATGGGGCGGGAACACCGGTCGGGATGCTGGCGGAAATGCTGGCTGGTGGCCTGAATGCGAATTGTGGTGGACGCGATCACGCGCCGATCGAGGTCGAGCGCGAGGTCATCCGCTGGGCCCTGCAGATGGTCGGCATGCCGCAGGATGGCTCGGGCTGTCTGGTAACGGGCTCGTCCATGGCCAATTTCATCAGCGTGATCACGGCAAGCCGGGCGCAGGACCTGTCCATCCGGAAGGAAGGCATCGGTGGCCGCAGGCTTGTGGGTTATGCCGCGACGACCGCTCATGGATGTCTGCCGCGGGCGTTTGATCTGGCAGGGCTGGGAAGCGAGGCGCTGCGGCATGTTCCCGTTCTGGCGGATCATCGTATGGATGTCAGCGCCTTGCGGGACATGATCGCAGAGGACCGGAAGGCCGGTTTCGTGCCGTTCATGGTTGCGGGCACGGCCGGAACCGTTGACTGCGGGGCGATTGACGATCTGGTGGCGATCGAGGCGGTCGCTCGTGAGGCCGGGCTCTGGTTCCATGTAGATGCGGCATTCGGGGCACTGGCCTGCCTTTCACCGCGCTTTCAGCAGTTGCTTGCTGGAATCGGGAAAGCAGACAGTCTGGCTTTTGATTTCCATAAATGGGCGCAGGTTCCGTATGACGCGGGCTGCGTGCTGGTGCGCGACAGCCGCAAGCATGCGGCAGCTTTTGCGCAGTCTCTGGATTATCTAGTACGTGAAGAGCGCGGGCTTGCGGCCGGGGCGCCCTGGTTCTGTGACTTCGGGCCAGACCTGTCACGCGGCTTCCGGGCGCTCAAGGTCTGGATGACGCTGGGCCATTACGGATCCGAGCGCATGGGAGAAATGGTCGAAACATGCTGTGACGTGGCCGCCGATCTGGCGCGGCGCGTGGAGCGGATGGACGGACTGACTTTGCTGGCGCCGGTGACGCTGAATATCGTCTGCTTCGGGATCGACGGTCTTGAAGCTGCCGAAGTCTCGGAACTGGTGCAGGATCTGCATGAAAGCGGGATCGCCGCACCCTCCACCACGAAAATCAACGGCCGGCTGGCGGTTCGGGCGGCGATCGTTAATCACCGGACCACGACCGCCCATACCGACCGGATGCTGGATGCCGTTATCGCGCTGCGCGACGACCGTTTGAAGGCGCGAACAGGGCGCTGAGCTGGGCCATCATGGTTCCGCCGAGGTCTTCGGCGGAGCTGATGGTGACGCTGTTGCGATAATAGCGCGTGACGTCATGGCCGATGCCGATGGCCAGCAGCTCGGTCCCGCGATCCGCCTCGATCCGGGCAATTACCTGCCGCAGATGGTCTTCCAGATAGTTGTGCGGATTGGCGGAGAACGTGCTGTCATCGACCGGAGCGCCATCGGAAATCACCATCAGGATATGGCGGTGTTCCGGGCGGCGCCGCAGCCGTTTCCAGGCCCAGAGCAGAGCTTCGCCGTCGATGTTTTCCTTGAGCAGTCCATCGCGCAGCATCAGGCCCAGATTGCGCCGGGCGCGCCGCAGGGGCGTGTCCGCATCTTTGTAGATGATGTGGCGCAGATCGTTCAGGCGGCCTGGTTCAGGAGGACGACCAGCCTTGAGCCAGCGCTCACGGCTCTGGCCACCTTTCCACTGGCGGGTCGTGAACCCGAGAACTTCGACCTTCACGCCGCAGCGTTCGAGCGTGCGGGCCAGAATGTCGCCGCAGATGGCGGCCGTGCCAATCGGACGGCCGCGCATGGAGCCTGAATTGTCGATCAGGAGAGTGACGACCGTGTCGCGGAACTCCGTCTCGCATTCATGTTTGCATGATAGCGGAAGGGTCGGATTGGTCACGACGCGGGAGAGGCGTCCGGCGTCGAGAATGCCTTCTTCCTGTTCGAACTCCCAGCGGCGCTGCTGCTGTGCCATGAGGCGGCGTTGCAGCCGGTGCGCAAGGCGTGAGACCAGGCCATGGAGCTGGGACATCTGCTGGTCGAGTTTCTGGCGCAGACGGTCCAGTTCATCGGCGTCACACAGATCGGAGGCGTTCACTTCCTCGTCGAAATCGGTGGTGTATGCCTTGTAGGTATTGGGGGCTTCGGAAGGTCCGGTGTCGGCCTGCTGGTCTGAAGGTCCGGCAGCTTCTTCTGTGCCGTCTTCCGACATCTCAGCGGATTCCGTGGCTTCGCTTTCGCCGGAAAGGCCGGTTTCGCCGCTTTCGGGTTGGTAGCCGTCTTCTTCCTCTTCGGTGGCGGCAGGAGCCTGCTGGTCCTGACCTTCTGCCTCAGGCGCGTCGCTGTCCGTTGTTTCCTCTTCGTCGGACGGCAGATCAGACGGGGCCATCTGCTCTTCGTCCTCATCGGGGACGGTCGTGAGCTTGCAGGCGCCGAGGAAGCGGGTTGTGGCGCGGGCGAAGGCCGTCTGGTCGCTCTGGGTGCGGGCCATGTCCGCGAGGGCGGCTTTTGCCGCTGGCGTCAGGGACGCGCGCCATTCGTCCAGAGCCGCTCCGGCCTGAACAGGCATTGGGTGGCCGCTCATGGCCTCTCGGGCAAGGAGATCCAGCGCGACGGGAGCCGGCATGTCCTCGCGCGTTTTCATCCGGTTGCAGCCAAGCTCGGCGCAATGCTGGGCGACACGCTGTTCCAGATTGGCGCGCACGCCTGCCATGTGGCGTGAGCCGTAGACCTCGCAACGGGCCTGTTCCAGCGCATCGAACGCCTGGCGGGCTACGGGTTCAGCCGGGGCGCCTGACTCTTTCTGGGCATGATACCGCATCCGCAGGGCAGCGGAATCCGCGGCCCCCCGGATCTTGCGGATTTCCCAGTCGTGCATGTGGCGCGATACATATGGCAGTTCCACAGTGCCGGCATCTGTCGCATTCTGACGGCTTCCGTTGACGGCACCCTGAAAATCCACGCCCTGCTCCGGCGCGCCGCCCATGGCGCGCAGGGTGGCGATGGTGGCCTGACGGAAGCGTTCCTGCCGTTCTTCGTCGGTGAGGGAAGTCTTGGGAGCAGACAAGGGATCAGGCCAGCGGTGAGGCGTTGAAGCAGCGCTGGTAGTATTCAGCCACGATTCCGCGCTCGGCCTCATCGCATTTGTTGAGGAAGGTGAGGCGGAAAGAGAATGCCACGTCGTTGAAGATGCGGTTGTTCTCGGCCCAGGCGATGACGGCGCGCGGGGACATGACGGTGGAGATGTCGCCGGCCATGAAGCCGGACCGCGTGAGGTTCGCCAGCGCAACCATGCGCTCGACCAGCGTCGTGGCGTCCTTGTCTTCTGCGGGGATCTTCAGCTTGGATGTGACGATGCCGACTTCCTGTTCCAGCGGCAGGTAGTTCAGGGTGGCGACGATGTTCCAGCGGTCCATCTGCCCCTGATTGATCTGCTGAGTGCCATGATACAGGCCGGTCGTGTCGCCCAGACCCACCGTGTTAGCTGTGGCGAACAGGCGGAAAGCGGGGTTCGGGCGGATAACGCGGTTCTGGTCCAGAAGCGTTAGATGCCCTTCGGCTTCCAGCACGCGCTGGATAACGAACATCACGTCCGGGCGGCCGGCATCGTATTCGTCGAAGATCAGGGCGCAGGGATGCTGGAGGCACCAAGGCAGCAGGCCTTCGCGGAATTCCGTGATCTGCTTGCCGTCCTTGAGGACGATCGCGTCCTTGCCGATCAGGTCGATCCGCGACACATGGCTGTCGAGATTGATCCGGACGCAGGGCCAGTTCAGGCGCGCGGCGATCTGCTCGATATGGGAGGACTTGCCGGTACCGTGGAAGCCCTGGACCATGACGCGCCGGTTGAAGGCGAATCCCGCGAGAATGGCGCGGGTGGTGTCCTCGTCGAACTTGTAGGACGGGTCGATGTCGGGAACATGTTCCGTGCGTACGGAATAGGCCGGAACCTGCATGTCCGTGCGGATGCCGAAGACTTCTGCCGAGGAGACCATGAGATCGGGAGCGCCGAGAACGCTGGTCGGGACCGCGGCATTTTCAGCGGTGGTCACGGCTTCCGGGGTGTCAATCGTCGCGAAATCACTCATGGGACTCTTGGGCTTTCTCTGGGTCTTGGATCAGGACGTTCTGGAGAAGATGGAGCCTCGGCGTCCTGTGTTCCAGTCTAAAAATTCAGGAAACGAAATCATCCTGCCGGGTGAAATGGACTTTCAGAACGGCATAGGCCGAGCCGATGGCTTTGAAACGCTCTTCGGATTTCGCATCGCCGATATTGGCATCGGGATGATGCTGGCGGGCGAGGACCCGGTAGCGGGTTTTCACGTCATCGAAAGAGACGGGCCATGTCAGGTCCAGGGTCGCAAGAGGCTGGCGCAGGGGCTCGGGGATTCCGGCGGCCTGGGCGGATGCGCGCTGGCGGGCCGCATCTTTCGCCCGCTCGGCCCGGCTGTGACGGGTCGCGCCAAGAATGTCGAGCGGGTCGAGGATGTCGTCCTCGTTGAACTCCGCCTTGTTGGCCGTGCCGGTACCGAGCTTCCAGGACGGACGCTGCCATGAGACGTCAGCCCGCAGATGCGCTTCGATCTGGCCCGGCGTCATGCCGCGATAGAAGTCCCAGCGGGAATTGTATTCGCGGACATGCTCAAGGCAGAACCAGAAATACGAGCGCAGGGCGTCACGCCCGCGCGGCGCACGGTAGCCCGCAGGTTCGTTGCAGCCCGGATGGTCGCAGACCTGTTCCGGCGCGTCAGGATCGGGATCGAAGGCCCGGTGTCTGGTGGATTTGCGCTGCATGGTGTCTGATATGGGCAATCACAGCCGCACGATGCAAGCGGCCATTCCTCCAGCCGGACGATTTTCATCATGTCTGAAACAGCTTCACGCTCTTCCGCGCCGCACTCCACCCGACGGGAACGGATCGAGGCGATCCTTCGACAGGAACTGTCGCCCACGACGCTCGAGATCCAGGATGACAGTGCCCGTCATGCCCATCATGCCGGGGCGAAAGCTCTTGGGGGCGGTGGGGAGACGCATTTCAATGTCGCCATCACAAGTGCGCGGTTTGACGGACTGAACCGGGTGGCACGCCATCGGCTGGTCAATGGTCTGCTGGCCGAGGAATTCAGCTCCGGACTGCATGCGCTGTCCCTGGTCCTGCATGGAAAGAAAACCCCATGAAACGTGCTCTGCTGGCACTCCTTCTGCTGTCAGGCTGTGCGACGGGAGGCTATGGCCACCTGCCTGCGGCCGAGCAGGATGACGTGCATCGTATCGAGGCCTATCTGAACGGTGTTCAGGGACTGCAGGCCGCCTTCCTGCAACATGGGCCGGATGCCGGGGAAAGCGCGGGGCGTTTCTCTTATATTCCGGGGCATCTGAGGCTGGATTATGTGGTGCCGCATCCGATGGAACTCGTCGCGGGGGACGGGCACCTCGTGCTCGACGACCGGGCGACGGGCGCCGTCACGCATCTGTCGCTGCGGCACAATCCGCTCGGCCTGCTGTTGAAATATCCGATCCGGTTCGACGGCGACGTACAGGTTACGGATGTGCGACATGGGGACGGATCGCTGCAGATTTCAGTCGCGCAGGCGGATAATCCGTCCCAGGGGCTGCTGACGATCCAGTTTTCGGACGTTAACGGTCAGCTCGGTTTGATCGGGTTGCAGGGCGTGGATGCCCGACAGCATCATTTCGGGGTGGAGCTTTCCGCTGTGCAGCAGGGTGTGGCCATCGCCCCGTCCGCATTTACTCCGCCCGCGGGATAGAGCCGAACCGCCCTGGCCATGCGGCAGCGAGGGCGTCATCGAGATCTGCCATCGTCAGGCTGCTGTCGAATCGCTGGAGACTGGTGACGCCGAATTCGCGGATGCCGCAGGGCACGATTCCATCGAAATCGGTCAGATCGGGACTGACATTGATCGAAACGCCATGCCAGCTGACCCAGCGGCTGACGCGGATGCCCAACGCCCCGATCTTGGCTTCCAGGCCCGTGAGGGGATCGATCGTCCAGACGCCGATCCGGCCCTCGCGGGTAAAGGCTGTGATGCCGAGCCGGGCAAGGGCGTCGGTCATCCAGCCTTCCAGTCCCGCGACAAAAGCGCGCAGGTCGCGGGGCGGGACGGTGCCGTTCGGCTTCGTCAGATCCATCATGACATAACCCAGCCTCTGGCCCGGTCCATGATAGGTCCACTGTCCTCCGCGCCCGGCAGCATAGGTCGGGTAGCCATGGGGATTGTAGAGATCGGCATCCTTCGCCGATGTGCCTGCCGTAAAGACGGGGGGATGCTCGACCAGCCACACCAGTGGGGTGGCCGCACCTTCATGGATGGCGCGCGCGCGCCCTTCCATAAGGGCCAGAGCATCCGGATAGGGTGTCAGTCCCGGCGAGGACTTCCACAAAATTTCTTCACAAATCTCATTTCGGGTCATTGCCCTCGTTTTCGGCATCCGCTATAGCCCCTTCCACACCGGACGGTCATGCACGAAGCAGGGCCGTTTGTCACGGGGCGGCCGTGGCGGAATGGTAGACGCGCAAGCTTGAGGTGCTTGTGGGGGCAACCCCGTGGAAGTTCGAGTCTTCTCGGCCGCACCACTGACATTCAGATGTCGGTGTATCCCAGTAAAAATCACACATCATGAAAATAAACCCCGCAGGGGACTGATGCGTTTCCTTGCTGTTCTCCGGTCTGTACCATTTTGTTGCCAGACTGCTGAGACAGGGTTATTCCTTATTGCGTCCTTGAGAGCGTCTGGACTTCCGGTTCGGCGGTCGGGCGTCATTTTCGGCTGATGTGTGAGGTTTCGTGATCAAGCCACTGAAAAAAGCTGTCCTTCCTGTTGCCGGTTTGGGAACGCGGTTCCTGCCTGCGACCAAGGCCATGCCGAAGGAGATGCTTCCTGTCGTCGATAAGCCGCTGATCCAGTACGCGATCGATGAAGCCCGCGAAGCCGGGATCGAAGAATTCTGTCTGGTGACCGGTCGTGGCAAAGACAGCCTGATCGATTATTTCGACATTGCCTATGAACTTGAAGCAACGCTCAAGGAGCGCGGCAAGAAGAGCGCACTTGAAGCGCTTGCACCCAGCAGTGTGGAAGCGGGCTCCCTCGTGGCCGTGCGCCAGCAGGAGCCGCTGGGCCTGGGGCATGCGATCTGGTGTGCGCGCTCGTTCATCGGAGATGATCCGTTCGCTATTCTGCTGCCGGACGATATCGTCAAGGGGCGCAGCTGCATCGGTCAGCTGGTCGAGGCCTATAATCAGACCGGCGGCAATGTCGTGGCGGTCACGGAAGTTCCGCCCGAGCATACGAACCGTTATGGCATTCTCGACGTCGGCAGTGACAACGGCAAGCTGGTCGAGGTCAAGGGACTGGTCGAGAAGCCGGCTCCGGAAGATGCCCCTTCGAACCTGTCCATCATCGGGCGCTATGTTTTGACAGCAGATGTCATGAAGTATCTGGCGAAGCTGGAGCGTGGCGCGGGCAATGAAGTTCAGCTGACGGATGCGATGGCCAAGACGATTGGTGAAGTGCCGTTCCATGGTCTGCGCTATGAAGGCACGCGCTACGACTGTGGCGATAAGGCCGGATTCCTCGAAGCCCAGATCGCCTTCTCGATCGATCGCGAGGATCTTGGTGCGTCCGTGAAGGCCTTCCTCAAGAAGTACAAGCAGTATGTGGATGCGCCCTGATGCCATTCCGGCATGATTTTGATCCGACGAGCCTGCGGGAATATGATATTCGCGGGATCGTCGGAAAGACGCTGTATCCGGCCGACGCCTTCGCCATTGGTCGCACATTCGCGAGCATGGTGATCCGCGCTGGCGGGAAGCGGATTGTGGTCGGGTATGACGGCCGTCTGTCTTCGCCGTCGCTGGAAGAGGCGCTGGTCCGGGGCGCCGTCGAATCCGGTGCGGACGTGACACGGATCGGATGTGGGCCGACGCCCATGCTCTATTTCGCCTCCGTGGCGGATGAGGCTGATGGTGCCGTCATGGTCACGGGGAGCCATAATCCACCCGATTACAACGGCTTCAAGATGATGATGGGCGGCAAGCCGTTTTACGGTGACCAGATTCGCGAACTGGGCCGTCTGTCCGCATCCGGCGATGTTCTTCCTGCGACGAGTGGGACTGCGGTCAGGGTTGATATTTCCGACCGATATATTGACCGGCTTGTCCAGGATTACGATGGGATCCGGCCACTGCGGGTCGTCTGGGACAATGGTAATTCCGCAGCCGGCGCCGTGCTTAACCGTCTGGTCGAGCGTCTTCCGGGCGAGCATACGGTTTTGTTCGGAGAGATAGACGGGCATTTCCCGAACCATCATCCCGATCCGACGGTCGAGAAAAATCTTCAGGACCTGATCCGCGTTGTGGACGAAAAGCAGGCGGATCTGGGGATTGCCTTTGATGGTGACGCGGACCGGATCGGTATTGTCGACAATCGCGGCCAGATCTTCTGGGGCGACCAGATGTTGGTTCTGCTGGCGCAGGATGTTCTGAGCCGTCACCCGGGTGCCACGATCATCGCGGATGTGAAAGCCAGCCAGATTCTCTTCGACGAGATCGCAAAGGCCGGTGGGCAGCCGCTGATGTGGAAGACCGGCCATTCGCTTATCAAGACCAAGATGGCCGAAACCGGCTCTCCGCTGGCGGGCGAGATGTCCGGACATATCTTCTTTGCCGATAAATGGTACGGCTTTGACGATGCACTTTATGCTGCCGTGCGGGTTCTGGGGATTGTCTCGCGTCTGCCGGGGCCGCTTTCGGATTTCCGTGACAGCCTGCCGGTAACGGTTACGACGCCGGAGTTGCGCTTCAACTGTGATGACAAACGCAAGTTCGAGGTCATCACGGAAGTGGCCGAACGTCTGCGGAAAGAGGGCGCGGATGTGTCCGAGATTGACGGTGTCCGCGTCAATACGCCGGATGGCTGGTGGCTGCTTCGGGCTTCCAACACACAGGCCGTTCTGGTGGCCCGGGCCGAGGCGCGTGACGAAGCGGGGCTGGACCGTCTGAAGGCGGCGTTGGCTGCACAGCTTGAGGCCTCCGGTCTCGAGGCGCCTGATTTCTCCGGCGAGAATGCAGGGCACTGACATGGAACGGGTTCCGGTCTTCTGGCAGGTCTGTCAGTGACCGGGCCCTTTCAGTCCTTTCTTGAACCGGGGCAAATTGTCCAGCACCCCGATCATCCTGAATGGGGCTGGGGCCAGGTCCAGTCGGCTGTGGGAGAGCGGGTGACCGTCAATTTCCAGCATCAGGGCAAGGTCCTGATCGACGCATCCCGAATCACGTTCAAACTGGTACCGCGCACAGGGTGAAACGGCTTCTGACCCGCAGCGCGCGCGTTGTTCTGGATACGCTTCTGCCTCCGACCTGTGCGGCCTGCGGGACGGAAGTCATGACGGAAGGCGCGTTCTGCGGCACATGTTTCCAGGCTGCTCACCGGATTGTTTCTCCCAGCTGTCACCGATGCGGTGTTCCACTGGAAAACGAGGGCTTGGGCGGTATTCAGAACTGCTGTGAGGCCTGTCAGGCCCATCCGCCGGTCTGGCGTTCGGCGCGGGCGGCTTTCGTTTACGACGCATGGTCGCGGCGCCTGATCCTGCCACTGAAATATTCCGATCATACTGAAAATGCTGCCGTTCTGGGCCGCCAGATGACATCGGTCGCTGAAGACATGCTGGGGAACGTCACACTTGTCGTGCCCGTTCCGCTGTATCGTACGCGTTTGTGGAAACGGCGTTACAATCAGGCTGCCCTGATGGCTCAGGGCGTTTCACGGCTTGCGGGTCTGCCCTGTGTGGTGGATGCTCTTCAGCGTATCCGCTCCACGCGCGCGCTGGCCCGTCTGTCTGCCGGGGAGCGCGAGCGCGAGATGGAACATGTGGTTCAGGTGAGAAAAGGACGCGGGGCACGGATAGAGGGGCAGGCCGTCCTGCTCGTGGATGACGTGCTGACGACAGGGTCCACGGCATCGGCCTGCACGACGGCACTGATGAAGGCCGGTGCGGCGAGCGTGGATATTTTGGTTGCAGCGCGGACCGGGAGAGTGGATGAACAGAACCCGCGCTTTGTCCAGGAATGAGGATCCTATGTCGAAAGTCGAGATTTATACCCAGCCTGGATGTCCTTACTGCGTGCATGCCGTCAGCCTGCTGCGCTCCAAGGGGATAGAGTTTCAGGAAATCAACGCGCCTCACGGATCGGCGGAGCGTGAGGAGTCCATCCGCCGATCCGGCAGGCGCACCGTGCCGCAGACATTTGTGGACGGTAAGGGTCTGGGGGGCTGCGATGACCTGATGGCGCTTGATCGTGCGGGGCGCCTTGATGCCCTGCTGGGCAAGGTCTGAATGCGGGGAGCAGGCTTTTTCGCGGCTATCCTGCTGGCTGTGTCATCACTTTCCTGTGTTCCGGCACAGGCACAGACATCTGCTCCAACAGGAGCGGCGCCTTCGGATATTCCTGAAGAAGGGCTGTGGCTGTCCGAGGAGCATGACGGTCTGTTTTCCATTGAGCCCTGTGGCCACATGCTCTGCGGACAGCTGATTGGCATGGCTTATGACGGGGCTGTTCCAAAGGATGTCTGGGGGCGGTCGCAGTGCGGAATCCGCATGCTGACAGACTTTGTCCCAATCGAGGACCGCAAGTGGCAGGGTCATATTCTTGATCCGCGGACCGGACGGGTCTATCAGGCGCGGATATGGGTGTCTGAACCCAATGTCCTGAAACTGCGCGGATTCGTTCTGGGAATGCCCCTTCTGGGAGAGACCCAGACCTGGACCCGCTATGCCGGTCCACCCGTGGGGCCGCAATGCAAACTGCCGAAGGACGCCCACTGAACCGGTGGCCGGGAAACCGGTGTCGGGGTCGGGAATGCGTCTTTTCCTGGTAGCGGGCGTTTTCCCCTGCCATATTGAAAGGAATGCAGATCCATCATGTCCCACCCTGTTTCCCGCCGTAGTTTTGCGGTCGGACTGGTTGCCGGCGTTGCTGCGGCCGGCACCGGTGTCGCCGGGGCCGCTGACCCTGAAAAGGCAGTTCCGACGCCTCCGCCACCGCCGAAGCCGGTTGCAAAGACGATCTGTTTCGTCGGCGGATATACGAAACATGGGCCACCGGGAGGTGGAACCGGGAACGGACAGGGGATCTCCGTTTTCGATATGGATCGTGATACGGGCGTTCTGACGCCGATCACGACCTTCACGGATATCGCCAGCCCGTCTTTCCTTGCGATTTCGAAGGACCAGCGCTTCCTGTACGCGCTGAGCGAGATTGACGATTTCAACAAGGATGGGGACGGCTCCGTCACGGCATTTGCGATCGATCCCAAGACGGGTTCGCTGCGCAAGCTGAACGTTGTCAGCTCGAAAGGTGCCGTTCCGGCCCATCTGAGCATCCACCATTCGGGTCGCTACGTGCTGGTCGCCAACTATGTTGGTGGCTGCGTTGCCGTTCTGCCGATCCGCTCGGACGGATCGCTGGGTGAGGCATCGGACGTCGTGCACAATACGGGACCGCGTCAGCCGGAGCGGGCTTCGGACAACCCGCAGGGCAATTTCGCCATATCCGATCACTCGGGTTCACACCCGCACATGATCCATTCGGACCCGAGCGGCAAGTTCGTGCTGGCGGATGACGCGGGCCTGGACCGTGTCTATGTGTGGACGCTGAACATTGACACCGGCAAGCTGATCCCGGCCAAGACGCCCTATTACGATATGGAACCGGGGTCGGCGCCACGCCACTTCCAGTTCAATCATTCCGGCCGCATCCTGTACAATCTGTGCGAGCAGGATTCGAAGGTTGTTGTTTCCAATTTCGACCCGGCAACGGGCGCGATCAGCGATATCCAGACCGTCAGCACGGTCACGTCGCATTTCCGGGGTTCGACGCTTGCGGCGGAAATCCTGATCTCGGCCAGCGGCAAGTTCGTCTATGTCTCCAACCGTCTGGGTGATTCGCTGGCCGTGTTCGCGATCGGCGCGGACGGGACGCTGACCCTTCAGGATGAGGTCTGGATGCATGCGGATTACGGTCGCGCGCTGATGTTCGATCCGTCCGGCGCGTTCCTGTTCTGCGCCAATCAGCGCTCGGATGCCGTGACCTCTTTCAAGGTGGACAAGAAGACGGGCGAAATTGCCTTTACGAACAATTTCACCCCCGTCGGCAGCCCGACGACCTTTGCGTTCATGAACACGCAGGTCTGATCGAGCGCCAATCCGAAAAGGGCGGTTGCAGCGGGATAATGCTCTGCAACCGCCCTTTTTTGTTCAGTCCTTGCGGAAAATCGCGATGTAATTGATGCTGGTATCGCGGCTTTCGCGCCACTGGAACGGGACGTAGCTCATCCCCGCGATGTCCAGCATGCGCAGGCCTGCGCGACGGGCCATGGCGGCGAGTTCGTCGGGCTTGATGAACTTTTTCCAGTCATGCGTGCCCACGGGCAATATCCGCAGCAGATATTCCGCGCCAAGCTTGGCGACCGCAAAGGAACGCGGTGTCCGGTTCAGGGTGGATACAGCGACCATACCTCCCGGTTTTGTCAGCGTGGCCAGCATGATCAGAAAGTCCTGTGGATCATTGACGTGCTCAATGACTTCCAGGGCGTTGACGACATCAAAGCGCGCGCCTTCCGCAACGAGATCTTCCGCGCTGCCATTGCGATAGGACAGGGATGCTGCCTCTGGTGGCAGGGGATGGGCGGCCAGATGCGCTTCAGCCGCGCGGATGCCAGCCGCACTGGCATCGATTCCGAGTGTGTCGAAGCCGAGTTTGGCATAGGCCTCGCTGGCCAGACCCGCGCCGCAGCCGATATCGAGCAGGCTCAGAGGCCCGGAAGATGCCTTGCGCAAGGGGGCGACATGACGGCTGACCCATTCGGTGCGGAGCGGGTTCATGGCGTGCAGCGGGGCCATGGGGCCGCGCGGATTCCACCAGTCCTCGGCCAGGGCGCTGAAATGGGCGATCTCGGATTCCGATACGGATGAGCGTCTGGAATCCTGTCCCGGGGATGTTTCTGTGGGCATCAGAATTCTCCTTCTGTGTGCCTGTCTGCCGCACGTCATCTGGACGTGGCGGAGCGAGACGAGTATGTGGACCGGCAGAGTCTGTCCAGGTGCCGGGTGGTTCGCATGTCTTTGCCGTACCCGATGCCAGACCCGAGCGCGCAACGCCAGACACGTACTGGAGCCTTATCCGCGATGTCCATGCCCGATACTCCCGTCCACGACCAGCTTTCCGGTCGTGCCGATCCCCATGCCGCCATCAAGGGCGAAAGCGGGAAACGGAAGACGGTTGTCATGAAATTCGGCGGCACGTCCGTCGGGAATATCGAGCGCATCCGGAACGTTGCAAAACGCGTGAAAGCGGAACATGACCGCGGCCGCCGTGTGGCGGTCGTGGTCTCCGCGATGGCGGGCGTGACGAACCGGATGGTCGGTTACTGTGCCGAACTGGACCCGCTGGCCGATCCGAAGGAATACGATGCCGTTGTCGCAGCCGGCGAGCAGGTGACGAGCGGGCTCGTGTCCATCGCGCTTCAGGCGCTTGGCGTGAAGGCGCGGTCCTTTCAGGGCTGGCAGATCCCGCTCGTGACGGACAACGCGCATGGCAAGGCCGCTATCGAGAGTGTGGATGGTACGGCGCTGCTGGCCTGTCTGGATGACGATGTCGTACCCGTTGTGGCTGGCTTCCAGGGTATCGGGCCCGATGGCCGCATCGCGACGCTGGGACGCGGAGGATCGGATACGTCCGCCGTGGCCGTCGCGGCTGCCATCGATGCCGATCAGTGTGATATCTATACCGATGTGGACGGGATCTACACGACCGATCCGCGCATCGTAAAACGCGCCAAGAAGCTGGATCGCATCACCTATGAGGAGATGCTTGAACTGGCTTCGGTAGGCGCCAAGGTACTTCAGACCCGCAGCGTCGGTCTCGCCATGCGCGAGGGTGTCCGGGTGCGGGTGCTGTCATCGTTCGCCGAGACGGATGACGACAGCGGTTCGATTGTGGTTGATGAGGACGAGATCATGGAGAAGGAACTGGTTGCGGGGATTGCCAACTCGCATGACGAAGCGAAAATCTCCGTGCGGAACATTCCGGACCGTCCGGGCATCGCCGCTGCGATTTTCGACCCGCTGGCAGCCGCGAACATCAATGTCGACATGATTGTCCAGAGCGTTGGTGTGGACAACATGACGAACATGACTTTCACGGTCAGCAAGTCTGACGAAGCGGCTGCCCGCGCCGTGCTGGAGAAGGCACGTGAATATATCCAGTATGGCGAGCTGATCACGTCCCATAACGTGGTGAAGATCAGTGTCGTGGGTATCGGCATGCGCTCGAATGCTGGTCTGGCCGCACGGATGTTCCGCACGCTGGCTGATCGCGGCATCAACGTGCAGGTCATCTCCACGAGCGAGATCAAGATCTCCGTCCTGATCGATTCCGAATATACCGAACTGGCCATGCGCGCGCTGCACACGGCTTATGGCCTTGATGCCAAAGAGGGAGCCGACGCGTGAGCGAAACCCTGAGCGAGACTCCGAGCGAGACCCTGGGCGCCCGCGCGACGCTGGACCGGCTATGGAAGCCGGGCTGTGACTTCCTTGGGAGCGAAGTCGCGATCCTCGGCGGGGCCATGTCCTGGGTCAGCGAGCGGCATCTGGTTTCCGCGATTTCCAATGCCGGCGGATTCGGTGTCATCGCCTGTGGTGCGATGTCGCCCGAGCGTCTGGAAGAGGAAATTGTCGCCACGCAGGCGATGACGAAGCGCCCGTTCGGCGTGAACCTCATCACCATGCACCCCGAACTCGACCGGCTCGTGGATGTATGTCTGGCGCATAATGTTTCGCATATCGTGCTTGCGGGCGGCGTGCCGAACAGCGCCACGATCCGCAAGGTACGTGACGGCGGGGCGAGGGCGATCGGCTTTGCGCCCGCGCTGGCTCTGGGCAAGCGTCTGGTGCGCATGGGCATTGAAGCTCTTGTGATCGAAGGCTCGGAAGCCGGCGGCCATGTCGGCCCGGTGTCGCTGACGGTTCTGGCGCAGGAAATCCTGCCGCATATCCGTGATGTTCCCGTGTTTGTTGCCGGTGGGCTGGGCCGTGGTGACGCGATCCTGTCCTATCTGGAACAGGGCGCGGCCGGTGCGCAGCTTGGAACGCTGTTTGCAGCGTCCGAAGAGAGCATCGCGCATGAAAACTTCAAGAAGGCCTTTTTGCGCGCCAATGCCCGCGATGCGGTCACGACCGTGCAGCTCGACGAGCTGTTCCCGGTCATCCCTGTGCGGGGCCTGTCAAACGAAGGTGGCCGGAACTTCGCGCGCCTTCAGGGCGAAGCGCTCCGGAAGTTCCAGAGCGGCGAGCTGACCAAGGAAGAAGCCCAGCTCTCGATCGAGCATTACTGGGCCGGTGCCCTGCGTCGTGCCGTCATCGACGGTGACGTGGAGACGGGTTCGGTCATGGCTGGTCAGTCTGTGGGCATGGTCAAGGAAGTCCGTCCGGTCGCCGAAATCATCGCAACGCTGGTTGAGCAGGCCGTGGGTGCCATCAGGCAGCGCGAAACCCGCATCCACGCGCCAAGCTAACGGATTGTCCGGTCATGTCCCCACCGTCCTCGAACCGCCCGTTTTCGCAACCTTCCGATCAGCCAAGTGTCGGAACGGTGCTGCGTGTGCGTCGCGAGGAGCTCGGCTGGCGGCTTGAAGATGTCGCGGAATGGCTGCGAATCCGCCCGAAACTTCTGGCGGCCCTTGAGGCGGACGATCTGGCGAAACTGCCTGGCGTGGCTTACGCAGTGGGATTTCTCCGCACCTATGCCCATGCCATGCAGCTTGATGCGGATGCGCTGGTCGAGCGGTTTCGTCGTGACACGCGCGGTGCCGTGACCCGCAAGCCGGAACTGGTTTTTCCGCAGCCCGAAGGCGATCGCGGATTACCGATCGGCGTGCTGGTCGGGGCAGGGCTTGTGGTTGTGGTCGCGGCCTATGTGGGCTGGTACCGCTTTACGGAGCATGACAACCCGGCCCAGAGGCAGGTTCCGGCCGTCGCGGAACTGATGCCGGGGGCGGCGACCCCTGCGATGACCTCTCCACAGGTCGCATCTGTGATGCCCGGACGCGCTCCGACGCCGGAGCCTCAGGCTCCCGTGACGGCGTCCTCTGTTCCCCCCACGCCAGCGCCCGCTCCGACGCAGAATGCTTCGGCTCCGGATGTTCCCGCAGCGCCTTCAGTTGCGCAATCCACACCCTCGACGGTTGCACCCTCTGTGGCTCCGCAGGCTTCGGATGACGATTCAGAGACGTCTCCGGCAGGCGAGGCCGCACCTTCGCAGCAGACTGGAGCGATCGCCCAGCCTGCCACGGATCTGCCGCCGGCTGTGCCCGAGGGAGCCGTTGTGCTTCGGGCGCTGGCTCCCGTCTGGACGCAGGTCAGAGACCGGGACGGGCATGTTCTCATGTCGCGTGTGATGCAGCCGGGTGAAAGCTGGCAGGGTGATCCCGCAGGCGCTCCGTTCCGGATGTCGTTCGGCAATGCAGGCGGTATCGTTCTGACCACGGCCGGGGCAACCAGTGCGCCGCTGGGGAAAGAAGGGCAGGTCCGCCGCAATGTCGAGGTGACGGCCGATGCCATCCGTTCCGGAGCATTCGGGTCGGGGATCGCGCTTCCGGTGCAGCCCAATGCGCCGGTTCCCGTACCGGGAGCAGCCGTTGCGCCATCGGCCGTCGTGCCCGCGCCCGTGCCTCCCCGAGCACCGCCTGTTTCCGTTCCCCGGAAGGCACCGGCAGCACCTGAAGTCTCGGCCGATGACCTCAATGCCCGGCAGCTTGAACATCAGCCGCTGGAACAATCGTCGCCATCGCATTAAACCCTTATATCCGTCAGGGGGGCTCAGTGCCCCTGAATACAGCCCACTGGGTCAGAGCTCCCGGTCCTTTCCGGGCACGAAGAGGTAAATCATGAGCAGCTACCGTCCCTATCAGCACATCGAGCGTCGCAAGTCGCGCCAGATCCATGTCGGCAAGGTTGCGGTCGGTGGTGATGCCCCGATCTCCGTGCAGACCATGACCAACACCCTGACCTCCGATGCGCAGGCCACGATTGACCAGATCCGCCTGGCCGAGCTGGCTGGTGTGGATATCGTGCGCGTCTCCTGCCCGGATGAGGCCAGCACGGCTGCGCTGGCGGAGATCGTGCATGAAGTGAACGTCCCCATCGTCGCGGATATCCACTTCCACTACAAGCGCGCCATCGAAGCCGCCAAGGCCGGTGCGGCCTGCCTGCGAATCAATCCGGGCAATATCGGCAGCGCCGAGCGCGTGCGTGAAGTCGTCAACGCCGCCAAGGATTATGGCTGCTCCATCCGGATCGGCGTGAATGCCGGTTCGCTCGAAAAGCACCTGCTCGAAAAGTATGGTGAGCCCAACCCGGAAGCTCTGGTCGAGAGCGCTCTGGAACATGCGAAGATCCTTGAAGATCACGACTTCCATGAGTTCAAGATCAGCGTGAAGGCCTCTGACGTGTTCATGGCGGTTGCGGCCTATCAGCAGCTTGCGGATTGCTGTGACCACCCGCTGCATATCGGCATCACCGAAGCCGGCTCCAAGCGTGCGGGTACCGTGAAGTCCTCCATCGGTCTGGGCAACCTGCTCTGGGCTGGCGTGGGCGACACGATGCGTGTTTCGCTTTCCGCCGCTCCGGAAGAGGAAGTGCTGGTCGGCTGGGATATCCTCAAGTCCCTCGGTCTGCGTCATCGTGGCGTGAAGATCATTTCCTGCCCGTCCTGTGCGCGTCAGGGCTTCAACGTCGTCGAGACGGTGCAGACGCTGGAAGACCGCCTGCAGCACATCAAGACGCCGCTGACGCTGTCCATCATCGGCTGCGTGGTGAATGGTCCGGGTGAAGCGCTGATGACAGATATCGGTGTGACCGGCGGCGGCAATGGCCGTCATATGGTCTATGCCGCAGGCCGTCAGGATCACACGATGCCGGCTGGCGACATGATCGAGCATATCGTCGAACTGGTGGAAAAAAAGGTGTCTGACATCGAGGCCAGCAAGGAAGAAGGTGCAACGGCCAAGCTGATGGACCCGGCAGCCAACTGATGTCAGGACTTCAGCCCCCACGCGGCACTCATGACCTCATCGGCGAGACCATGCGCCGTCACCACCATGTTGTGGAGACGGCCCGCCGAGTGCTGCAGACCTATGGTTTCGAGGAATGGAGCACACCGATCTTCGAGGATACGCGCGTCTTTTCGCGTACGCTCGGCGAGACGTCCGACGTCGTGTCCAAGGAGATGTACACGTTCGAGGATCGCGGCGGTGAGAGCATCACCCTGCGTCCCGAAGGGACGGCGGCGATCTGCCGGGCGCTGGTCACGAACGGCCTGACGCAGTCCCTGCCGCAGAAGGTGTTCTATCACGGGCCGATGTTCCGCTACGAGCGTCCGCAGAAGGGGCGTTACCGTCAGTTCCATCAGATCGGCGGCGAACTGATCGGAGCGGAAAGCCCGCTGCGGGACGCCGAAACGATTGCCATGGCACAGGACATCCTGCGTGAACTGGGTCTGGGCGAGCATGTCACGCTGGAGCTTAACACGTTGGGCGATCTCGCCAGCCGTCAGGCCTGGCGGGAGGCACTGGTGGCGTATTTCCGCGATCATGCGGATGCGCTGTCGGAAGAAAGCCGCGTCCGGCTTGAAGCCAATCCACTGCGGATTCTGGACAGCAAGTCCGAGCAGGACCGCAAGCTGCTCGATGATGCTCCGGCATTTGCGGACTATCTGAACGACGACTCCCGGCAGTTCTGGGACGGATTGCGCTCCAGCCTTCAGGCGTTCGGCGTCGATTTCGTTGAAAACCCGCGCATCGTCCGGGGCCTAGATTACTACAGTCACACGGCGTTCGAGTTCGTGACCTCGAAGCTTGGCGCTCAGGGCACGGTGCTGGCCGGTGGCCGGTATGAAGGGCTCGTGGAGCAGATGGGCGGTCCGGCCATCCCGGCAATCGGCTGGGCTGGCGGGATTGAGCGTCTGGCGATGCTGCTGGATTCCGTCCCGGAACTTCCGGCAGGTATCGGGCTGGTCCCAATGGGAGACGAGGCTGTGCTCAAAGCCGCGTCTATTGCTCGCAGTCTTCGCTCTGCGGGTCTGCGCGCCGAAATCGAGACCCGTGGCAACATGAAGAAGCGTATGGAGCGTGTGGTGAAGTCCGGTGCATCCCATGCGATCGTTCTTGGCGATGAGGAAATCGCCCGGAATGTCGTGCAGCTTCGTGACCTTTCCAGCCGTGAGCAGCAGGAAGTTCCGTTTGCGGATCTGGTGCGCGTTCTGAGCACAGGACGCGCCTGAACAGATGGCATTTGACGACAGGCTTGAGCGGATTGTCGCGCGTTCGGAGGAAGTCCAGGCCCTGATGTCTTCCGGCGATCTGACGGGTGAGGATTTCACCCGTCTGTCGCAGGAATATGCCGAGCTTGAGCCTGTAGTGACGTCCATTCAGGCCTGGAAAGATGCCGAGGAGCAGAAAGCCGGGGCGCAGGCCCTGCTTGATGATCCGGAAATGCGTGAGCTGGCCCAGATGGAGCTTGCGGAGATCGAGGCGACCCTGCCTGACCTCCAGCATGCCCTGCGTCTGGCGCTGCTGCCGAAAGATGCGGCGGATGAACGCAGTGCTATCCTTGAAATCCGACCGGCAGCGGGCGGCGATGAGGCGGGTCTGTTCGCAGCGGAACTGTTTGATGCCTACCGACGCTTTTCCGAACAGAATGGCTGGCGTTTCGAGGTCATGGAATATGCTGAGAACGAGGTGGCCGGCCTCAAGGAAGGCATGGCGACCATTTCCGGCCGTTCGGTTTTCGCGCGGCTGAAATACGAGTCCGGTGTGCACCGGGTGCAGCGTGTTCCGGCGACGGAAAGTCAGGGACGGATTCATACGTCTACTGTGACCGTGGCCGTGCTTCCTGAAGCCGAAGAAGTCGATGTCACGGTCAATGACGATGATCTGCGGATTGACGTCTATCGGGCTTCGGGAGCGGGGGGGCAGCACGTCAACAAGACCGAGAGTGCGGTTCGCATCACGCATATGCCCAGTGGCATTGTCGTAGCGATGCAGGAAGAAAAAAGCCAGCACAAGAACAAGGCCAAAGCGATGAAGATCCTGCGCGCCCGGCTCTATGAGCGGGAACGCGCGCAGCTTCATGCCACCCGGGCAGCGGACCGGAAATCACAGGTCGGGACGGGCGATCGTTCAGAGCGCATCCGAACATATAATTTCCCGCAGGGGCGTGTGACGGACCACCGGATCAATCTGACGCTCTACAAGATCGACCGGATCATGGGCGGCGAGTTCGACGAGATCATCGATGCCCTGACCCGCGAGGAGCAGACAGAACTGCTGGCCGCCGAAGGGTTCTGAGCCTCAGGTATTCGGTGTTGCGCAGACGGCAGCGCGGCCATGCCGGTGCGTGGCAACTGCGGCATCGTCGTAATCGACCAGAAAGAAATCGGTGAAGTTGTTGGTCCCCACGGCGTCGAGCGAGTGCCCTTCGGGGTGATGGAGCTGGCCTTCGCTGCTGACCTGATGGGTTTCCTGATGGCCGTTATGGACAATGGTGATTTCGCCACACAGGGCATAATCGACATCGAAGCGGCCGACTGGAAGCGGAATCGTCTGCGTCTCATGCGCCTTGGACAGGCCCAGCCTGAAGGTCGCAACCAGATTGCCGTCCAGATACAGGCGTGAGACTTCCGAAATTTCTTCGGGCGCGCGCTCGTCCGTCACGGTAAAGGACGGGGGCAGTTCCGTGGACAGTTCAGACTGGGCGTGAACGGGATTGAGCGTGCAGCCAAGCAGCAGGGCGGAATAGAGGAAGGCGCGTTTGGACTTCATGACACCAACTATAACAGGTTCGCTTGAATGATGATGGCCAAAGATGATCTTTTGCGCGAGGCCTCACAGGCGCTGGAGCAGGCCGGGATCGAGGATGCGCGCCGTGAAGCCCGGCTTCTGCTGTGCTGGGCGACAGGGCGGGATCTGGGCGGTCTGCTGTCTCTGGATGGTGTAGAACCTGCTCAGGAGCTGCGATTCGCAGAGGCTTTGAAACGACGGCTGGACCGGGAGCCTCTGGCGTTCATCACGGGAGAGACTGGTTTCTGGACGCTGGATCTGGAGACGGGACGTGACACGCTGATCCCACGTGCCGACAGTGAAGCCCTGATCGAAGCCCTGCTGGATGTCTGTCCGGATCGCAACGCGCCGCTCTCCATTCTCGATCTTGGAACCGGAACAGGGTGCCTGCTGCTGGCAGCCCTGTCCGAATATCAGCAGGCGAGGGGTGTGGGCGTGGATCTGTCCCCGCAGGCCGCAGCACTGGCAAGGCGCAATGCCATCCGGGCCGGACTGGCGAAACGCAGTGCCTTTCTGGCCGGAAGCTGGGCGGATGCGCTGACGGGACGGTTCGATGTCGTCCTGTCCAACCCGCCGTATATCGAGAGCGGGGATCTGGCCGGGCTGATGCCTGAAGTCGTGCAGTATGAGCCGGCACGGGCTCTCGATGGCGGCGCTGACGGGCTGGACGCCTATCGCATCCTGTGCGCTGCGTTGCCCGGGCTTCTAGTGCCGGGGGGATACGCGATCCTGGAGATGGGGATCGGGCAGATCGATGCGGTCTCCGCGCTGGGAACGGCGAGCGGGCTGCGGGACGTGGCGCATAAGGCCGATCTGGGCGGCATCGAAAGGGCCTTGGTCCTGCAATCGGACGGGTGAGGGCGGATTGTGACGAAAAACCGTTGGCTTGACTGGCGGAACTTGGTATTGCTAAAGCCAATGCATGCGATTTGAGGGTGTTTTATCAGCACTGTCAGGCGTATCTTTGCCCATCGTTCATGTCATCATGCACTGACGATGGAAGACTGGCTGAGCCGGGTTCAGCCATAGCGGAACAGACAGACGTCTTTTTCGACAGCGGCGGTCGGACTTTCTGCAGTTGCAGAACGGTCCACGTCATCATGAAAGTGCATCACGGGTCGATGAATATGAAGCGCATAAGAGGCCGGCATCATCGTGCGGGCAGTGGGCCATCACGCAGCAGCAATGCCCAGACACCTCTGAACCGCAACCATGTGTTTGACAGTAATGGACCCGATCTGCGGGTCCGTGGTACGGCGCAGCAGCTGTTCGAGAAGTATCTCCAGCTGGGCCGCGACGCGACCGGAACTGGCGACCGCATTCTTGCAGAAGCCTATTTCCAGCACGCGGAACATTATTTCCGTATTCTCAACGCCATGAACCAGGCCGCCGAGAAGAGCCAGCAGGAGCGCACCGAGCGTCAGCAGCAGCGCCAGCGCGCGTATGAAGACCGCCGGGAGCCGCGTGGCGAGCGTTCTGAAGAGGAGCAGCCCTCGCAGGAACAGGACGCCGAATACAATGCCGAGCGTCCCTCGGAAGACGATCAGGATCATCGCACGGCTGAGGTCGAGGCAGACTGAAGCCTCGGTTCAGACAGATCAAAAAAGCCGGCTCCGCAAAGGGCCGGCTTTTTTTGTGTCTCAGACCCGTCCTACGAACCGCTCGGGAACGCGCCACAGTTCCGTGCCGCTCAGATGGAGATCAAGGCGGTAGCGGTCGTGCAGACGTGTCTGTGTGCTGTCCTCGACCTGCTGGCGCCACTGGCTCAGGCGCTCGTCACGGTTGTCGAGCGTGCAGTCCGTCCGGGGCAGTCCGGCCATGCTGCGCAGCATGTTCTCCCAGTCCGTGTTTTCCAGACGCTGGTGACGCCCGACCTCTTCGGAAATCCAGGGCTGCCTGCGCGTGCGGTCCAGCCGTTCCAGTCCCGATGCCAGATCCGCGTAGCGGAGATGGAACAGGAAAAGAGGGGCCGCAAGGCTGGGGACGGTTTCCTCGCAGCAGTGAAAACCCGGAGCCCATGTAATAGGAATGCGGGCCAGGACCGGTTTGCACATCGCGCTGGAAAAGCGGAGATGGCGGCGCTGAAGGGAGAAGGGGCGGCTGTAGTCGAACGACGCTTCCTCGTCCGGAATATGGATGACGTCAAAGCCTGTGGCGGTGACGACCGGGGAGCGGTTCAGGAGCGCGAATTCCGTCAGGGAAGGGACGAAAGCCGGGTCCGCGAGCAGGATTTCGTCCACATCCGTATAGATGACGCTGTCATACCATTCGAGCAGGCTGTCGCAGAATTTTCCGATGGCGCGGGCGCGGCGTTCATCGTCCTGTGGGGAGCGGGGGATCCGCACGACATTGACCTGTCCCAGATGCTCTGTCGAACCATCATCCGATCCGTGATCGATCACGTAGCAGGCGGCTTCTCCGACTTGGGCACTATAATGACGGCGCCAGAGCTGAAGATGTTCCGGCTCATTATAGACCATCGTCACGACGGCCAGGGGTTTCTTGATCATGCCGGGCAGAATACAGGAAACGGTTGCGCAGCAGGGCATAGCCGCAATGAATTTTCTGTTTTCGGGAAAAGGGATGGTAGCGGTGGACGGATTTGAACCGCCGACCAAGGGATTATGATTCCCCTGCTCTACCACTGAGCTACACCGCCATCCGGCCGGGGTTAACCGGCGTTGTCGCGGGGTTTTAAGGGGGATCTTTCAGGGTGTCAACACGTTAGTCCCGGGAAAATAAGATGTTTTTACGGGTCGCATTGTCCGGGGTGCCTGTGGCATTTGGGATATGCCAGTTTTCAAATCAATTCGGCCTCTTTCAGGCCCGCAATTCCTTTTGATGTAAGGAGTCCTTCGTCTGGTGACGCAACATTTCGTCAGCACCCTGTTTGCCATACGGTCCTATTTCACCTGGCTGCCTGCTTCCGTCGTTTCGGTGCTGATGCTGGTGGTCGTGGGGGTGCTGGCGTTCTATTGCGGTAATCTGGTCACGACACAGCTCCTACGGATCCCGGGCTCGCGCAAGGCGGCGCTGATCCGGCGGATTGTTTCGTCCCTGCGCAGGCCCACGCGGTTGATGGTGGCGCTTCTGGCCATGCTGTCCGCGTTGCCGGCTGCAACGGGATTTACGGCGGCGCAGGAAGATGATCTTCAGCTTTTCTTCCTGTTCCTGCTGATCCTGACTTTCGGGTTCTCGGCGATCATGGTCTTCCGGATCATGACGGAGGTCTATCTCAACCGCCTCGCGGCGCGCGAGGAGACGGATGACATCATGATCCGCTCGCACCAGACGCAGATCCGCGTCCTGCGACGATTGACGGAAATCCTGGTGGGCATCGTGACCGTGGCCTCGGCCCTGATGCTGTTTCCCTCCGTCAAGCAGTATGGACTGTCCCTGTTCGCGTCGGCAGGGGCGGCGTCCCTGATCGTCGGTCTGTCAGCGCGCGGGCTGCTGACGAACCTGATTGCGGGTGTGCAGATCGCGCTGACCCAGCCGATCCGGATGGAAGACCTGATCATCATCAATGGTGACTGGTGCTGGGTCGAGGAAATCAACGCGACCTATGTGGTGCTGCGGGTCTGGGACTGGCGGCGGCATATCGTGCCGATCTCGTATTTTCTGGAAAACCAGTTCGAGAACTGGACGCATAATTCCGCGGCCATCATCGGGGTTGTGTTCCTGTGGGTCGATTATCAGGCACCGATGGACAAGATCCGTGAGATGCTGAACGAGATCGTGCGTGGCTGCCCGCTCTGGGACGGGCGCGTGTTCGACGTTCAGGTGGCGGATTGCGATGCGCATGTCATGTCCATCCGCATCATCGCCAGTGCCCGCACAGCCCTTCAGAGCTGGGATCTGCGGTGCGATATCCGTGAGAAAATCATCGCTCGCATCCGTGATGAATGCCCCGAGGCGCTGCCTCGTTCGCGTTTCTCCATGATGCCTCCCGCAGCTGGTGCTCAGGAGCCTTGGGAGCGGATGGCGCCCCCGATCAGCCGACCGCCACCGGGAAGCTATATGGGCCCGGGTATGGGGCCCGGCAGTTCGTCGATGTCGTCAGACTGAAGGACGCTCGGGGCGCATTTTTGAATGCCGCCGCCCGTAGAAGACATAAGTTGCAATGCCCAGCGCCAGATAGGTCACCAGAAGGATCAGCGGCACCGGGTTGCCGCTGGTGACGGCATGAACCATGTCCGAGACCAGCGGAATGGTCATGACCAGGCAGAACAGGATGCCGAGGGCGGGGGTCGTGCCGATCCAGATCCCGCGGATGCGGATACCGCCCATCGGGACGCTGAAGGGACGCACGATGTCAGGCCGCGTGTTGCGCTGCCAGATGACCGTGAAGCAGACAATCCCGAACGCCGCAGCCGTCCCGATGGAAACGAGATCGCTGATGATGTCGATCGGCAGGGTCGCGGTGATGAGTGCGACCACGAGGCCGAGAACGATGGTCCCGATCCACGGCGTGCGGAATTTCGGATGGATGACGCTGAAGATCTGCGGGATCAGACCGTCGCGGCTGATGGTTAGCAGGACGCGGGACTGCGCGTACATCAGGCCCATCAGGACCGAGCACAGGCCGATCGTGGCACCGATATTGACCAGCAGGGACAGCCAGGGCGTGTGCATGATCTTCACCGCAATGGCGAGCGGATCGGGCACATCCAGCTCACGATAGGGCACGATGCCGAGCAGGACGGTCGCAACGATCATGTAGACGATGGTGCAGATCAGCAGGCTACCGATGATGCCGATCGGCACGTCGCGGGTGGGATTGCGGGCCTCGGCCGAGGCGGTGGAAACGGCCTCGAAGCCGACATAGGCAAAGAAAATGACTGAAGCCGCGCGGAAAATGCCGCGTACGCCGTAATGGAAGCCGCCTTCACTGGCGGGAAAGAACGGGTGCCAGTTCGCCGGATTGACGGCTCCAATGCCCAGCGCCACGAACACGAACAGCACTCCGACTTTAAGCGCCACGATCATGGTGTTGATGCGGGCGGATTCCTCGACGCCCCGGACCAGCAGGGCCGTCACGAGAAGCGTCGCGGTAAAGCCGATCAGATCGAACCGCCAGTCGGCGCTGATCTGTGCTCCGGCCGTGCCGGGCACGGGCTGGAGCGTTGCGTGGGTCAGTGCAGATGGCATGTGAAAGCCGGTGACGCCCAGCAGGGAGCTTGCATAACCTGACAGGCCCGCCGCGACGGCAGAGCATGAGATGCCGTATTCCAGAAGCAGGAGCCAGCCAACCATCCAGGCCGCTTTTTCGCCCATCGAGATATAGGCGTAGGAATAGGCCGAGCCCGATACGGGAAGGGTCGAGGAAAGTTCGCCGTACGAAAAGGCCGTGAACAGGCAGGCGAGGGCAGCGATGACGAAGGAAATCAGGACCGAAGGACCGGCATATTCGGCAGCGGCCGTACCCGTCATGACGTAGATACCAGCGCCGATCGTGGACCCGACCCCGAGGATGATCAGCTGCGTCGCCGTCAGGCTGCGCTTGAGGCCGTTCGTGTCGTTCTCGAAAAGGACCTGTTCAAGGGTCTTTCGGCGGCCTGGTCCGGGGAGATCGGGAGGAGATTGTATCGAAGCTGGCATGATCCGCAATGTGCCGCGAAAAACGGCGGCTGGAAAGGTCAGAGAAGAATGACGGCACCGGCGAAAAGGCCGGCCAGAACGCAGTAGGCACCAAACGGTGTCAGGGCCCAGCCATCATGGTTGCGAAAGAAGCGCAGCATCACGAGCGAGCAGATTAGCGCGGTCAGCCCGGCGACGACGGCACCGGCAACACACTGCACCATGATGTCGTGTGAGATTGTCATGTGACGCATCTGCCAGGCTTCACGGACTGTGGCCGCAAGCACGATGGGCTGGGCCATCAGGAGCGAAAACCGCGCGGCCGTTTCATGGTCCAGTCCGCGCAGAAGGCCACCATTCATGGTCGCCCCCGAACGTGACAGACCCGGCAGCAGGGCCAGGCACTGCCAGATGCCGATGATCACGGCATCCTTGGGGGCAAGCGTTGCAATGGGCTTGTGGTCGCGGTGGCCCTTCTGGCGCCGGAGCCATTCGGTGACCATCAGCAGGAAGCCATTGAGGATCAGGAACCCCGCAACGGCGAGGGGCGTGCCGAACACGGCGCGCAGGCGGTGCTCCAGCAGCCATCCGACCAGAACGGCCGGGATGGTGGCGATGACCAGCAGTCCGAAGATCCGAATCGCTTCCATCTGCCGGTAGCTGCCGTAGCGACCGAACATACCGCCCAGAATGGCCATCCAGTCCCGCCAGAACACACCGGCCAGCGCGACCAGCGTGCCGACATGCAGCATGGTCAGGAACGGCAGGAACATGGGCGCGTGTTCGTCCAGATCCCAATGCAGGAGCGCGGGCAGGAGCACGGCATGACCGAGGCTGCTGACCGGGAAGGGTTCGGTAATTCCCTGGACAATGGCGAGGATGAGGGCCTGGAGAAGCGTCATGGAGCCTGTTTCGGGTGGAAGCCTTCGTCACAAAGGCGGAAAAGCAGATCACTTGCCTGATGGTGGCAGAGGACGCAACCTTGCTCTCCACCTTGACCGGGCGGTCAAGGGAGGACTAACTCCCGTTCTGTTCAAGATTTTCCGGAAGGCGAGGCTGGCATGCAGTCAACATTGAGCGGCCGTGGGGGCGCCATCCTGGCCAGTGGTCTCGTTCTGGCGATTGCCGGAACATTCCTCGTCTACGGCAATGCCCTGCGCAAAGGGCCTGACTTTCAGGGCGAAACCCTGCACGCGGCCTTCAACTCCGCGAATGGCCTTCATGCGGGCGCGAATGTCGATCTCGCCGGTGTGCCTGTAGGTCGTGTTGTCTCCATCACGCTTGATCCGCGCACACAGATGGCCGATGTGGCCTTTACGGTGGACCAGCGCCTGCATCTTCCCGTGGATACGGCCGTGGGCATCGGTGCACCGACCATGACGGCGGACAATGCCTTGCAGATCCAGCCCGGTCATTCTCACACCACGCTGTCCAGTGAGGGCAAGATCACCGATACGCAGGATCAGCTTTCTCTGGAGCAGCAGGTCAGCAATTACATCTTTGGCGGCGGCAAGCTGGGCCAGTAAGGCCAGCCTGCCGCACTGGATTCAGTCGTTCAGCGGATAGGACGCCAGCAGCCGGCGCTGCTTGCGCCAGGAATGCAGCATCGAGAACGCGCCTGACGTTTTCCAGCCCCGCGCCCTGTTGGCGGCACCGATCAGGAACGTCTGACGGTAATGTGAGAACTGGGCGCGATAGGCTTCCCACAGCGTGGTGCGGCGGTCCCAGATATGGGTTGCTTCGGAGCCGACACCGTTGATCTCGATGATCCGGAAGTTCTCTCCCCGGCGCAGGTCCTCAATGGAAGCGGCTTTCACGTCCACGCGCCCGAAATGGAAATCCGGGATGTCCTTCATGATGGCGTCGAGGCGTGCGGTCAGCGCGTCCGTGGTGTCGGCGCGGCCGTCGCGGAAGACGGAACCCTTGCAGTGGTTGCCCGCGAAGACCAGCGGCATTTCCTCACCCTTGGCGAGGACGTTCTTCTCCCGTCCGGCCAGACGCGGCAGATAGATCTGCGGCACCAGGCTCATGCGGGGATCGCGCAGGATCAGCTCCTCAATGGTGGACACGCCATCGCCTGTCAGGACCGGCGCTTCCTTGTAGGTGATCGAGGTGATGCGGCCACGTGGCTCGTCGGGATGGCGGATGTAGAACAGCCCAGCCTCGACGGGATAGGTAATGAGTTCCTGCGCCAGCATGTCCACGTCGTCAGGGAACTGCGGCAGGACGGCTTCGAGCTGTTCGCGGGACTGGACGAGTTTCACACCCGTGCCATTGCAGCCGATATCGGGCTTGATGACGACGGGGAAGGACAGGCCCTTGCGCTCCATGGCGTCGAGTGCGCGGCGAACGGAACCCTTGCCGCTGCGGAAGACGACATAAGGGGCGATATAGGACTGTGCCGTGGAGCCACCCATGTCGAGGATGGAGGACTTGCTCTCGCCGCACAGGCCGCCGGTTTCGATACGCGGATTGGCGGCGGTCGAGATGCTGAGGTCGCGGTATTTGATCCCCATGGCGATCCAGTACAGGACGATGGGGGTGTAGAAGATGGATCCAGGCCAGAATTCGAAAAGGGAGAGCGGGTTCTGGTCGGCTTCTGACTTGGACATTGCTGTTACTGGCTCACGGTCTGGAGACGGGCGATCAGGCGCCCGACGACAACGATACACAGGACGAACCCCGCCAGCCCGGCCCAGCGCCAGCCCCCCTGATGGGCGAGCAGCCAGCCTCCGACTCTCATGGCGAGCAGGAAAAGACACGTCGTCCAGACCAGCGTAGCCAGAACTGCGGTCATGGCAAAGGGAAGGAACGGCGCGCGGAAGAAACCGCAGGCCGTATAGAGCGGCAGCCTGGCGCCGGGCACGAAGCGGGAGATGGCCACGACGCGGATGACGTTCGTGCTGAACCAGTCCTGTGTGCGTTCGCGCTTGGGAAGGGTCAGGAACCGCTTGAGATAAGGCCAGCGGGCTCCGGCAGCACCGAGGCCATACAGGCCCATGTCCCCGACTGCCACCCCGAAATAGAGGGCCCCGAGCGCCAGTGGAATGCTGACTTCTCCAGCGCGGGCGGCGATGGCGGAAAGCACCGTTGCCACGTCTTCGAGAATGAAGGTGCCCACAATGATGGTGGCTGCCTTCAGCCAGGCTGGCTGCGAGGCCATGGCGGGGCCGATGGCGATCACGAGTGGGGAGGTTCCATGAACATTGAGGCGCCGGTTTCGCACGCCAGCGCGCCAACGACAATCTTGCCGTGCCATATTTCGGTGCGAATGACCTGCGACACTCCCGGCGAGACTGGCGGTTCGTGTCGCGGATTGCTAGCGTATGTCCTATCATTTCTACCCGTAAGGGACTGGTCCTGACCGTGCTTCAAAGACGCCATCTGCTTGCCGCCCTGACTTCCGTTGCCGGTTCGGCGGCAGTCGGGATTTCATCCGCCAACGCGCAGGCCCGTGTGCAGAGTTATGGTGCTTTTCTCGAGAGTGTCCGGGCACAGGCACTGGCGCAGGGCCTTTCATCTGCGATCGTCTCGCAGGCCCTCAGCCTGACGACGCAGCCCAACGCCTCCGTGCTCAAACTGGACCGTCACCAGCCGGAGTTCACCCTGACCTGGGCGCAGTATCGCGACCGCGTTCTGCCGGAGTCGCGGTTTGTGAAAGGGCGGAGTGTTTACGCCGCTCAGCAGTCTGTGATGTCTCCCGTCAGCGCACGCTTTGGATGCGACGACCGCGCCGTCATGGGGATCTGGGGTCTCGAGTCGGGGTTTGGCGCGCATGACGGCACATATTCCGTCATCGATGCGCTGGCGACGCTGGCCTTTGACGGGCGGCGTTCCGCCTTCTTTCGCAACGAGCTCATGAAGGCCCTTCAGATCCTCAATGACGGCGATATCGCACCGGCCGCCATGATTGGCAGCTATGCGGGCGCCATGGGGCAGGCGCAGTTCATGCCCAGTGCCTATCTGCGCTACGCGGCGGATGGAGACGGGGACGGCAAGCGCAATATCTGGACGTCTGAAGCGGATGTGTTCGCCTCCATTGCCAATTACCTTGGCAAATGCGGCTGGCAGGTCAACGAACCCTGGGGGCAGGAAGTCACGCTGACTAAAGTGCTCGACAAGGCGGAAATCGGCCGGACCCGGCAGCGGACGCTGGGCGAGTGGATGGCGCTGGGCGTGCGTCGCGTGGATGGGACGGCGTTCTCGCAGTCGAACGTGCAGGGTGCTGTCGTGCAGCCCGATGGTCCGGGGACGCAGGCTTTCATGGTCTATCACAACTTCAACGTGATCCGCCGCTACAACCCTTCGGACTATTATGCGCTCGGCGTCGGGCTTCTGGGGACGGGCATTGTCTCTGCGTAATTACGGGGCCGCTCTGGCCCTTCTGCCGCTTCTTGCGGCCTGTCACCGTGAGGAACCGACGCCTGCCGCGCACCCGCATTACGAACTGGGAAGTGCCTGGCGCGGAACGCACGGCTGGTTCTATCCCAACGAGCAGTTCGACTATCATGTGACAGGTCTGGCAACACGGCAGCACGCACCGGCTGGCGGACTGATGGCGGATGGCGAGGCCTGGTCCGCGAACGGCATGACCGGCGCCCATCAGACGCTCCAGCTTCCGGCGATCGTCAGTGTCCGCAATCTGCTGAACGGGCGGATCGTCCGCATCCGGCTGACCGATCGTGGACCGGCTGATCCGGGACGCATCATCGCGCTTTCTCCGAAAGCCGCGGATCTGCTGGGCATGACGGCGGATACGCCCGTTGAGGTCACGGAAGACGAAGCGGCCAGCCGGTCCCTGGCGGAAGGATTGGGCAAGCCGCCTGCCCAGAACATTTCCGCGGCTCCCGTCGGGGAAGTCCGCGAGACATCCCTGAGTGACGGGTCTTCGCGGGTGTACGGGAACGACTCGTCTGCGGCGGCGTCCTCCGTCGCCGTGGGGCCGCTGCCTGCGACCTGGATGCAGGGCAGTCCGGGGCCATCGGGGCTGTATGTCCTGATGGGAATATTTTCCGGCCATGCGACGGCGGCAAGTGTCGCCATGCGCTGTGGCGGTACAGTTCTGCACGCCTCCGAAGGCGCGGGACTGGAATGGCGTGCTCTTGGCGGGCCCTATGCCGATATCGCACAGGCGGACGCGGCACTGGACCGCACCCGCCTGTGCGGGGTAGAGGGCGCGCGGATCATTGTGGAATGACGGCCGGTTGTGTGAAGGCCGTGGAACTGGGGACGAACGTGCGGACTAGACGCTCTCTTTTCGGTGGGGTGGCAGGCATTGCGGCCTGTGCTTCTTTTGCGGGGCCCCTGAAGGCGTTTGCGCGCCCGCACCGTCATGCAGGCCATGCTGCGAAAGCCGCTGCGGCTCCTGCGGCTGACGCACCTGTCGGCACGCCGGCGAACACTCCGATCGGACCGTTCGATACGGTGGCGCGCTGGGCCTATGTCGTGGATTACGACACGGGCGCAGTCCTGCTCGACAAGGCGTCGGACGAGCGCATGGCGCCGTCTTCGCTGACGAAGATGATGACCGCCTATATCGTGTTCGGCATGCTGGCCACGGGTCGCATCCGTCTGGAGCAGAGCCTGCCGGTCAGCGAAAAAGCCTGGCGCACGCAGGGTTCCAAGATGTTCGTGCCGCTGGGCCAGAGCGTTCTGGTATCCGACCTGATCCAGGGCATGCTGATCCAGTCCGGTAATGACGCCTGCATCGTTCTGGCGGAAGGCATTGCGGGTTCGGAAGAGCGCTTCGTTGCGATGATGAACGAAGAAGCGCCGAAGCTCGGCATGATAAACTCGCATTTCGTCAACGTGACGGGTCTGCCGGCGGACGGCCATTACATGACGGCGCGCGATGTCGCGACGATCGCATCCCATCTGATCCGCGATTTCCCCCAGTATTACCATTATTTCGGTGAGCTCGAGTTCACCTACAACCACATCCGTCAGGGCAACCGGAACGTGCTGGTCGACAAGGGGCTCGCTGACGGCCTGAAGACCGGCCATACGGATGCTGGCGGTTTTGGTCTGTGTGCAAGCTCCCAGCGCAATGGCAACCGCGTCATCGTCGTCATCAACGGTACGTCGTCGAGCAATGAGCGCGCCCATGAGGGCGAGCGTCTGATGTCTTGGGCATTTGCGAATTTCGAGAACGCCACGCTGTTCCGTCGCGGGCAGGTCGTGGATTCCGCCCCGGTCTGGATGGGCGAACACCGTCAGGTCTCGCTGGTCGCAGGGGCCGATATCGTCATGACGCTCCCGGTGGGCTGGCAGCAGCGCTCCCATATCGGGGTCGATTATGCCTCTCCGGTCATTGCGCCGGTGACGAAGGGTCAGGTCTGCGGAGCGCTGGTGATTTCCGCGCCCAACATGGCCGATATCCGTGTGCCGCTTGAGGCTGGCGAATCGGTTGCAAAGCTCGGACTGATTGCCCGCGCCATGACGCGTCTGGGCCATGGTCCCGCGCAGTAAGGGCATGGCTGGAAAAGGACTGTTCATTACGCTCGAAGGTGGCGAGGGCGCCGGGAAATCCACCCAGGCCCGCCTTCTGGCCGAGGCCCTGAGCGCGGAAGGGCACGAGGTCCTTCTGACACGGGAACCTGGCGGCACGCCGGGCGCGGAAGAAATCCGCAACCTGCTGCTGTTCGGGAAGGTTGATCTCTCCTGGCGGGCGGAAATCCTGATGCACATGGCCGCCCGGTCTGACCACCTCGACAACGCCATTCTGCCAGCGCTGGAGCGCGGCGCAATCGTAGTGTGTGATCGTTTCCATGATTCGACGCTGGCCTATCAGGGCTACGGCATCGGGCAGGGGGCGCCCGAAGTTCTGGCGTTCCTGAATGGCGCCCGCAAACTCGTGGATTTCGAGCCGGATCTGACGCTGATGCTGGAACTCCCCCGGACGCAGGCGCTCGCGCGTCTGAAAGCCCGGGGCGGCCAGACGGACCGTTACGAGGCTCAGGCGGAAGCATTCCACGAGCGCGTTCTGGCCGGGTTCAATGCGATTGCGTCGGCTGATCCGGTGCGGGTGAAGCGTGTGGATGCGGGCCAGACGCCGGAGGCCGTCAGTGCGGCGCTCCTGCATGCTGTGCATGACATCCTGACGGTTCAGGGCGTGTGAGCGATCCGCGTCACACTCTGAACCTGTATGGCCACGGCGAGGCGGAAGCGACGTTTCGGCAGGCGCTGGCCAGCGGCAGGCTGCATCATGCCTGGCTGATCTGCGGTCCGGCAGGGATCGGAAAGGCAACGCTGGCCTTCCGTCTGGCGCGGCTCCTGCTGAATGCGGAAAATCCGGACTCGTCGCAGGCGCGTCGCATTGCGGCCGGAACGCATGGGGACCTGCTGGAAATCTCGCGGGCCGTGGACGAGAAAAAAGGCCGTCTGCGAGGTGAAATTACCGCAGCAGATGTGCGTCCGGTCCAGACGTTTCTGCATCACACGGCGACCGAAGGCGGATGGCGTGTGGTGATCGTGGACGGAGCGGAATATCTGAACCGGTTCGCGGCCAACGCCCTGCTCAAGATCCTCGAAGAGCCACCCCCGCGCTGTGTCCTGCTGCTGACCACGTCCTCTCCGGGCGCGCTCCTGCCCACGATCCGCAGCCGCTGCCGGATGCTTGCCCTGTCCGCGTTGTCCGATGCCGATATGCGGGCTGCACTGCCCGGCATCTCTGCGGATGTGCTGGCGCGGGCCCATGGATCGCCTGGCCGGGCACTCTTTCTGTCGCATGACCGGGACGGGGCGATTGCCTCATTTGTGGCGGAAATCCTTGCCGGACAGGTGCGTGGATCGGAAACCATGGCCCTGAGCGAACGTATTGCGAGAGAGGCTGAAGGTTTCGCATTGCTCTGTGATTTGCTAGGCGAGGGACTGGCAGACCGTGCGCGCTCGGCAGCGCGGCGCGGGGATCTTGCAAAGGCTAATCTGGCGGCGCGTCAGTGTTCCGAACTGGACACGCTGAGGCGTCAGACCGAAGGCTTCAATCTGGACAAGGCCCAGGCCATCCGTCAGGCAGCGGAACTCGCTTCCGGTAGCTGAGATGGTCCGGGCGTTATGAAACGAGTGGACATGACGCGGCGCTTCACCATCACGACCCCGATCTTCTATGTGAACGGCGCTCCGCATATCGGGCATGCCTATACCTCCATCGCGGCCGACGTTCTGGCCCGCTTCCATCGCCTGAATGGCGAAGAGGTGCTGTTCGTCAGCGGCACCGACGAGCATGGCCAGAAGGTCGAGCAGACCGCCGTGGCCAAGGGCATGGACCCGCAGGCCTATGCTGACGAGGTTTCAGCCTCCTTCCGTCAGATGCAGAAGGACATGGCGATCTCGACCGACGAGTTCATCCGCACGACCGAAGAGCGCCACAAGGGCGCGGCCAAGGCGCTGTGGGAAAAGGTTGCGGCGAACGGGCATATCTATCTGGGCGCCTATGAGGGCTGGTACTCCACGCGCGACGAGGCGTTCATCGGCGAGGACGAACTGGTCAAGAAGCCCGACGGAACGTTCGTGGCGCCGTCCGGTGCCCCGGTCGAGCGCGTCAAGGAACCGTCCTATTTCTTCCGTCTGTCCGATTTTCAGGACCGGCTTCTGAAGCTGTACGAAGATAATCCCGACTTTATCGGCCCCGTCGGACCGCGTCGTGAGATCGAGAGCTTCGTCCGCCAGGGCCTGCGCGACCTGTCCGTCAGCCGCACGAGCTTCAAATGGGGCGTTCCGGTTCCAAACGATCCGGATCATGTCATGTATGTCTGGTTCGACGCGCTGGCGAATTACCTGACGGCCGTAGGCTATCCCGATCTCGATGACCCACGGGCAAAGTTCTGGCCGGCGGATGTCCATATTGTGGGCAAGGAAATCGCCCGCTTCCATTGCGTGTACTGGCCGGCCTTCCTGATGGCAGCTGGCATCGATCTGCCGAGGAGCGTCTTCGCTCATGGCTGGTGGACGGTCGAAGGCGAGAAGATGAGCAAGTCTCTCGGCAACGTTCTGGACCCGAAGGCGCTGGCAGATGAGTTCGGACTGGATGCGCTGCGCTTCTTCCTGATGCGCGAAGTGCCGTTCGGTGGCGATTCCAATTTCAGCCGCCGCTCCATGATCACGCGCACAAATGTCGAGCTTGCGAATGACCTCGGCAATCTGTGCCAGCGCACGCTGAGCCAGGTTGCCCGCAATCTGGGAGGCGTTCTGCCCGAGCGCGGCACCCTGACCGAAGATGATCAGGCCATGCTCGCAATGGTGACGCTGCTGCCGACGATCATGTCCGAGCAGATCGAGCGCAAGGCAATCACGGATGCGCTGGAAGAAGTCTGGAAGGTCATCCGTGCCGCCAATTCCTATATCGACCGTCAGGCCCCCTGGGCCCTGAAAAAGACCGATCCGGAGCGTATGGCGGACGTGTTGCGGGTTCTCGTGGACATGATCCGAGGCATCGCAACCATGCTTCAGCCTTACATGCCGAACACGATGGACCGGATGCTGACACAGCTTGGCGTGCAGGATGACGAGCGGACATTCGCGGCTCTCGAAACGCCGCTGCCGGCGGGTCGTACGCTTCCCAAGCCGGAAGGTCTGTTCCCGCGCTTTGTCGAGGAAGAGGCATGACAGGACTGATCGACACCCACTGTCATCTGGACAAGCTTGACGATCTCGCGCCCGCTTTCGAGCTGGCGCGGGAGTCCGGCCTGTCCGGAATGATCACGATCGGCACGCGCTTTTCGCAGGCGGATACGCAGATTGCCCTGACGCAGCATGATACGCCGGATCTGCGGATCTGGTGCGCGATCGGTATTCATCCGGATTATGCGGGCGAGGAGCGTCTGCCGTCTGTCGAGGAACTCGTCGCCAAGACCGAAGCTCCTTCCGTTGTGGCGATCGGGGAGACGGGGCTGGATTATTTCCATAGCGGGGACGAGGCCAAGCCAGCGCAGCACGCTGCCTTCCGCACCCATATCGCGGCCGCGCGTCAGACCGGACTGCCCGTCGTCATCCATACCCGCAACGCCGATGACGACATGATCGCCATCCTGCGTGACGAACATGCCAAGGGAGCGTTTCCGTTCCTGATCCACTGCTTTGCGTCCGGTCCGAAACTGGCGGAAGCGGCTCTGGAGCTGGGAGGCTATATCAGCTTTTCCGGCCTACTGACCTTCCCGAAATGCGAGGAAATCCGCGAAGTGGCGCGGATGGTGCCGGAAGACCGCATTCTGGTGGAAACGGACAGTCCGTTCCTGGCACCTGTCCCGAAACGTGGAAAACCCAACACGCCGGGTTACGTCGCCCATACGGCTGCCCGACTGGCCGAAGAGCGTGGTGTGTCGCTGGACGAGATCGCGCGGATCACCTCTGAAAACGCCCGTCGTCTGTTCACGAGGATTGCTGCGTGAAAGTGACAATCCTTGGATGTGGCGGCTCCGCTGGCGTTCCCATGATCGGGGGCGAGGAGGGACCACGGACGGGGATTTGGGGGGCCTGCGATCCAGCGGAGCCGCGTAACCGGCGCACACGCTCCTCAGTCGTGATCGAAGGCGAGGGCGGTTTCCGGCTTCTGGTGGATTCCGGGCCGGATTTTCGCAATCAGATGCTGAACTGCGGCCTGAGCCATGTGCACGCGGTTCTCTATACGCATCCACATAGCGATCATATTGGTGGCCTCGATGAATTGCGGGCCATTAACCGCGTCATCGAAACGCCGCTGCCGCTGTTGGCCACGCCGGATGTTCTGGAAGAACTTCGCCTGCGCTACGCCTATGCGTTTGCCCCCTGGAAAGGGCCAGAGTTCTACCGACCTGTTTTTGACGAGCATGTCGTGCAGTCTGGAGAAACAGTCACGTTCCCGGGTCTGACCGCTCGGATTTTCGAGCAGCGACATGGCCGGATTGCCTCTCTTGGCGTGCGTTGCGGAAGTTTCGCCTACAGTACGGATGTCGAGACGCTTTCGGATGCATCCCTGTCGCTGCTTGAAGGCGTGCAGACCTGGGTCGTGGACTGCTTCCAGTACGAGCCACATCCAGCCCATGCCTGGCTCGAACGCGTGCTGGAGTGGCGTGAGCGCCTCGATGTGGGGCACGTCATCCTGACCCATATGGGGCCGGAGATGGATTATCAGACCCTGCGCCAGACACTGCCTGCTGGCGTCGAGCCTGCCTATGACGGCATGGTACTCGATCTGCAGGATTAATGCGGGGTTCTGGTCTGTATCGGGCTGTCCGGGGCGAGAACGATCTGCTCTCCCAGCCGCTCGACCGGCTCGGCAGGCGGGACTGATGGATTGAGCAGATACAGTGCGCCATCAAACCGCATGCGGCGGGTGACAAGGGCAGGGCGTTCATCCGGCAGTTTCCCGACCCGCCAGTCACCACCGCTGTCGTGAGAATGAAGAGCATGCAGCAGCCACCGGTTGCCCCACACCATGTGTTGTCCAGGGCATAGACAAGATATTGCCGTGTCTTACCGCTCCCGTTCAGCACGATATCGGATAGTCCGAGCCTCGACCCTATGATGTCCTGCGTCGTGCTGTGAGGGCCGCCGCAGCCTGTCCATGAAGCGCGAACAGGAAGCACAGGGCAGGAACGAGAGGCCTTCTCATGAGCTTGGCTTGTTCCTTTTGAAGGACCGGGCAGGGAGGTGCCCGGTCCTTCAGGATCAGAAGGTCATCATCGCACCAGCGGACATCGTGTGGTCGCTTTCGTGGGCGCTGCTGTGGGAATCCGATTCCGTATGGGCATATTCTCCCACGATCGTGAACCAGTCCGTCAGGTTGTAATAAATCGCTCCGACTTCAGACTGGTTGCGCCGGACCATGTCCGGATTGTCCTCACCAGGCGCCTGATAGAGGTTGCTGACGCCATAGCTCCCGACAAGCTTGAGCTTGGGTAGGATCTTGTAAGCTGCCTGGACGTAGTAGCCTTCGGAATCACGCTTGCGCCCGTTGGCGGATACACCATCGAAGAAGATGCCGGTCGTGCCGAGGCCACTGCCATAGTAATAATAGGCCACACCTTCGAACGGGCCGCGAGAAACCTTTACACCAACGTCGCCGGCTTCGACTGTCGTGCCTTTCCGGCTGCTGCTGCCCAGCGTCGAACTGGTCAGATTCTGCTGGTGCTGGACGAGGAAGCTGCTCCAGAATCGGGTCGTGAAGCCGAGAATGTTGCCATCATAGGTGACTTTGCCCTGAAGCATGGGCGAGCTGTGCTGGGTCGTGGTCGCGGACAGGCCGCCACCGGCAAAGTTGTATTCATCCAGCGGTGTCATGACGCCGACGGAAGCCTGAAAACCCTTCCATTTCGGTGAGATATAGGTGATCTGCGGCAGCCAGTCCGTATAGACATAGCCCACGCCGATACGGCCGAGTGATGTGTTGGCGGGATTGGCGTTGCTGCCGGTACTGCCGACGCTGAGGAGTGTCGCATCGTTCAGGATGGCGTCAGACGCAAACAGCGCAATGTCGCGACCCAGCTTGACCGTACCAAATTCGTCCGTGCCAGCAGTCATGTAAACCTGACGGAAATCGAGGCCTGCCGTTCCAAGGCCCACCGGGCTGCCGCCCGAGTTGGCGTTGAAGGTACTGGGATTGTTGTTGTTGATGCCTGGATACATGCCGAAGACAGCGCCGAGCTTGATCCCGTCCTGAACCGTGTTCAGCTTGAGGATCAGGCCGCCCGGCAGCAGGCCATTGCGGATGGAGGAGGAATCAAAACCGCTACTGCCGGTCGAGACGCCACCCGCAACAGCGCGACCACCGGCGGGACTGTTATAGGTGTAGTAAGCGTTGACGAAGCCCGAGATGTTGATGTCGATCTGGCCGGCCTGGATCGTAACGCCTTTGCCCGCGACATAGGGCTTCACGCGTACGATGCTGTCCGGATTGTACGTGCGACGCGCTTCCAGAAGCGAATTGCGGGCATCCTGCGCACTGGCGGACGCTTCCATGGCAGCACGGCGCGCTGCGGAAACGGCGGCAATGGTCGTGACATCCGGGGGAGCCTCCAGGCTGCTGCCTTCATTCTGGGGTCCATAGCGCATGTAGCGGTTGCGATGACGGGATGGAGCGGCAGGGGCGCTGTCATCGTCGCGCTGTAGGGAAGGATGCGAGTGATGCTGGTGATGGGCCAGCAGAACATTGTATTCCGAGCGGGTCAGGCTGCCCTTGGCCCGGAGAATGTCGAGCAGCTCCGTATAATCATCTGCCCGTGCGACATTCGGAAGGACGGAGAGTGCAGCAATGCAGAATGTGCTTCCCAGGAGACTCAGGCGGCACAGGGACATAGATGGCATATAACAGCCGCTCCCGCGGATATACCGGCGACCGCAATGCGGGCGCTCGCCGGTAGAATGGACTACAATGCTTTTCCTAGCGCGAATGGAGACATTCTTCGCAACAATAGGATGTGTTCTCACAAAAACGTCAGAAATTCAGGATTTTCGGATCTATTAGTTGGCATAATATATCTTATACGACATTTATGTGAGCGCGAGCCCGGCCCTGACATGCGTCCGGTTTTTTCTCCGTCAGATTGCTCTAGAAGCAATAATATCGGCAGTTTTCAGCCATTTTCTGTGTATGGCAAAATGCCATTACCATTTTTCCCCGGATTTTCCGGCTTCCAGAAGCTGCTTTCTGATGGATGCAAGGCTTTCCCGTAACGGTAAACCTGACACCTATGACAAAATGCCAATTTTAGGAATTGGGCCATTTTGCCATAGGTTGGATGCTGGCTCGCCTTGTTGTGGCACTATGGCAAAACGCCATAAATGCACTCTATGGCATTTTGCCACTACCCTCTCTCCCCCTTTACCTCACCGGCTTTCTCCCTTTACGCAGGTTCTCCCGCCCCTGCGCGAATGAGGCCGCATGACCGAAATCCTTCCTGCTTCCCCTGTTGTCGAACCGTCTTCCGCCGGAAAACAGCGGGAACTTTGGGGGCATCCCATCGGGCTGTGGGTGCTGACGCTGACCGAAGGCTGGGTCGGGTTCTCGCTCTACGGGATGCAGGCCATTCTGGCCCTGTATCTGACGGACCATCTGCTGCAGCCGGCTCATTCAGGAGCCGTTATGGGTCTCGGGCCGCTGGAGGCTTTTGCTTCCGCCCTTTATGCGCCTGTGGGCCCCCGCGCCATGGGCGCAGCCATTACAGGTCTGTTCCTGGCACTGATTTACGCCACCCCTCTCCTCGGCGGTTTTCTGGCGGACCGCGTCCTCGGCCAGACACGGACCATCCTGTTGGGTGCCATCCTGATGACTGTGGGTCATTTCCTGATGTCATTTGACTGGAGCTTTGTACTGGCGCTGGGCTTTCTGCTGGCCGGGCTTGGTATGGCTGGCGGTCTGCGGGCACAGGTCGGCGCACTGTATGCCCTAGGTGACCGACGGCGTTCGGACGCCTATCAGATCTACATGATGGGGCTTCAGATTGCGGTCATCGTGTCCCCGGTCCTGTGCGCGAGCCTTGCGCAGATTGAATGGCACTGGGGCTTTCTGGCAGCGGGCCTGGGTATGCTGATCGGGCTTGTGGTTTATCTCGTGGGGCGGCGCTGGCTCCCCGCTCCTGCTGTTGCGGTGCTTCGGTCTGAGACCCCGGCCGCAGCCACAAAACACGCACGCCCTGCCCTGACGTCGCAGGAAAAGAAGACGACCCTGCTGCTTCTGGCGCTTGTGCCTGTCCTGGCGGTGGGCGCTGTTCCGAACTCGGAAATCTTCGACGGCTATCTGCTCTGGGGGCGCGAGCATTTCCAGCTTCATCTTCTGGGATACGAGATGCCGGTGAGCGATCTCATTTCCCTGGACGGATTTATCAGCACCCTGTGTGCCGTGCTGGTCCTGTGGTTCTGGAAGGCCTATGCGCGTCGCAGGCCCGATCTGTCGGAGATTTCCAAGGTCGCGCTGGGGACGTTGATTGCTGCTTTCGGGCCGCTGACACTGGCTTTGGGATCATGGATCAGTCCGGGTCCCCATGAGGTCAGTCTGTTCTGGGGGCTGGCCTTTCACATCATCAATGACATCGGGTTTTCGATGAATTATGCGATTGGAATGGCGCTTTTCTCACGCGCCGCCCCCGTGAGCCTGAACACCATTCTCGTCGCCTGCTTCTCGCTCCATCTGTTCCTGTCCAACCTGCTGATCGGAAAGCTGGCGACGCTGCTGGGACGGATTTCCGACGTCTCGTTCTGGCTGCTGCATTCAGGAGCCGCGCTTGTGGCAGCGGCAATCCTTGGCTTCTGTGCCGTGCGCTTCCGTGACCTTCTGGTGCCTGGCAAAGAGACCGCGCCGCCCGTGCCTTAAGACGGCGGCGCAACCAGACGGCGCATTTCCGGGGCCGATGCGGTTGAGACAGCATCACCATCCAGCGTACGAACCGTGACGGGCGTCAGCAGCCCGTCCGCCCTTTTCTGGCTACGCTGGATAATGAGGCGCTGAACGATGGGATACTCCTTCAGCAGCTTCTCGAACACCGGACGGGGAATGGCGAGCAGATGGCTGAACTGCAGGGAGCGGACGGTCCCGGGCATGGTCTCGTTGCGGATGACGGAGGCCGCGCCGATCAGGTCCCCGCTTCCAAACAGCAGATCCCGCTCCGCCAGATTGACCTCCGCCAGTCCCGCCACCTGCGCATAGACGACGCGTACGCGCTGCCCGCGCTTGAACAGGACTTCGCCGGGTGAGACGAAATGCATGGAGACCTTGCCTGAAAGCTTCTGAAGCACGCTGTCGGGAACGCCGTTGAAGGCCGGAAAGGCCCTGAGACGCTGCTCGATGCCGCTCTTGAGATTGAAGCGCAGGGGCGCATCCAGCCGGGCGCGCTGGCGTTCGATCTCACGATGCAGTTCGCGGTGCAGTTCCTCGGAAATCAGGTTGTCAGCTTCCAGCGCATCATATTCCTCGTCTTCGAGACGCAGGGCGATCTGACGCAGGATGCGGCTTTCCAGCGCTTCGGAATAACCGGAGTAATGCAGTCGCAGCGTCTCCAGCGCGTCATCCAGCAGCTTGCGCTGACGACCAAGAACTTCGGACACGATTTCCGTAATGCGCGGGCCAAGCGTCGGTTCCATGCGCTGGCGGATGAAGCGCTGAAGCGACAGCGAGACGAGATGCGCGATGATGAGCATCTCGAAGCGCTCCATCATGCAGTTCGTCAGCGGCTCGTCGATATGCAGGCGGCTGTGGAGCTCCTGCGCAATCCGGAAGCGCAATGAAGGCTGAAGGCGGCGCTTGAGGGCCCGGACATAACCATACCGCCCTTCGAGACGTGCGCCATCGGCCATGGACTCAGCCGTGCGCAGCAATGTCTCCATCACGCGCCGGGACAGCCCCTGAATGCGGAACAGATCCAGCAGCAGGGAGCGCTCCTGGTTGGCGATGGTGATCAGGGCGATATTGACGCGGTTGCGGTCGCTCAGGGCGGATTCAAAATTGTTGGCCGCCCTCTCCTGTTCCGCGCGACGTTCCAGGCGGCTGATGACACCGGCACGGGTCTGCTCGCTGAAGCCCAGTTCTTCGGAAAGCTCCCGCGTCCGCTCCGCGACTTCACCAAGGCCGATGCCCACGATCTGCTGGCGGATGGCCTGATCGATGGGTGAAAGCTGATCCAGCTTGAAGAACAGGACGAGCGCCCGCAGCGTGGTGCCATTGACCAGAAGCGTGATGAGCACGAAACCGGTGGCGATGATGCCGACGAAATGGGCAACCGGGCTCGAAACACTCTGGTTCTCGGTCACGGCCAGTGCCAGTGCCAGCGTGATGGCGCCACGGATGCCGCCCCAAGCCATCGTGGCCTTGAAGGGATTGGGAACGGGCGGCGAGAGCTTCGTGATGGCCAGAAGCGGCAGCATTCCGAAAATCACGGCCGAACGTGCGATCAGGCCGGCGACGCTGGCGATCAGGATCAGTACGAAATCCCATTTCGTCATGCCAATCAGCAGCCTAGGCACCAGCATGGCAGCCAGAAGGAACACGAGAGAGCCGGCCCAGAAAACGAGCTGCTCCCACATCTCGTTCAGGAAACGCCAGACCTGGGGCCGGAAGGTGGACGGCCCGTAAGCAGAGACGGTCAGCCCCGCGGCGGCCGTTGCGACCACGCCGGAAAAGCCGAGCATCTCATCGCACAGGATGTAAACAGCGTAAGGCAGCGCCAGAGTCAGCGTGACTTCCGAAGCCGCCGAGCCACCCAGTCCCGCAATCAGCAGCAATGTGAGACGCGCCAGACAGACGCCAACCACGATCGCGCCGATAAAGGCCGTCAGGAAGTCCATCAGGGCATCGGCCAGATGGATCTGATGATGCGAGGTAACGGCTGCCAGCAGGATCGAGAAGATCGAAATGGCGGCAGCGTCGTTCAGAAGCGCTTCACCTTCAACAAGGCGCGTCAGGCGCGATGCCGCACCAATTTCCCTGAAGATTCCAGCCACGGCGGACGGATCGGTCGTCGCGACGATCGATCCCAGAAGCAGGCAGACAACGAGGCTCTGCTGGGCAAACGGATAAAGCGCAAAGCCAATGGTGGCCGTCGAAACGATGACAGCGACAACCGCTAGCAGCAGCACCGTTGCCGTTTCATGGGCCAAACGCCGCACGTCGATGGCCATGGCCCCCTGAAAGACCAGGATGGGCAGGAAGATCAGCAGGAAGGCTTCACTGTTGACCGGGAAATAGATCAGCGCCTCGGCCGCCCCGTCCAGCAGATCGGTGGCAGACGAGCGCACGATAAGGGATGCGACAAGGCCCAGCCCGATCCCGGTCAATGCCAGCAGGACAGCTTCGGAAATCTCGAGACGTTTCGCGAGGGGCTGGATGATGCTGACAAGCGTGAGCAGGAACGCAAGCGCTAGGAGTACGGCTGCCAGTCCTGTCACCATCATCGTTGTCTCGGCTCCTTCATGTGGTCGTCTTCAGACGACTTGGCGTGTTTCAAGTTGGTGCTGTCTCCCGGGAGACGGCGTTGAGCCAGCGTCGGACCTGCCCTTCCGGGTCCTCATGGCCGATGAAGTCGCTCATGACGGCAACCGTATCGGCGCCTGCCTCAAGGCATTCCGCCAGCCGGGGCACGGTGATTCCACCAATGGCAACCAGCGGAACATTGCCGCACAACCCGCGCCATTCTGCCAGTTTCTCCAGGCCCCGCCCCGTCAGCGGCACGCCCCGGAGCTGCGTGGACCAGACCGGGCCGAAGGACACATAATCCGGCTTGCAGGCCAGTGCCGTCTGCAGCTCTTCATGCGTATGGGTCGAGATGCCAAACCTGATGCCAGCGGTCCGGATCGCGTCGAGATCCGCCGTCTCCAGATCTTCGGGGCCAAGATGCAGCCATTCATAGCCCAGCTCGATGGCCGTCTGCCAGTAGCGGTTCAGCGCCAGAGAAACATTGAAACGTGCGGCCAGTTCCTGTGCCAGCAGGGCCTGCGCCCTGATCTCTTCTTCCGGCAGATCACGCAGATAGAGTTCGATGAAACGCAGACCCGCCCCACCAAGCCGTTCCACCCAGCGCGGATGGTCGACGACAGCGTAAATCCTTGATGGAAGGGAAGACATCACATTCGTACTCCACAGGGCCTGCACGAAAAGCCGCGCATCATCGGACAGGTAACAGTGTTACAGCTTGGACGGGGGGCGTCCAGAGGCGCTGCATCGTTATCAACGTCCTGTTTTCAGGAGTGTTCCTGCAACGCGGAGATCAATGCTTCCGCCGGATGGGAGGGACGATGACCGGCCATGCGCTCGGTCTGGCAGCGGCAGGAAAATCCGGTCGCCAGCACCGGCTGCTTCACTTTCCCTGCCCAGTTCTGATCAAATATCTGGCGGGAGAGGCTCGCCTGTTCTTTCTGGTGCCCGAACAGTCCGGCCATGCCACAGCATCCGGCCTTTCCTGCCTGGACCGGTACTCCGAAATACCGCAGAATGAAGGCCCAGTCGCCCGCGCTTTCCGGACGGGCCGCCTGCTCCGTGCAGTGCGAGATGACCGTCAGGGATTTGGCGTCGCTACCGCTCTGCACCGGCGCGAACGCCCCCTGCTCTATCTGTCCACGCAGATAGGTTTCCAACGGAAGAACGTCCGGGACAGGTGTGTCCCCTGAGACTTCCCTGTATTCCTGCGTGAACATGAGCCCGGTAGCGGCATCCAGCGAAACGACCGGAATACCAAAAGCCGCCAGGCCTCGCAGCTTCCGCAATGTCTGACGGGCCGTAACACCAAAGCCCCTGCGAAATCCCAGAACATGACGGGCCTTGCCGTTGTTCCAGACGGGCGTGACCTTCACGTCCAGTCCCAGAGAAGTCAGGAGCTTATGGACTTTTTCGATGAGGCCCCCGTCAAAGCTGCCGGTAAAGGAATCCTGGATCAGGATTACCGCCCGCGGGTTATGGCGGTTAAGACGCAGCCAGGAGCGGCTGACCCGACTGTCGGCTCCCAGTCGGACAGGCTTCAGATGCGGAAGATCCACTAGCCCGATCCGGGACAGAAAAGCCTGTGAGACCGGATTGTGCATCAGGAGATTGGCCAGCGCCGGAGCCTGTCTCCCGACCGCTAGCAGGGACTCCAGCCAGTACACCAGATAGTCGCGAACCGGCCTGCGGTTGTCGCGGAAGTAGGTCGCCAGGAACTTCGAGCGCATGGACGGAATATCCACGCGGATCGGACATTGCGTCCCGCAGGCCTTGCAGGACAGGCAGGTGTCCAGTGATGCCTTGAGTTCCTCCGTCAGCACCGGGAGCATCCCCCGGTCAGGTGCGTTGTCCGGCAGGGAGCGCAGCCGGGCCCAGCTCCGGAGCAGCAGGGCCCGGCCTTTCGGGGACTGCGACCTGTCTTTCGTGGCCTTGTAGGACGGGCACATGGCCATGTCCGGCTCACGGTTGAAACAGGCGCCATTGCCGTTACAGCTTATGGAAAGCGCATAGGGTTCCCGGAGTGCGGGAGCAATATCCTCGTCGAAGCTGCCCTTGAACGGAATGCCGTCAATGCGGTCCACGGGGTAGCCCGCGCCACCAGGTGCCAGCTTGCCGCGGTTGAAAATATCTTTGGGATCAAAGACATCCTTGATCCGGCAGAGTTCGGCGAAGAGCGTTTCACCGAAAAACAGCGGCGAGAACTCGCCCCGAAATCCCCGCCCATGCTCGCCCCAGAGCAGACCGCCATGACGTTTCGTCAGAGCAGCCACAGCATCTGAAATGGGACGGATCAGCGCCCGGTCCTGCGGTGTGAGCATGTCCAGAAACGGGCGGACATGCAGGCAGCCGACATCGGCATGTCCGAACATGCCATAGGACAGTCCGTACCCGTCCAGAATATCACGGAATTCGCTGACATACTCAGGCAGAACTTCCGGAGGAACGGCAGTATCCTCGACAAACGGAACGCCCTGTCTGTGGCCCTCAGGACGTCCGAGAAGACCAACCGATTTTTCCCGCAGCGTCCAGAGGTTCGCAATAATGTCCGGATCAGAAACTGCTTTATGATCAATGGGTTTGTGCGGAGAGTTCGCAAGCAGGGTGACCGCATGGGCCATCTGTTCCTGCAGGACATCCAGATCGTCCCCGACAAACTCGACGAAGCTCATACCCTTGACCGGGAGCGCAGACCTGGTGCCTAGGACGCGTTCAAGCGCGTGCCACGTTACGTCCTGTTGGGCCTTGGCAAGGACGCGGTCGTCCAGCACTTCTACCGCAGACGGGTTGGCGGGCAGAAGCGTCTGAACATCACGCAGGGTGTCGTTGAAGCTCGCATAGCGAACGACGATAAGCTGCCGGTATTTCGGCAGACGTCTGACCCGCAGGACGATCTTCTTGGTCAGAGCAAGCGTGCCTTCCGATCCCGCCAGAAGCCGTGCGATATGGAAGCTTCCGTCCTCAAGCAGGACGTTCTGAAGATTGTATCCTGTCAGACCACGGTTCATGTCCGGGAAGACACGCCGGATCTCGTCGGCCTGTTCCGTGACGACCCGATGGACTTCGCGATAGGCTTGGGCGGCAAGCCCTTTCCCGCTCATTGCCTCTTCCAGCTGGGGTGCTGTCAGTCGGCCGACCTGCAGGTCGGTTCCGTCCGAGAGCACGACGTCCATCGTTTCTATGTAGTCGGAAGTCCGACCATAAATTCGCGATCCCTTGCCAGAGGCATCGGTCGCAATCATCCCCCCGATCGTAGCCCGGGTGGCGGTCGAGACCGTAGGGGGGAAGAAAAATCCGTGAGGCTTCAGGAAGGCATTAAGCCGAGCCAGAATAACGCCCGGTTCCACCGTGACCGTTCCCGCCTCGGCATCGAACTCCAAGATCCGGTCCAGATGGCGGGAGACATCGAGGACGATACCATCCGTCAGAGACTGACCGTTGGTGCCTGTCCCGCCGCCACGGATTGAAAGGGTCAGTTCACCATCTGCGGCAGCGCGGACGGCCCGGTTGAGGTCTTCCTGCATGCGTGGATGAATGACGGCAGCCGGAAGGCGCTGATAGATGCTGTTATCGGTGGAAGAGACCAGCCGCGACGAGACCTGAAGGTTGATATCGCCTTCAAATCCCTGCTCATCCAGTCGCCTGACAAAAGCTTCGCGTATGGTGATTTCAGAGGCGCTGGGAGAGAGTCCTGAATTTCCGGCCGACATTCCGGATATTGCGTCTCCACCCATATTTGCGTCTCCTTCAGGCTGCCATGTGTGATGTTACTATAATGTCTGCAAAAAATTTCCCCCGATAGGAAAATCCTTCATTCAACCGTGACTGATTTGGCAAGGTTCCGGGGCTGATCCACGTCCGTCCCTTTGAGAAGGGCCACTTCATAAGCCAGCATCTGAACGGGAATGGCATACAGGATCGGGGCCACGAAAGCGTCCACGTCCGGCATGATGACAACCTGTTCCGCCACGCCCTCAAGACGTTTCGCACCTTCTGCATCGGTGAAGGCAAGAATGCGTCCACCACGCGCCTTCGCTTCCTGCAGATTGGACAGGGTCTTGTCGAACAGGATCGTGGACGGTGCGATGGCAACGACCGGAACGGTCTGATCGATCAGGCTGATGGGACCATGCTTTAGTTCACCCGCGGCATAAGCTTCCGCGTGGATGTAACTGATTTCCTTTAATTTTAATGCACCTTCAAAGGCGATTGGCGTGCAGATCCCGCGCCCCAGATACAGGACGTCTCTGGCCTGCGCGACAACAGTCGCCATCGCCTGGATATCCTTGGTGCGGGTAAAGACTTCCGCAGCGCGGGACGGTAGATCCAGCAGGCTGGCCGTCAGGCGTTCTTCACGGGCCTGATCCATGGTGCCGCGAGCCCGCGCGAAGTCGATTGCCAGAGCCGCCAGAACGGAAAGCTGGGCCGTGAAAGCCTTGGTAGAGGCTACGGAGATTTCCGGCCCTGCATCCATACCCAGGACGAGATCGCTTTCGCGTCCCATGGTCGAGTGCTCGACGTTCAGCACGGAAACAATGCTCTGCCCGGCCTTCTTGAGGCTCCGAAGAACCCCGAGCGTATCAGCGGTTTCGCCGGACTGGGAAATCAGCAGCGCTACGCCCTTGTCCGGCTGCGGCGGCTCGCGATAGCGCATTTCGGACGCAACATCGATCTCCACCGGAATGCGCGCCAGGGATTCCAGCCAGTACCGCCCCACCATGCCGGCATAATAAGCGGAGCCGCAGGCCGTGATGGTGATGCGCGGAACCTCTGCCGGATCGAATGGCATTTCCGGCAGGGCAATGCGCTTTGATGCCGGGTCGGTGATGCGTTTCAGTGTCTGCCCGATGGCGACCGGATGTTCATGGAGTTCTTTCTCCATGTAATGCCGGTAGCCGTCCTTGCCGACCTGCCCAGCCATGAAAGTCAGGTCCTGAACGGGACGGCTGACTTCAGCGCCGGTCATGTCGAAAATAATGACATGGCCGGGAGTCAGTTCGCACCAGTCGCCGTCTTCCAGATAGGTCATCTTCCGGGCCATCGGGGCCAGCGCAATGCTGTCGGACCCGAGAAACATCTCGCCGTTGCCGTACCCGACGGCAAGTGGTGCGCCGTGACGGGCCCCGATCAGCAGACCTTCATGATCCTTGAAGATCATGGCAATGGCATAGGCGCCTTCCAGCCGCTTGATTGCGGCAAAGGCTGCCTCGCGAGGCTCTAGCCCCTGCCCCAGATAGTCATCGACCAGATGGGCGACCGTCTCTGAATCCGTCTCGGTCCGGAACACGCGTCCCTTCGCCTCAAGCTCTTTCTTGAGCTCGGCAAAGTTTTCGATGATGCCGTTATGGACGATCGCCACACGGCCGGCCTCATGAGGATGGGCATTGTTTTCCGTAGGCGCGCCGTGAGTGGCCCAACGCGTATGACCGATGCCGGTCGTGCCGGGCAGCGGGTGCTCTTTCAGGACATGTTCGAGATTGTCCAGCTTGCCAGCCGCGCGACGGCGCTCGATGTTTCCCGATGCTGTCAGCGTGGCGATGCCGGCGGAATCATATCCGCGATATTCAAGGCGACGCAGCGCCTCAAACGCAATCGGGCTGGCAGGCTGATGTCCAACAATACCGCAGATACCGCACATCAGACCTGTTCCTTCCGAGCTTTGAGAGACTGTTTGATCTGAAGGCCCTGCCCGCTTTTCAGCGTCTGCCGTGCCCGGCCCAGAGCGAGATCGCCGGGGGGGACATCACTGGTGATGACGCTGCCAGCCGCAATAAGGGCATCGTCCCCAACAGTTACAGGAGCCACAAGGATGGAATCCGAGCCCACGAACACGCGCTCGCCGATCGTGGTCCGGTGTTTGAACACGCCATCGTAGTTGCAGGTGATGGTCCCTGCTCCAACATTCGTGCCACTCCCGATCGAGGCATCGCCCAGATAGGTCAGGTGATTGGCCTTCGCGCCCTCACCCAGTTCCACATTTTTGAGCTCGACGAAATTGCCGACATGCGTCTGCGCGGCGCAAAGCGTGCCTGGGCGCAGCCGGGCATAGGGGCCGATCATTGCGCCTTCCCCGACTTCACAGCCTTCCAGATGGGAAAAGGCACGAATGAGGGCACCGGAACGGACCCTGACGCCGGGGCCAAAGAAAACGTTTGGCTCGATCGTTACATCCGCTTCGATGATGGTGTCGGTGCTGAAGAAAACAGTTTCAGGAGCAACAAGCGTGACACCCGCATCCATGGCCGCATTTCGCAGTCGGGTCTGAAGCGTCGCCTCAGCACGGGCTAGTTCCGAACGGGAATTGACCCCCGCCAGTTCGGCTTCCGGTGCTTCCACGCAAATGACCGGCCCGGTTTTCGCCGCCATTTCAACCACATCCGTGAGGTAATACTCGCCTTGGGCATTGTCGTTTCCGACATTTGCAAGCCAGGTCCGGAAATCGTCGGCTCCGGCACACATGACGCCCGCATTGCACAGCGTGATGCGGCGTTCGTCTTCCGTGGCATCCTTGAATTCGACGATCTTCACGACCCTGCCGTGGTCTTCCACAATCCGGCCATAACGCCCCGGTTCCGCAGGCCGCATTCCGAGAAGTGCCATACTGGCGCCTTCCCTGCGTGCTGCCAGCAGGCGCCGCATCGTCTCCGCCGTAATCAGCGGATTATCGGCATAGAGAATGGCCACGTCGCCATTTCCGAACAAATCCCGCGCCGTATTGGCAGCGTGGGCCGTACCAAGTCGCTCGATCTGCGTGACGGTTTTGAAGGGACGGACGGCCTTTTCAAGCTCCGGCATGTCCGGTCCGGTGACGACGACCACATCATCAAAGACCTGCCGGGCAGTTGTGATGAGATGGTTGATCATCGGCTGGTTGCCCAGACGATGCAGCGCCTTGGGCAGACGGGATTTCATGCGCGTGCCGAGGCCCGCGGCAAGGATGATGGCAGTGGTGCGATGGGTGCTGTCGGTCATGTCCCGCCCGGGGTATCCAAACCGCGGGTCCGCGTCAAACGGAGCCCGCAGACTGTGTCATCACTTCGAATTGCCGATTATTGCAAGACGTTCGAGTGCTCCGTTCAGGGAGCCACGGCGTGTTGCATGACGACCATGACACGCCCGAGTTTGGGGTGATTGAACTCGATCCGGACCGGGACCAGTCCCAGGCCATCGATCTTTCTGAACCAGACTGCTCCCGGCTGGGGAGAGGCCAGTTTTGCCCTGTTCGGAGAGTCTTTCACAAAGCCGGCAAGCTGACGCCCTATGAAATCACAGCGCAGGGCCTGCCCGGAATAGGCCTCGTCCTGTCCCTGCGGGATGTCTGCCATGGTCGGACCATGGACCACCATTTCACTCAGCCGGATTCCATCGAAAATGATCTGCGTCCCGTCGCATTTCCCGGTTGTGGCAAGGGCATGCAGCAGATGCGCCATACCGCTCAGGGTATCGACCGTATGTGGCAGGGAGCTATCTGGGATCGGTTCGCGGTCGGTTTCCGGGGGCTGGAGGTCCGTCACTTTTGGAATGTCGTTCGAGAACTCCAGCCGGACATGACGGTGCTTGCCGCGGGAAATGCCTCCGCTGTCAAACAGCACCGGCTGAACGTTACCGTCGGGTGTGAACTTCCCCTGCACGCGGGATGTCACGTCCATGGTCACGAACCAGCTGATCAGGCCGGCGGGCTTGATCTGGGTGCTGCCCCCATAGCCCCAGGGCTGGAGCTGATAGGATGCCTGCGCATTCAGGACATGAAAGCCCTTGAGATAAACGGCGTAGGCGGCATTGACCTGCCCCTCAGCGCGGGCCGGGCTACAGCCCAATCCAGCCATCAGGACAAGTGCCGTCCCTGCGACGAGAGCCTTAAACGTCAAGATTGGCGACTTTCAGGGCATTGCCGACAATGAAGTCCCTGCGAGGCTCCACGACATCGCCCATCAGCGTAGAGAACACCTGTCCGGCATCTTCCACATCCCCGACCCGGACCTGCAGCAGGGTGCGGGTCGAAGGATCGAGGGTGGTGTGCCACAGCTGCTCGTCGTTCATTTCGCCAAGGCCCTTGAAGCGGTTGATGGTCAGGCCGCGGCGTCCCTGAAGCAGGATGCGCTCCATGACGGCTGCGGGGCCGAACAGTTCATAAGCCGTGGGATCCAGCGTGAGCGTGACGGGCTTGGCAAAATCGCGGGCCAGACGCTCCCATTCCGACACCAGCCAACGGGCTTCCGCCGAGCGCAGGAGCGAAGGCTCGATCCGGTAGACTTCGCCCACGCCACGAACGGAGCGGGCACATTCCAGACCGGTTTCCGAAATGGAGACTTTCCAGCCGCGCTCATTGGGTAGCGAAGCTCCATCCAGACGCTGCTGGAACTCGGGCATCCGTGAGGTTGCGACAGCGATATCGCTGTCCAGAACGCCCGAGATGGCGGCCTGCTCCATGACCCAGACGGGAACCTTGGAAGCAATGCTCTGAAGGCGACGGGCGGCAGCCGAAAGGAACGCAACTTCCTCGGCCAGAGCCTCGCCTGTCAGTTCACGGCCATCCGCAAAGCGCAGGGTTGCATTCGCCAGCGCCTTGTCCAGCAGGTACTGCTCAAGAGCGGCGTCATCCTTGAGATAGCGCTCTTCCTGACCGCGCTTGGCGCGATAAAGCGGCGGCTGGGCAATGTAGAGATAGCCCTGCTCGATCAGTTCCGGCATCTGACGGAAGAAGAACGTCAGCAGCAGCGTGCGAATATGCGAACCGTCGACGTCAGCATCGGTCATGATGACGATCTTGTGGTAGCGCAGTTTTTCGGCCGAGAAACCGCCCTGATCGACTTCACCCCGACCGATGCCGGTGCCAAGAGCTGTAATCAGCGTTCCGATTTCCGCCGAGCCCAGCATCCGGTCGAACCGGGCACGCTCGACGTTCAGGATCTTTCCGCGCAGCGGCAGGATGGCCTGGAAGCGACGGTCCCGTCCCTGCTTGGCCGTGCCACCTGCGGAATCACCCTCGACGATGAAGATTTCAGCCTTGGACGCATCGCGCTCCTGACAGTCCGCGAGCTTGCCCGGAAGCGACGAGACATCCAGCACGCCCTTGCGTCGCGTCAGTTCGCGTGCACGACGCGCAGCTTCACGCGCGCTGGCAGCGTCGATGATCTTGGCGACGATGGCCTTCGCTTCCTTGGGGTGCGTCTCGAACCAATGGGAGATCGCATCGGACGCCGCAGCATGGACGACAGGCTGGACTTCGGACGAGACGAGCTTGTCCTTCGTCTGGGAAGAGAACTTGGGATCCGGCACCTTCACGGACAGGACAGCCGTCATGCCTTCGCGCATGTCCTCGCCCGTCAGCGATCCCGCCTCACGCTTGGCCACACCTTCAGCATACTTGCCAACAACGCGCGTCAGGGCCTGACGGAAACCGGCCAGATGCGTACCGCCATCGCGCTGCGGGATGTTGTTGGTGAAGCACAGCATCGTCTCGTGATAGCTGTCGTTCCAGGTCAGAGCGAACTCGACACGGATGCCGCTTTCGGGATTGTCGATCTCGCCCGTAATGGGCGGCGTGACGATGGAAGTTTTTGAAGAATCAAGCCATTCCGCGAACGCGCTCAGACCACCATCATAGTGGAAGCGCAGTTCCTTCGGCTCGGCATGACGCTCGTCCCGCAGGATGATCAGCATGCCCGAATTCAGGAATGCAAGCTCGCGGACGCGGCGTTCAAGAATGGAAATATCGAAATCGACCTTCGTAAAGGTCTGCTTGCTGGGCTTGAACGTGACCAGTGTGCCCCGGTCTTCGGAGGACGGGCCGATGACATGCAGGGCCTCGTCGCGTTCGCCATGCTGGAAGCGGATCTTGTGCTCCAGTCCGTTGCGCCAGATCCGCACTTCCATCCATTCGGACAGGGCGTTCACCACGGCCGCACCCACACCGTGCAGACCACCGGAAACCTTATAGGAGTTCTGGTTGAACTTGCCGCCGGCATGAAGCTTGGTCAGCACGACTTCGGCGGCGCTGATGCCCTCTTCGGGATGCAGATCGGTCGGAATGCCACGACCGTCGTCCCGCACCGATACGGAACCGTCCCCGTTCAGGGTCAGGATGCAGTAGGTCGCATGGCCGGCCTGGGCTTCATCGACCGCGTTATCGATGATTTCGAAGACCATGTGATGCAGGCCTGAGCCGTCATCGGTATCGCCGATATACATGCCTGGACGCTTGCGGACGGCGTCCAGCCCCTTCAGGACCGAGATGGAGGAAGCGTCGTAATCTTCACCGTCTGCGCCAGGAATCTCGGGCTGGTTCTGGGTCTCTGACATGCGCGTGACGGTCTCCGTGGTACTCTGAATAACTGATGGATCAGTATAGCCCCTGCCATTCATTTAGGCCAGCGGCGGCGGCGTATCAGGAAGGGGATATGGTGCCGTTCCTGACGGAAAAAAACTGGGCGCGGCCTGCGATTGGCGCGAATGCCTCGGCATCCGTGCCCGTAATCAGGACAGGCGCCCGCAGCCCCTCAAGGCTGTCGAGGAGCGCATGTCGTCGCATCTCGTCCAGATGAAGCAGGGGTTCATCAAGCAGGATGGCCGGGGCGTATCCCCGTTCCTGTGTCATCAGCCGCGCATGGGACAGGATCGTGCCAGTCAGCATGACCTTCTGCTGACCGCTGCTCGAAAGTTCGGCAGGACGTCCCGTGGCGGTGTCCGAAAGCGTGAAATCGGCCCGATGGGCGCCGACGGATGTCGTGGAACGCTGCCGGTCTTCGGTGCGGGCCTGTCGCAGGCTGTTCCTGATCCAGTCTTCAACCTCGAGGGCCGGCTGGGTTGCCAGGCGGCTTGAGATGGCACAGTCCAGATGCAGCGTGCTGGCAGAAAATCCATCATTTTCAAAAGGATGGGCGTTCATGCTCTCGATGAGCGCCAGCCGCGCCGCAGACGCTGCGACCGCATGACGGGCGATGGAATCTTCTATGGAAGTAAGCCATTCCGCCTCGTTCGGACGTTCAGACAGAACCCTGTTTCGACTGACGACCGAGCGGTCATGCGCTGCGATCTGGCGTCCGTGATCGGGAGACAGCGCCATGACCAGCCTGTCCAGAAACCGCCGCCGGCCGCTGGAGCCTTCCTGAAAAAGCCGGTCCATCTGGGGCGTCAGCCAGACACAGGAAAACCTCTGGCCGATCAGAGCCTGGGAGCGGATGTTTTCCCCATCGAGGCGGAATGTCCGGCGCTGTTTTTCGCTCAGATCGCTCCCCGTGCCGATCCGGAATTCGTCCAAGCCGGACTGGATCGTGGCCGCAACCCCCCATCGTTCTGCGCCTTGGCGGCACAAAGCGGGAAGTGCTGCCCCCCGCAGGCCCCGACCGGGGGCCAGCAGGGAAACGGCTTCGAGCAGATTGGTCTTTCCGGACCCGTTCTCCCCCGTCAGAACCAGAATGGAGGCTTCCGGGGTCCAGACGGTATGGGTGTAGTTCCGGAAATCCGTCAGCGCGAGCCGGGTCAGTTTCAATCGTGGCTCGTGCTCAGACCCGCATGGGCATCAGGACATACAGCGCCGAAGGCGATGCCGTGTCACGGACGATGGTAGGAGCAGAGCTGTCGGAAAATGCGAATTCCACTTCCACGTCGATCTGATCGGTGATGTCCGTCAGGTAACGGGCCTGAAAGCCGATTTCGATCGGTGCCGCATCGTAGGAGACGGCGTTTTCGTCCAGCTCCTCATGCGCCACACCCTGATCGGGACTTGTGGCGGACAGGTTCAGCATGTTCTGCGTGATGGACAGCTTGACCGGGCGCGAACGCTCCTGGCTGATAGCCGCGACGCGACCAACGGCCGCTGCAAAGTCGCGCTTTCCAACGCGCAGGATGCGGTCATTGCCCTTGGGAATGACGCGCTCGTATTCCGGGAAGGTGCCGTCGATCAGCTTGGAGGTCAGAAGAACGGGACCGGCCTGGAACTGGATACGGGTGTCGGACAGCGACACTTCCAGATCGGCCGCCCCTTCGTCGAGCAGCTTGCGCAGTTCGTTGATGGTCTTGCGCGGGATGATGACGCCCGGCATGCCGCGCGCACCCTCCGGCAGATCCGTCTCGACGCGGGCGAGACGATGGCCATCCGTAGCCACCGCACGCAGCATCGGAACGGCGCCATTTTCTGCCACGTGCAGATAGATGCCGTTCAGATAATAACGGGTTTCTTCGTTGGAAATAGCGAACTTGGTACGGTCGATCAGACCACGGAGCGTTGCAGCCGGGATCGAAAAACGATGCGGCAGATCACCAGCGACCATGGCCGGGAAATCATCAACCGGCAGTACGTTCAGGCTGGTGGCATAACGGCCGGCACGCAGGGCGAGCGGAGCCTCGCTGTCCTGATGGTCGAACTCCAGAGCAACGCCATCAGGCAGCTTGCGGACGATCTCAAAGAGCACCGCAGCCGGAACGGTCGTGGAGCCGGAGCGCTCGCCGCTCGCAGGAACATCTTCCACGACGGCGATTTCCATGTCCGTTGCCGTCAGGCGCAGAACGTCATCTTCGTAGCTCATCAGGACGTTGGCCAGGATGGGAATGGTATTCCGCTTTTCCGCAACGCCATGAATATGCGCCAGAGCCCGTTGCAGCAGGGTACGGTCAACCTTGAATTTCATTCCGAGCCTCGGCGAAGATCTTGAATTAATTGAGAGAACCTAGCAGACCCCCGTCCCTCGGGAAAGAGAGGGATCGGAGGTCCGGGCGGGTCAGCCTTCCAGCATCCGGCGCAGCAGTTCCACGTCCTCGGCGAAGGATGTGTCCTGATCCATCAGCTCGGTCACGCGGTTGACGGCGTGCATGACGGTCGTGTGATCGCGGTTGCCGAATTTGCGTCCGATTTCCGGAAGAGACCGGCTCGTCAGTTGCTTGGCCAGATACATGGCCACCTGACGCGGGCGTGCCACCGCACGGGCACGGCGGGCCGAGGACATGTCTGTCAGACGGATATTCCAGTGCTCGGAGACCTTGCGCTGGATTTCCTCGATCGTCACGCGGCGATCGTGCGCCTTCAGCATGTCCTTGAGAACATCTTGCGTCGTATCGAGCGTCACAGGACGTCCAACCAGATCAGCATGGGCGATCAGGCGATTGAGCGCGCCTTCAAGCTCACGGACATTGGTCGTGATCTTGTGGGCGAGATATTCCAGAACCTTGGACGGAACATGCGTGCCCGAAGCCTTGGCCTTGGCTTCCAGAATGGAAATGCGCAGCTCGAAGGTCGTGGCATGGATGTCTGCGACCATGCCACAGCCCAGACGGGTCCGCAGACGGTCTTCAAGGCCTGACAGGTCAGACGGGCTTTTGTCGGCACTGACGATGATCTGGCGACCGGCATCGACGAGGGCATTGAATGTATGGAAGAATTCTTCCTGGGTATTGTCCTTGCCGATCAGGAACTGGAGATCATCGATCATCAGCACGTCAACAGAACGGAGCTGTTCCTTGAACTCCATCGTGGACTGCGAACGGATCGCCGCAATGAAGCGGTACATGAACTTTTCCGCGGACATGTAAGCCACGGAGACCTTGCCAGTCCGGGTCAGCTCCGTTCCGATGGCGTGCATCAGATGGGTCTTGCCAAGGCCGACTCCGCCATACAGGAACAGCGGATTGAAGCCTGGGCTCGACGGTTTTTCCGCCACACGGCGGGCGCAGGCATAGGCAAATTCGTTGGGCTTGCCGACGATGAAGGTATCAAACGTGAAACGCGGATCGAGCGGAACGGCCAGATCGCTGCGATTTTCGGGAGCAGCAGCCTGCGGCGCGAGTTCATGCCCCTCGACCGGACCATCTTCCCCGTCCTCTGCGTCGCCCATGGAGACTTCAGGCAGCCCACGCTTGACCTGAAGCTCCACCCCCTTGATGTCCTCGCGCTCGGTACGCCAGAGCGTCTGAAGGCGCTCCTCATACTGGCTGCGGACCCAGTCGCGCAGGAAGCGCGTGGGCAGGTAGAGGGTCAGTTCATCTTCTTCGAGTGGTCCCAGAACGATCTGCCGGAGCCATGTCCGGTATTCGACCTCGCCAACCTCACTCTTCAGTTTCTCACGAACGCGGATCCAGGCGGTTTCCAGCGGTGTCGTCGAACCGGGGGCGGAGGCGCTGGCGTCCAGATACTGAGCGTTTTCCACCATTGTACCCCCTTTCATATCCATTCCCGCACGGGGCGGGTATCAGTTGTGGTTCCCTGCGCGCAGGGCGATTATGCTCTCGACAGAAATCTGCAGCAGAAAAGCTGGCGAATTTCCGGAGAAGCCAGAGCATCCGATACCTTTTTGTCGAACCCCCAGAATAGGCGTCTGCTCAGCCCGAAGCAAGCTGGAACACGAAGGGTTCAGCGGGATGTCATGAGGGTGTTCCCCATCGGCAACCCGGGGTCAGATGCTTGGGAAAAAGATGTCAGGAACTGCAGTCAAAAAAGAACGCGCTCCTGGAGGGGAGCGCGTTCTTCAGTTCCGACCCGAAGGTGAAGCTCAGGCGGTTGCCAGAGCCTTCACGCGGGCGGACAGACGGGACAGCTTGCGGCTGATCGTGTTCTTGGCAATCACGCCCTTGCCTGCTGCGCGCTGCATTTCCGGCTGTGCAACCTTGAAGGCCTCGGCAGCAGCGGACTTGTCACCGGCCTGGATGGCGAGTTCAACCTTCTTGATGAACGTACGCATGCGGGACATGCGGGCAACGTTGCGCTCACGGCGACGTTCGTTCTGACGGATACGCTTGCGGGCAGAAGCTGTGTTTGCCATGGATCTTTCGGTTCAGTTTGCGTTTTGGTCGCGTAAATGGTTGGCGCCGTCTACTCTGTCCGGACGGGTCCCGTCAAGCGTTTTGCACATTTTACACAGGATGGGGGCATCTTCCTGTCACGCTGCCTATTTCTGGCAGGTCGGGCAGAAGAACGTCGAACGGCCTGACTGCGTCATGCGCTGGATCGGACTCCCCGCGCCGCAGTTGGGGCATGGAGCGCCTTCGCGTCCATAGACGAGATGCAGGTCCTGAAAGCCGCCTTTCGTGCCGTCAGCCTGCACATAGTCGCGTAGAGACGATCCTCCGGACGCGATGGCCTGCTCCAGGATCTGTGGAATGGCCTCTGCAAGAGCGGCGGTCTCTTTTCCCGTCAGGGTACAGGCCTGCCGCTCGGGATGAATGCCGCAGCGAAACAGCGCCTCGCACACATAGATATTGCCTAGACCTGCGATCAGTTTCTGATCCAGCAGCGCAGATTTGATAGGCGAGCGCCTGCCCCGGAACAGGTCCGCCAGTGCCGGACTGGTCATGGCGTCCGAAAGAGGCTCCATTCCCAGATGGGCCAGAAGGCGGTGACTGTCTTCTTCAGCTGTCCGCACAAGATCGACCATGCCGAAGCGCCGGGGATCAACCAGCCCTGCCCTCGCGCCGCTGTCCGTTTCAAGGACCAGATGCTCGTGTGCTGGCGGAGTCGCGTTTGTCCCCGCCCGGCCAATCGTGAGTCGGCCCGACATGCCCAGATGCAGCAGCATGCTCCACCCGCCTTCAAGACGCATGAGAATATACTTCGCGCGCCTGCGGAATGAGAGAACGTGATGGCCTTCCAGTTTTTCCCGCAGATCAGCGGGAAACGGCCAACGAAGGTCGGGACGATTGACGGAAACATGGCTGATTCGGTGCCCTTCAAAGGCATCACGAAATCCGCGCATGACGGTTTCGACTTCTGGAAGCTCTGGCATGGCTGGCCTCAACGATATATCGATTGCCCCATGACCGATAGTGCAGAACACAACGCCTCGCCCTTCCAGTCCTCCGCACACGCCGAGGACACCACCGATTTCGGCTACCGGAGTGTTCCGCGCGGCCAGAAGAAGACGATGGTCCGGGAGGTGTTCGAGAGCGTCGCCGGGAAATACGACATCATGAATGACGTGATGTCGCTGGGTATTCACCGCGTCTGGAAGCGCATTTTCGTGGGCATGCTCAATCCGCGCCCGAACATGAAGCTGCTGGATCTGGCTGGTGGTACGGGTGACATCACCTTTGGCTGGCTCCGTGCCGGCGGTGGCCCTGCCATCCTATCCGACATCAATGCCGCCATGCTTTCCGTGGGACGTGACCGCGCCATCAAGGCCGGGCTGATCGGCAAGATCGAGGTCTGCGTCGTGGACGCGGAAGCCATCCCCCTGCCCGACTGCTCTGTTGACCGCGTGACGATTGCCTTTGGTCTGCGCAACTGCACGGACAAGTCGGCCGTGCTGCGTGAGGCGCGTCGTGTCCTCAAGCCGGGTGGACGCTTCTTCTGCCTGGAGTTCTCACAGGTCGAGATCGCAGCGCTCGCGCCGATCTATGATATGTGGTCCTTCCAGGTTCTGCCCAAGATGGGCCAGATCATCGCCAAGGATTCCGAGAGCTACCAGTATCTCGCCGAGAGCATCCGCATGTTCCCCGATCAGGAAACGCTGGCACAGATGATGCGCGATGCCGGGCTTGAGCAGGTCCAGTACCGTAATCTCTCGGGTGGCATTGCCGCCATCCATTCCGGCTGGCGTCTGTAAGACCATGCGCCGCGTCCTGCTGATCGTCTCGGGCGGCATTGCGGCGTTCCGGGCGCTTGAGCTGGTGCGGCTGCTGCGGGCTGAGGGCATTGCCGTCACGCCCGTCATGACCAAGGCCGCCAAGGCTTTCGTCACCCCGCTCAGCCTTGAGACACTGGCGGGCGAGCGCGTGCATGACGTGCTGTTCGAGCCGACGCAGGAAAGCGAGATCGGGCACATCGCCCTCGCCCGGAGCGCGGATCTTGTGGTCGTCTGTCCCGCCACCGCTAACATCATGGCGCGCATGGCCCATGGTCTTGCGGATGATCTGGCGACCACCCTTCTGCTCGCGACCACATCCCCCATCCTTCTGGCCCCGGCCATGAATGTGCGGATGTGGGAACATCCCGCGACGCAGGCCAATCTGAAAGTTCTCGAAGCACGCGGCGTTTCCATCGTCGGACCAGACGTGGGAGCCATGGCCTGCGGAGAAGTCGGCGCGGGCCGTCTGAGTGAGCCGTCCGCGATCCGCGACGCCATCCTGCATATCCTGATGCCGGACCGCTCTTTGGCCGGACGCCGCATTCTCGTGACGGCTGGCCCGACTGTCGAACCGCTCGACCCCGTGCGGTTCCTGTCCAACCATTCTTCCGGCCGACAGGGCTATGCCATTGCGGCGGCTCTGGCGGCACGGGGCGCGAACGTCACACTTGTGAGTGGACCGGTTTCGATCCCCGTGCCTGACGGCGTCCATCGCATCTCCGTTCAGACCGCCCGCGAGATGCTGGCAGCCTGTGAAGCAGCTCTGCCGGTCGATGCTGCCGTCTGCACCGCCGCCGTCAGCGACTGGCGCGCAAAGGAACTGGCCCCGGGCAAGATCAAGAAGACGGGTGATGGACCACCCAGACTCGAACTGGTGGAAAACCCGGATATTCTGGCAACGCTCTGCCGCGCTCCACAACGCCCGCGTCTTGTCGTAGGTTTTGCCGCCGAGACGGATGACGTTCTGGACAACGCCCAGGCCAAGCGTCTTCGCAAGGGGTGCGACTGGCTGGTGGCCAATGATGTGCGTCAGGGCGTGTTCGGCGCCATGCGCAATACCGTCAGCCTGATCGACGACAATGGCGTTCAGAGCTGGCCGGAAATGGACAAAACGGATGTCGCGGAACAGATCGCGCAGAGGATTGCCGCGTTCTTCGCTGACCCATCTTCATAGGGATCGCAATCCGGGATAAGACAGAGGCCATGACGACAGACCTGATTGATGTGCGCATCACGCGCCTGCCTCATTCCGAAGGCCTTCCCCTTCCCGCCTATGCGACCGCCGGTGCCGCAGGATTCGATTTCCTGGCCGCAGTGGACGCCCCCATGACGATCGCTCCGGGTGAGCGCGTTCTGGTGCCGACCGGGCTGTGCATTGCCCTGCCGCCCGCCTACGAGCTTCAGGTACGCCCGCGCTCGGGTCTGGCTCTCAAGCATGGCATCACACTGCCCAATTCGCCTGGCACCATCGACGAAGACTATCGCGGCGAGCTTCGCATCATCGTCATGAATGCGGGCACCGAACCCTTCACTGTCGAGCGTGGCACCCGGATCGCGCAGGGCGTGCTGGCCCCCGTCTCCCGCCTGCGCTGGACGGAAGTCGAGACGCTGGATGAGACGGCGCGTGGCGAGGGCGGCTTTGGCAGCACCGGCCACTGATCCGGCCGGTGACATGCAGAAAACACTTGAGCCTTCCAGACGTCTCTTTCTAACCTCTGGTTTCCATCAAGAGGAAGGATCGCGCGCATCATGACGGGCAGCCCGATGGCCATGCCCATGCGGATCATGCATCGCTGGCGCCAGCGCATGAGCGGCATCGAACTTTCGATCCTGTTCTGCGCGACCGCTTTTGCACTTCTGGTGCTGCCCCGCGCTTCTGTCGCGCCTGTCCTGTCCGCCATGCCACCGGCTGCGCCCCTGCCGTTGTGGGACATGGCGGGGCTGACCGTCCTGCATGTGATCCTGTCTCTGCTGATTGTGGTGGCAGCATCGTTGCTTCTCTCAGGTGCGGCGTGCCAGTGGCCCCGTTTCAGGGCATTTCTCATCCCCGCCCTCTCTGTCGCCCGTGCCGTGCCGGGCCTCGGCCTGATCGGAATCCTGGCTGCGCTCTTTCCCCCGACCCTGACCATCATGCTGGTTGCCGCGTCCAGCATGATCTGGCGGATCGTGACGGCCGTGCTCGACGCGGAAGACACGCTTCCCCCCGCGCTTGATGAAGTCGCAACCGGCCTGCGCATGACGGGCTGGCAGCGTTTCTGGCGCCTTCAGATGCCAGTCGCCGTACCCCTGACGACCTTCAGAGCCATGCAGGCCATGCCGGCTTTCTGGGTCCGGCTGCTGTCCGCCGAAGGTCTGATGATGCTGATGAGCCATCAGGCAACGGGCGGATGTGGTGCAGACGCCCTGCAGGCCATGCTGGACCATCATCCGCTCCGGATCGTCGAAGTTTCCGGGATCATTCTTCTGCTGATCCTCGTGATCGATCAGGCTCTCATGCGTCCCATGGTGGGCTGGGCGCAGCGTTATCGGCCCGAAGGCCCGTTCGAGGAACGCGCACGCCCGCAATCCTGGTTACTGACGATCTGGCGGCGCACAAAGCTCATGCTCTGGCTCAGCGGAGGCGTGAGTGATGCCCTCGTCTGGATCGGGAACTGGCGCCTGGGTCGTCCGCGCAGCATCCTGCCCGAGCGCCACAGGACAGTCCGGGAGCTTCCAGAGGCGCTCCTGCCTGTCGTTTCCCTGTTTCTTCTGGTTTATGCGGTCTATCACGCCGGCCTTCTGGGGCAGGTTCCCGCGGATCTGGCCGAGAGCGTGCTCACGCTTTCGCATGTCTGTGGGACGCTGCTGCTGTGTGTACTGGTCTGGGTTCCCTTGGGTCTTGTGATCAGCGAGCACGGATCCTCCCTGCGCAATGTCTGCCGGATGGCTGTGATGGCCTGCGGTCTTTTTCCGGCCGTGCTCCTCTATCCGCTCTGTCGGGAGCTGGGGCTCGATTCACCGGTCATCCTGCTTTTTCTGGGCGCGCACTGGCTGGTCGGGATCGTCGTGCTCGACGCGGCGAAAGCCATTCCCTCAGGTCTGAGACAGGTTGCGGCGGGTCTGCGGCTGCGGGGTGTCCTGCTGTGGCGGCGCCTTCTGCTTCCTGCCATCGCGCCGGAACTGTGCGGCGGCCTGCTGACGGCGGTGGTACCGGTCTGGAATGCGGTGATGGTGGCGGAGGCTTTCGTGCCGTCCGATAGCGGCCTTGGGGCCGCCCTGCTTTCCGAGGCCCTGAGCGGGGCCGTGGCGGCGCAGATCCTCGCGCTGATGCTGCTGACGCTTCTTTCCATGCTGCTGGATCGACTGGTCCTGCAACCTCTCGCCGTGAATGCGGCCCAGAAATATACGATTTGAACCTCAGGCTGAAATCCACAGACCCATGAAATCTCTCCTGTCCCTTCGCGAATGTCGCCAGACCTATCTCAAGGAGAGCAGCACGGATCTGGTCGTACTCGATCATGTCAGCTTCGATGTGCGGACGGGTGAAATACTGGGTCTGTTGGGGCGTTCCGGCTCCGGGAAATCCTCCCTGCTGCGGATCATGGCCGGCCTGACCCCGCCAATGTCAGGACAGGTGTTCTGGCAGGGTGCGCCCGTAACAGGCCCCTTGGATGGTGTGGCGACGGTCTTTCAGTCCGGCGCGCTCTTTCCCTGGCTCACTCTGCGGCAGAATGTGGCGCTGGGTCTGGAAATGCGCCGCCTGCCCCGTGCCGAGCGCGAAGCCATGACCGACGCCGCCATCGAGGTTATGGGGCTTGAAGGCTACGAGAATGCCTATCCGAAGGAACTGTCCGAAGCCCTCAGCCAGCGCGTCTCCTTTGCGCGCGCGCTCGCGCTTCAGCCGTCCCTGCTCCTGCTGGACGAGCCGTTCTCGGCGCTGGATGTCCTGAGTGCCGAAAACCTGCGGACCGATCTGATCGAACTGTGGGACGAGAAGCGCCTGCCCCTCAAAGCCATGCTTCTGGCGACGCACGGGATCGAAGAAGCGGTTCTGATGTGCGACCGCATCCTCATTTTCTCCTCCAGCCCCGGTCGCGTAACACACGAGATCGCAGTTCCTTTCCCGCATCCGCGCAACCGCGACGACGAGGATTTCCGCCGCTTCGTGGACCAGATCTACGCACTCATGACACGCCGCGCGCCCATCGTTTCCGAGGCGGACCCCGTCCAGCCACCCGTTGCCTCGGCCACAGCGCTTCCGCCCTTCTCCATCGTGCTGCCGGATCTGGCGGTCGAGGTTCTGGTCGGACTGATGGAAGTGCTGGAAAGTGAGCCGCTCTCAGGACGGGCCGATCTGCCCGAACTGGCACAGCGCCTCCAGATGACGCTGGATGACCTCCTGCCGCTGGGTGAGTCACTTCAGCTTCTGGATCTGGCGGAGCTTGAGGATGGCGACATTCTGCTGACGCCCGATGGTCAGGCCTTTGTCGAAGGCGATTCCGACACCCGCAAGGATCTGATGCGCAAAGCGCTCCTGCATCACCTGCCCCTGCTGCGTTCCATCCGCAGTACGCTGGACGAGCGTTCGAGCCACACCGTGGACGCCGCCCGCTTCCGCAAGGCCATGGAAGAGAGCATGTCACCCGATTATGCGCGGCAGACCCTCACCACGGCCATCGGCTGGGCCCGCTATGCCGAGCTGTTCGACTATGACGAGGAATCCGACCGCTTCCATCTGGAGAACGAGGAATAAGCTCGCGCCTCAGGCGCAGCAGACGCGCTTGTCCGCGATGGCCTGCGTGAAGGCTTTCCAGTCCTTCTCGCTCTGATCCGCATAGAGCACTGCAAAATCGGCAATAGCGCGTGCAAAGGAATGTCCCTTCCCCAGATAGCCGGCCAGCAGGGGCAGATCGGCGGAGCGGCCATGTGAACGGCCCAGGGTCCTCCCACAGAGTGCGGCATATTCCGGTAAAAGCGCGTCCTCGATCTTCTCGCCGATCATGGCCAGACGGACATCCTTGGTCTGGCGCACATAGAAGTCCCGGCCCCCACCGGCCTTGCGTCCGGTCTGGTCGGTCGTGCGCTTTCCGGTGGTGTGCGTCCAGCCCAGGAACGTATCCGAACTGGCCTGCATGATGCGCTGGCCAGTGACGACCCGCTCCCCGTGGTTGGGCAGGTCCACAGCGCCCTGGAAAGGTTCGAGAACGGAGGTCTGGGCTTCCTTGATCTGAAGGATCAGGGGTTCATTATCGGCGGTCGTGAACAGTCCGAGCGCACAGAACGTCCCGACACTGCCGATGCCGACGACCTTGAACAGCACGTCCTGCAGGGCATAGCGCTCCAGAACGATCCTGCGTTCGGGCGGCAGGTCGCTGACATAGCGTGCGAAGGCGCCACGGACGATGTCATTGTGCTGTGGCAGGCGTGTGACGAAAGGCGGATGTTCTTTCAGGCGTCCTGCGGATTTGGGATCGATCATGCCGAAATGACCGGAAATGGCCCCGAGTTCGGACTGGATCTTCTCCATCATGCCCGTGCGGATCCTGTCGTCCACGATCCCGTCAATGACCGCCCGCACATCGATCCGTTCGTTCCAGGCCTGAAGCGGCGGAAGCTTCGACAGACGGGCAATTTCATCGACGTAATGCTGAACAGCCGAGACCGCCAGACGACGGCAGTGCTTTTCAGACAGCGAGGCCTCGCGCCCCGCCAGAACAAGGCTCGTCGCCAGACGCTTGAGGTCCCACTCGAACGTCGCGGGAGCGGTTTCATCGAAATCGTTGATATCAAAGACCGGAAGCCCTTCCGGAGACGGATAGCATCCGAAATTGTCCAGATGGCAGTCCCCGCAGGACTGCACCCGCAACCCGGTCTTTGGTGTGAAGGACAGGTCAGACGCCATGACAGCCGCTGCCCCCCGCAGGAACGCGAAGGGCGAGGCCTTCATGCGCTGATGGCGGATCGGCAGCAGATCCGCGATCCGGCTCTTCCCCTGCTGCAGCAGGATCCCGATCGGATCAGGACGCTTTGCAGGCGGAACCCACAGGGCGTGGCTGCTGCGCTTGACGGTCTTGCGCAGGGCCACGCCGGCTTCATAGCGGGCCTGGCGGGTACGGAGCGGCGGGAAAGAAGGTGTCTTTGTCATGGTTTGTCACGGTATCCGAAAAACGCTCCGCGACAAAGCACCTATACTCCGCCTTAGTCAGGCTGCTTGAGGCGGTCGCGGTAAAGCTTGCGGGCCTTGGCGACCTTGGGAGCCACCACTGCCGCACAATACGCCGTCTGCGGGTTGCGGGCGAAATAGTCGTGGTGCTTTTCCTCAGCCGGCCAGAAATGGGCGGGCCCTTCGATGGAGGTCACGATCGGATCAGGCCAGATGCCTTCAGACTCAATTTCGGCCCGCACCCTGCGGGCTGTTTCCTGCTGGGTGGCATCCCCGAAAATGACGGAGCGGTACTGCGTGCCGACATCGTTGCCCTGCCGGTTGAGCTGGGTGGGATCATGCGTCGTGAAAAACACGCGCAGGACATCTTCCAGGCCGATTTCAGCCGGATCGAACACGACCTTTACGACTTCGGCATGGCCCGTCCGCCCGGTGCAGACGGCTTCATAGCTTGGATTGTCGACGGAGCCGCCGGCATAGCCCGGTTCGGCCGAAATGATGCCGCGCAGGCCGCTAAAGACGGCCTCGACGCACCAGAAGCAGCCTGCGCCAAGAAGGATGGAAGACTGTTGGGTCGTCATGATGATGCTCCGCTAAAAGGATCAGCCCTCCTATATGGGAAGGCTGATCCTGTCTGACGAGTTACCGGATGGCATGAAGCGCGCGGGATTACTGCGCGGGTGCGACGGTCGGGAGCCAGATGGCGCTGGCGTGATCGCCACCGCGGTGGATGGTCTGGGTCGCGACGTGATAGTCCGAAGCCTTGGCGTCGAAAATGTTCGGCACGAAGGTCTGGGGGTTGCGGTCATAGAGCGGGAACCAGCTCGACTGGATCTGGATCATGATCCGGTGCCCCTTCTGGAACACATGGTTCATGGCCGGAAGCGTAAAGCGGTATTCCTGCACCTGCCCCGCCGGAATGGCGGACGGATGCGTAAAGCTCTGCCGGTAACGTCCGCGGAAAATATCCATCGACATCGGCAGCTCATAGCCACCCATCTGCGGATTATCCGGCGTCAGACCGGGCTGGACATCGATGATCTTCACTACAAAATCCGCATCCGTTCCCGTGGTGCTGGCGAAAATATCGGCCGTCGGCACACCCGATACCGTGACCGGAGCATCAAGCACGGGCGTTTCGTAGGTCAGCACATCCGGACGGCTTTCGGCGAACCGCTGGTCGGTCACGAGCCAGGCCTTCCAGCGCGGATCCTCGCCCATCATGTACGGACGCTGGACGAAAGGCACCGGATGGGCCGGATCGGAGACATAACTGTCCGTCTCAGGCAGCGTGCGCTTGAAGGCCAGACCATGATCCGGCTGCAGATACAGGCGCTCACCCTTCTGCATGCAGGTCGTGGTGCAGTCGCTCAGCCAGTTGCGGAAGTGATCCCAGTGGTTCTCACCGGTATTGTAGATGATGGCTTCATCCAGATGCGGATCAGGCGCGTTCTTCAGATAGTGATCGAAGAACGGACGCATGACATTGGCGCGATACCACAGGGCGGTGTCACCGTTGAAATGCAGCGGGCCAAGCGTGGAGCCATCATAATTCACACCACTATGACGCCACGGCCCCATGACGAGGATGTTCGGAACCTGCGTGTGATGCGCCTTCAGATTCATCCAGGAATGGATCGCACCCCACATATCCTCCTGATCCCACAGACCCTGCTCCCAGATCGTCGGAACCCTGAGCGGCTTCTTCACGATCAGTTGGTCCAGTGCCTGATCCTGCCAGAAGGCGTCATAGGCGGGATGGGCCTTCATGCGGCGCCACCAGGGGAACTGGTCCAGCCCCGCCTTCGTCGCGAAATTGCCGGTCGAGACATCGGCGAGGAACGTCGTGTAGTCGTCCGCATCCGGGCGGGGAATGGACGGACCGGAGCCGGCTTCCGTCATCTGCGCCGTGAAATAGTCCAGTCCCGGCTGGCGGAACGCACCGTAATGGAACCAGTCATCGCCCATCCAGCCATCGACCATCGGGCTTTCCGGAGCCGCAACCTTCAGCGCCGGATGCGGATCGAGCAGCGCCATGACGACGGTCCAGCCCTCATAGGACGATCCCGTCATGCCGACCTTGCCGTTGCTCTCGGGCAGGTTCTTCACCAGCCAGTCTATCGTGTCCCAGGCGTCGGTCGTATCGTCTGTTTTGGTCGGGTTCAGCGGGCCGATCGGCGGCCGCGTCATGACATAGTCGCCCTGTGAGCCATACTTGCCACGAACGTCCTGAAAGACGCGGATATAGCCTTCATCCACAAACACGCCGTCCCCCTGCGGCAGGATGGCGCGCATGGTCGAGGCATCGGGAACGCGGTTGGCGCGTTCGCTGGCATGATAGGGCGTACGGGTCAGCAGGATCGGGGCGTTCTTGGCACCCTTGGGGATCACGATGACCGTATGCAGCTTGATGCCATCACGCATGGGGATCATCACGTCGCGCTTGATGTAATCGCGCTGGTCGATCGGCATGCTGACATGGGCGGGAATGTCGCTGCCCGTCTGGATCATGTCAGGCGTGACCGCAGGGGTGGATGTGGCGGGTTCGGCGGCCTGTGCCGCACACAGGAATGTCGCGGCCAGAGCGGTGCCGAGGCTCAGAAAATGACGTCTCACGAAAGGCTCCTGATTTTTGTTGCGAGTTTGGACCGGACGGAGTCTTTCGGGCAAGAGGAGCCAGCGCGGCTTTTCATATCTTTCCTGCACTGGCTTCCTCGCGCCTGATTCGCTATGGATCAGGGCCTTCTTCCGTCATGAAAGTATCTTCCATGCCTGCCTACCGTTCCCGCACCACCACACATGGCCGCAACATGGCTGGCGCACGTGCGCTCTGGCGGGCGACGGGTATGAAGGATGGCGATTTCGGCAAGCCCATTATCGCCATTGCCAATTCCTTCACGCAGTTCGTGCCTGGCCACGTCCATCTGAAGGATATGGGTAGCCTGGTGGCGTCCGCGATCGAGGAAGTTGGCGGAATTGCCAAGGAATTCAATACGATCGCAGTGGATGACGGCATCGCGATGGGCCATGGCGGAATGTTGTATTCCCTGCCCTCGCGCGAACTGATCGCGGATTCCGTGGAATACATGGTCAATGCGCACTGCGCGGATGCAATCGTGTGTATCAGCAACTGCGACAAGATCACGCCGGGCATGCTGATGGCCTCCATGCGCCTGAACATCCCCGTCGTGTTCGTCTCCGGTGGCCCGATGGAAGCCGGCAAGATCAATGGCCCGGGTGTGACGCGCAAGCTGGACCTGATTGATTCCATGGTCGCGGCCGCCAATCCGGACGTGTCCGACAGCGAGTCCGAACAGATCGAACGCTCCGCCTGCCCCACCTGCGGCTCCTGCTCGGGCATGTTCACGGCCAATTCCATGAACTGCCTGACCGAGGCACTGGGCCTGTCCCTGCCCGGAAACGGCTCCCTGCTCGCCACCCATAGCGATCGTCGCGAACTGTTCCTGAGTGCAGGTCGCCGGATCGTGGAACTCGCACGCCGCTGGTACGAACAGGATGACGCGTCTGTCCTGCCCCGCAATATCGCCACGCGCGCGGCCTTCGAGAACGCCATGACGCTCGATATCGCCATGGGCGGCTCCACCAACACGGTCCTGCATCTTCTGGCGGCAGCCCGCGAAGGTGAAGTCGATTTCCACATGCACGACATCGACCGCCTGTCACGTCGTGTGCCCAATCTGTGCAAGGTCGCACCGGCCAAGAATGACGTGCACATGGAAGACGTCCATCGCGCCGGCGGCATCCCCGCCATTCTGGGTGAACTGGACCGCGCTGGCCTGATCCACAAGGATGTTCCGACTGTCCACGCACCGACACTCGGGGACGCACTGAAGAAGTGGGACATCCTGAACGGCGACGAAGAGGCCGCTCATCTCTTCAAGGCCGCGCCTGGCAATGTGCGGACCGTTCATGCTTTCTCGCAGTCCAGCCGCTACCACGAACTGGATCAGGACCGCGAAGCCGGCGTCCTGCGCGACAAGGCGCATGCCTTCTCGCAGGATGGCGGTCTGGCCGTGCTGTACGGCAACCTTGCCGAAGATGGCGCCATCGTCAAAACGGCTGGCGTCGAAGCCAGCATCCTGACCTTCACGGGAACGGCGCGGGTCTTCGAGAGCCAGGACGATGCCGTAGCGGCTATCCTGGGTAACCGCATCGTGGCCGGTGACGTCGTGGTCATCCGCTACGAAGGCCCCAAGGGCGGCCCCGGCATGCAGGAAATGCTGTACCCGACGAGCTATCTGAAGTCGAAAGGTCTGGGCAAGGTCTGCGCCCTGATCACGGATGGCCGCTTCTCAGGTGGAAGCTCGGGCCTGTCCATCGGCCACATGTCCCCCGAAGCCGCGGAAGGCGGCCTGATTGGTCTGGTCGAGGACGGCGATCGCATCGAGATCGACATTCCGAACCGCACTCTGCACCTCGCCGTTTCAGATTCCGACATTGCCGACCGCCGCGAGCGCATGAATGCGCGTGGCGCCAGCGCCTGGAAGCCGAACCGTGAGCGCGTGGTCTCGAAAGCCCTTCAGGCCTATGCCGCAATGACCACGAGCGCGGCCCATGGCGCCGTTCGCGATCTGTCGCAGATCATCGTGAAGACGCGGATCTGATCGCAGTTTCCACGGCGTCCTGCAATTCGGCGGACGCCAGCATCTTCGAGGCGACATGGCCGGTCGCCGGGACGAGCGTAATCGTCCAGCCAAAGGGAACATTGAGCTTTTCAGCCTGTTCCCGGCCCTGGGCATAGGCCCACTGTCCGCGTTCAAGGCGGTTGCGGCCCTGTTCCGTCGCTGCGGGAATATGTTCTGTGGCTGAGGACGTTTCGGTGTCCTCAGCTCCCAGAATGACGGCGATATTTCGTGAAAGATAGCGCTTGAGGTCTGGAAGATTGCCGGATTCCGGCCAGTTGCGGAACCCGTAAGGGACCGCTGTCTCCGTTTCAGGCTCCACATAGGTCGCGGGGTTCATGATGACCGTCATGACCTCTTCGCCCGGAGCATAGGCTTCAACCCGTTCCAGATACTGTGCTCCGGCGGAGTGCCCCATCAGAATGATCGGCAAGCGCGGCTCGCCGGAAACCGCCCGCGCCCACTGCTCCAGCAGCTTCATGTAGGTCGCCGCAGGAGGCGTCTGCTGTAACGCCGGAAAACCACCGCGCTGATATTGCTGAACGGAGAACCGCGCCACCGGAAAGTCGGGCGCGAACACCAGACTGCATTCATGTCTGGCGAGCGGGATCGTGTCGTCGCGATATGTGGCGCTGTTGCGGTTCTTTCCTGCAAGCACGAACAGGATGGCCCGGATCTGACACGCCGCCGGCCGGAAGACCGAAACCTCGAAACGCTCCCCCGCGAGGGTCGCAGTCTCAAGGCTTCGCCCCTCCGGTAACGACCGGGCCTCAGCCACGCCTGCCATGACGGCAAGAATGGCTCCTGCAAGGCAGGCGGCCGTTTTCAACTCAGGCAAGACGCCCCAGAGCCGCCTTCAGCCGCTCCAGATCGCTCTGGAAAGTCGCCAGACGTTCGCGGTTTTCTTCCACGACTTCCGGTTTGGCGCGGGCTACGAAGTCCGCGTTGTCCAGCTTGCGCGTGACCTTGAGGATCTCGCCTTCAATCCGGGTTATTTCCTTGGCAAGTCTCGCCCGTTCAGCCTCAAGATCGATCAGACCTTCCAGCGGAATGAAAACAGTCGCCTCGTCGAGGACGATCTGGGCCGCATTGCGCGGTGCATCCTCTCCGACCACGCCGACTTCCGAAACACGAGCCATACGGCCGATGGCCTCAGCCCATGTCTTCGCACGCTCCAGATTTCTCGGAGCCGCATCGCGCAGCAGAAGTGGAGCCTTCTGCGATGGCGGAATGTTCATTTCCGAACGCACCGTCCGGACATCTCCGATCAGCCGGATCACCCAGTCCAGTTCGGCCCGGGCTTCGTCGGCCCGGGTCACCGTCATGATCTCCGGCCAGCGGATCTCCTCGAATTTGCCCGGATAGCCAAGCTCCTGCCACAGCGTCGCCGTCACAAACGGAATGACCGGCTGCATCAGACGCAGGATCAGCCCCAGAACATGCGCGCTGACAGCCCGCAACTCCGCGGTTTCCTCGTTTTCCGCCGCAAAGACGGGCTTCGAGAACTCCACGAACCAGTCACAGAACCGGCTCCAGACAAACCGGTAGCAGCAATTGGCATATTCATCGAAACGATAGACCGACAGGGCCCGTCCCGCTTCGGTGATGGCATCGTTCGCTTCCGTCAGGATCCACCGCCCAAGCGCGCTCTTGACGCTCGCCGGGTCGAAGTCTTCCGTCGGCTGGGCACCGTTCATTTCAAGGAAACGCGCGGCATTCCACAGCTTCGTGACAAAGGCGCGGTGTTCTTCAACACGCTTGCGCCCAAGCTTGATATCCCGTCCCGGCCCCGTGCCCGCACAGATTGCCAGACGCGTCGCATCCGCCCCGAACTCGGCCACAAGATCCAGCGGATCAAGACCGTTGCCCTTGGACTTGGACATCTTCTGGCCCTTCTCGTCCCGGACCAGCCCGTGAATCAGGACAGTCCGGAACGGGACATCATCCATGAAGTGCAGGCCCATCATCATCATCCGGGCAACCCAGAAGAAAATGATGTCAAAGCCCGTAACCAGCACGCTGGTCGGATAGTAACGGGCCAGCTCCTCCGTCCTGTCAGGCCAGCCAAGCGTCGTGAAGGGCCACAGGGCGGAGCTGAACCATGTGTCCAGAACGTCCTCATCCTGCGTAAGGCTTACGCCCTCGCCAGCCTGGGCCTGCGCATCCTGTTCATTTTCCGCGACATAAACCTTGCCGTCCGCCCCATACCAAGCCGGGATTCGGTGTCCCCACCAGAGCTGCCGGCTGATGCACCAGGGCTGGATATCGCGCATCCAGGCGTGGAACGTGTTTTCCCACTGCCGCGGCTCAAAAGCGATCTTTCCGCTTTCGACCGCCTCTACGGCGGGGCCGGACAGCGTCTTGGCATCGCAGTACCACTGAAGCGTCAGGCGCGGCTCAACGATTGCACCGCCACGCTCCGCATGTGGCACCTGAAGCTTGTGCGGCTCGATCTTCTCCAGCCACTCCAGACGCTCAAGCTCGGCAACAACCTGCTTGCGGCCTTCTTCGCGGCTCAGCCCATTCAGGGATTCGACGAACGCAACCGAAGCCAGTCCTTCGACGTCGCGCAGCTCAGGGCGGATTTCCTCAATCCACAGGCAGGCCGTTTCATCAAGGACAGTCGGAGCCGGCAGATTGTGACGCTTGCCGACTTCAAAGTCATTGAAGTCATGTGCCGGCGTGATCTTGACGGCGCCTGTGCCCTTTTCCGGATCGGAATGCAGATCGGCGACAACAGGAATGCGACGCCCCGTAAGCGGGAGGATTACGGTCTTGCCGATCATATCGGCATAGCGCTCATCCTCAGGATGAACAGCCACCGCAACATCGCCCAGCATGGTTTCCGGACGTGTTGTGGCCACCGTGATGGTCCGGCCGTCTTCCAGCGGATAGCGGATATACCACATGGACCCCTTGGTCTCGTGGTTTTCCACTTCCAGGTCCGAAATGGCCGAACGGAACTTCGGATCCCAGTTCACCAGCCGCCGGTCGCGATAAATCAGGCCTTCATTATAAAGGGTGACGAAAACTTTCCGGACAGCACGGGACAATCCGTCGTCCATCGTAAAGCGCTCACGCTCCCAGTCTGCCGAGGCGCCGAGCTTGCGGAGCTGCTTGACGATCGTGCCGCCGTATTCCTGCTTCCAGTCCCAGACGCGTTCGAGAAAACCTTCGCGCCCCAGAGCGGTTCTGCTGGTGCCTTCCTTGTCGAGAGCACGCTCGACGACCATCTGCGTGGCGATGCCCGCGTGGTCTGTCCCTGGCTGCCAGAGGACATTGAATCCTTCCTGACGTTTCCAGCGAATCAGCATGTCCTGAAGGACAAAATTCAGGGAATGGCCGAGATGCAGCGTGCCCGTGACGTTCGGCGGCGGGAACATGATCGAAAAAGGCTCACCCGGCTGGTCGGGGTGAGCTCGGAAAGCGCCGCTTTTCTCCCACGCGTCGTAGAGGGCATTTTCATGATCGGCGGGGACGAAGCTTTTTTCGAGCATGGTTATCCAGGACAGTCAGTACAGCAGGTGGAAGAACGTGCTTCCACCGCCCTTCTTACTCTCGTGGACGCAGACGGGCAATTTCCGCACGGACAAGAATTTCAACCAGCGACGGAAGATGGGCATCCAGCCATGTACGCACCATGCTCCGGACTTCGCCTCGCACCATGTCCTCGATCGTCAGGCCGCTGCTCCGGCTGATGACAGTGTCTGATGCAAGGGGAGTAGTTCCGCTGAATGCAGCGTGAAGCTCATCCAGAGAACGCTCCGCGGCAGCTACTGTCTGGGCATTCATGAGGTCATCCTTGGCCGGTTCGCTTTGGGCAGGCTGAGATGCCGGGGGGGCTTCGGATGCGGAAGCGGCAGCGGCCTCGGTCGGCGCCGCTGTCACGGGCGGTGCGACCATCATGGAGTTATCGAGGGTCAGTTCTTCTTCCTGGGACGGCATGCTGGGCTTCTCCGCGGTCGATTCAGGCGATTTGGGATCTTCATGAAGAGCACGCCGGATCGAACTCAGGACGTCTGTCATTGCGTCGTCGGCATGGTGGTCTTGCTGGATCGAGTCAGAAGAAGTCATGGATTGTTAATATTCCGTTTGATTGAAAAATTTTATCGACCGGGCTGGTTGATCGCATAGTCGCTCAGGCCCCACAGCCTGTTCTTGACCGCATTGTAATAGGCTTTTTCGTCATAAAGCGGGACGCCCAGTTTGAGATCGACGGCTGTGAGGCGCCCGATCGCGGCTGCGACGGCATAGGAGGAGGTCACGAGGTTTGAAAGATGCTGCACGAGGGTCCGCTGGGACTGCAGCAGGGTCTGCTGCTGCTGAAGCACCGCGAGCGTCGTGCTCGTTCCAACGAGGGCCTGCCGCTCAACGCCGTCCAGCGCGATCACATTTGCCGAAATGGCCATACGATCGCTGGAAATCGACTGCTTGAAAGAAACCATCTGCTGCCAGCTTGAAGCGGCCTTCTGAAGGGCCGTCCTGCGCTGGACATCGACTTCACGGTGAGCAGCCTGTGCATCCTGACGGGCCCCACGGATCGTGGCGTATTCTGAGCCACCCTGATAAAGGGGGATAGTGAACTCGATCTCGCCGAACTTGTTGTCCTGAAGTGAGTCGCCATAAGCCTGATTGACGGAATGCTGATAGTTCAGGCTCGCCGAAACCTTGGGCATGATCTGGGAAATCTGGACAGAAATATTGTCCTTGCTCTGGGCTTCGGTGAACAGTGCGTTAACGACCTGAGGATTGTTCTGGACAGCAATAGCCACTGCTTCCTGTTCACTGTGAACGGGAAGGTTGAGAGGCTGGGGGGGGACCAGATTGGGGGGCGCTGCGATACCGACCATCTGGAGGTAGGTCGCCTGTGCGCTCTGGAGCGTGCCTTCAGCCTGCTGCCGTTCGGCGGTAGCGCTGGCAAGGGCCGCTTGTGCCTGCGCAACGTCCGTCCGGGTGATCTCACCAACGTGAAAACGCTCCTGGGTCGCCTCGACCTGCTGCTGCAGGACGTGTTCGTTGTTTATGGCGATTTGCAGGAGTTGCTCGTCTTCAATGATGCCTACATAGGCACTTACGACATTGGTGAAGACTTCCTGTTCCGTCTCGATCAGATGGGCGCGTTCGGCCATAATCTGGTTTGTGGCGGCATGCACGTTGGCGACCGTCTTGCCTCCCTGATAGAGCGGCTGGGTGATGGCAACGCTGCCCATGTATCCGGGCGTCTGATAGCGGCGTGAGCTGCCGAGATAGCCACCTTTCGAGGCATAATTGGTACTGCCATCATAGTAAGTGAGGTTCAGTCCGGTCTGGACAGTAGGGCGCCATCCTGCAAGAGCCGTGGGAAGCTGTTCATCCGTGGCACGCAGATGAGCCCGTTCCTCGCGTAGTGTCGGATTGGTCAGGTATGCCGTCGAAAGCGCTTCCTGCAGCGTGTGCGGGATGAAATTCGGTGAACCGCTACCGTCATATTTCTGGGCAAGAGCAGTTCCGCTCAGGAGAAGCGACAGAAGACCAAGCCCGAGGGGGGCCTTCAGTTTCATCGCGCCGTTGCATCCTGAAGTCATGAGATTTCCTGCTCTTTAAGTATGCATTATATCACAGCATTATGTGAATCAGTCCTTAATAGCCTGTTGGAAGGAAGAAGAAAAATCCTTCCGCAGATCAATTATCGGTCTTGACCCTTCGGGCGCTAAGAGAGATATAGCGCCTGTCTCCGCCGAGGTCCGGTGGCAGAATGGTGATGTAGCGGACTGCAAATCCGCGTATGTGGGTTCGATTCCCGCCCGGACCTCCAGAGACAATTTTCACCCGCAGAAAACAGCCATTTTTCAGCCAGTTTTACAATCTTAGGAATTTGGTTTTACAGCCTCCAGTAGCGCCATAGCCTGCTTTGCCAGCCGTTTCTGATCCACTGACCGCGTGTAGCGCTCCACTTCCGATAGAGTCTTGTGACCGGTGATGGCTGCGATCTGGTGCGTTGTGCATCCCGCCTCCGCCAGCCTCTGTGCGGCAGTTTTCCTAAGCCCGTGAGCAGATAGGTCCGACGGCAAGCCGGCTGCCAGCGTCCAATCCTTCATCAGGTTGCCGAGCGAATCGGAGGATGGTTTTCGGCCGGGCGTAACCTCCAGATAGTAGGCCTTTACCCCTGACGTTGCGGCCAGTGCTAAGGCCAGATCCTTCAGGATGGGCACCATCAGGGCAGTCCCGGTCTTCTGTTGCGTGACGGCGATCATACCATCCTTGATGCTGGCCGGGCCGATTTTCACGACGTCGGAACGCCGTTGGCCTGTGTAGAGTAGAAGCGCAAAAGCTGTCCGCGCTCGTGATCCCAAGGGCCAATGTGCTTGAAACTGCGCAACCTCAACTTCGGTCCATGCCCGTGCGCCTTCGGCTTTTTCCTTCAGGCGCCGAACATCTCGGGCCGGATCCACCTGGGTCAGGTCCTGTTCTATGGCATGGCGGAACAGGATGCTGAAGATCCTCAGCCAGCGATTGCCGGATGCAGGCCGGTCAGAGAACCGGTTGATAATGGCGCGGATGTGTTTCGGCTCGAAGTCAGAGACATGGAATGTGGCAAAGTCCTCCTGCATCATGCGCAGAACAATATTGCGGTGTCCCACCTGGGTAGATGGCTTGAGCGAGACAAAGGCATTGCTCTTGAGCCAATCCTCACACAGGCGGGCAAACGTACCGACCCCACGAGTGGGCTTTGGCTCCTCAGCCGGGATCTGGGCAATCGCGGCGTGATAAGCGGGCCAGAAGGCTGGATCATCAACGGATGGAAGCGGCTGACGCGGAAGATGCGGATGCCTGAAATAGACACGCACCTTCCCGTCCCTGCCACGATGCCGTTGCAGGTATTTCACTCGGACAGAGACCATTAGGTGTTCAGAAGCTCATCCAACGCGGTACGCGGCTTTGCGCTGCCCACCGTTTCCTCAATGCCCGATTGACGATCAAGCCACCGGTCCAGCATCTTGCGATCCCAGAGGCGTCGGGTGCCAATGGTGAACGAGGCGATTTCAGGCGCAACGCGTTCACGAAACAGGCTCTCTTTGATCCCCAAGTATTCCGCTGCCGCTCGGATCGGCAGGCAGCGCGGGGTTACTGTCTCACTCATCACTCCCTCCCATCACCGGTGCTGCCGGCAGAGGTTGCCATCCGACAAACCAGTCATCCACCATGCCCCCCCACCCCACCGGGGCAGCGACAGTCCAACCGAGATCAAAGCCGCTCTCAAGGATACCAGCATGGGACACGACAACCCAGCGGCCATTCCAGAGCTTTAGATCCTTGCGCTCTGGCCTAATGCGCGGAAACAAATCATCGTGGATCTTGGCCAAGACTAGCGTCCTGTCCTTCGGCGCTTCTGATATCGGCCGCCACGCTGCGGCGTCTGCTGCTTTGAGGGCAAGGCGCGCATCCTCACGAAAGTCAGATTTGGTCTGTTCACTCGTTTCGTCCTGCCACAGCGCGGAGAACATCCCTTCGTAAAGTGCCCGCGCCGCCGCATTGATCCTGGGGTCTGTTGGGTTGGTCATTTCGGCGTCTCCACTTTCTTCCCGTGTGCGGCCTCAAGGCGTGCAGCCAATGGAACACGCGCAAATAGTCTGTTTGTGCTGTCGAGATTTTTCAGGGCGCTTTTCAGTCGTTCCCGCAGATCTTCGACCGTCTCAGCCAAGGCCGCGAAGGCGACAAGCGTCCCTTCGATTTCGGCCGCCGCTTCTTTGCAAAGGTCATCATCCCCTCTTGCCCTGAGCCTTTCGCACAGGATCTCGGCCTGACGGATGCTTTCAGCCTTCATCCCCGTTCCTCCGCGTCCATGGCGCGGTCGATGCTGCGGCGGATATCTGTAAGGTCAGCGGGCAATGATCTTTGATACCGCGACAAAACGACATCTTTCCAGCGCCCGTAAGAAGCATGCTCTCCGACGACAATGTCTTGCTCCCCAAGCCACTCCAGCCGCTCCGTATCTGTCCGCCCGCTCATGCCGGGTCTCCTGCGGGGAAATGCGGGACAAAGCATACTCGGCGGCTCCGTCCGGTGTAGCCACACTCGGAACAGCCGCCACCTTTACTAGTTGAGGAATAAAATTCCTCGGTATCAGCGCATCCACTGCATTCGGTGGAAAAGGATACTCGCTCGCAAAGCTCGGGTACCCCGAGATTGTCCGTATCCGGGATAAAGGCCCATGACTTACGGCGATCCAGATGGAACCCTGCACGCATGTCGGCTTCCTCCCAAGACATGGCCCGGTCATTGTGGACGATCCTGTCATCCACAACTTCGTGGCCTGTCCGCATGATGACAGATCCAGCCATCACACCCCTCCCTCGCGTGTAAGGGCGGCGCGGGCGTCATCTTCCGTCTCAAAGAAACGCGCTCGATGACCGTCCCAAAGCGCCCATTGTGTGTTTACGTGCCTATATCCATCAATTTCCAAGATCGTCCCCGGATCATGGTCATCGAAGAAACTACTTATATCGTTGCTTCCGCCTTCTTCTTCGTCGCGACCGTAGAATTGAGCGGTTTTCAATCTAGTGTTTTCCATCTCCAACTCCCGCGCCCATGCCTCCAACTCCGCAATCCGTGCTTCCATCGCGGCGACGTTGGCGGGGCGGGTGTATATAGGTTGCGTATAACTCCACGCTGCTGTCTTTCGTATTTCGATGTCCGCAGACCCTAGCCGAACAAATGGCTGCTCAATATCAGTGGGATCTACATACGCAAATGGTGTCTGCCCCTCCGCATCCTTCCAGCGCTGTTCCGCCGCGCCTCGGGCTTCGGCTTCGAGGACCATCTGAGCCGAACGCTCGTGAGCAATATCCGGCCCCATTCCTTCGGCAATCCAGTCATTCGCAATTGCCCCAATCTGCTCTTCCCGGCTCCGAACCGGCTTGTTCTGTTCGTTGGTCATTTCGCGGCGATCCTGATGGATTGGGCAGCCCGTTGATGGGCGCGGGAAATGTTCTGAAGGCCCTGCGCATCAGGGCCGCCAATCATTGCGGAGCAGAGGGCGCTATTTGAATGCGCCTCACACACCTTCGCGCACCGCTCCCGTTCCGCCGCCACAGCCTCGGCAATGGCGCGTTCGAGTATGGGGCCAACACCACACATTATCTCAAGCAAAGGCCGACTGAGTTCATCACCGCAAGAGCCATACTCTGCGAGATAGCAGTCCGTATGTCGTCCCATGACATATTCGCCGCCCTTATAGCCTTCGAACTCTTTACCGAGGGCCGACTTCGCTTCGGCAAGCATGTCAGCGATCGTAACGTTCGAGCGCGCTTCGAATGCCAAATCGGAATAATATCCTCGATAGGAGTGGGCCGAACCCTCTCCCCATCCAGATGCGATTACTTTTGACTGGTCTTGCTTTTCGAGAAAATCAATCAATTCGATCAAGGTCATCTCAAACACTCCCCGGCCGAGGACCGGCCGCCAGGTGGAACAGGATCACGAGGGCCAGCGCCTCGCAGAATTTCGGGATCAGGTCAGTCGCGGTGCTAGCTCCACCCATGCCCGTAGATGCCGCCGTGGAACCATGCGGACAGCGAGCGCAGGGCGTTATCGGCCCAAGCAAGGAACGGGTGCGGGGTCATGCCCGCACCACCTTCCCGGCGTCATCCAACCGGTACGCAACACCAGCCTCAACGCCATCCTCGCCTTCATAGAGATGCGTGAAGCGTGAGCGTTCGCCGTCATGCCAGACAAGTGAGGCGCAGCCATTTTCACCCAAGATGACCTGAGTGCACTGCCCTGCTGAAGCGACAACCGCATTCTCGCCTTCGCACTTGATCCGGGCGCAGTCCCCGCTGCTGCCGATCCGGGCGCAGTCCCCGCTGCTGCCGATCTGGGCGTAGTTCCCGCTGCTGCCGATCCGGGCGCAGTCCCCGCTGCTGCCGATCCGGGCGCAGTCCCCGCTGCTGCCGATCTGGGCGTAGTTCCCGCTGCTGCCGATCCGGGCGTAGTTCCCGCTGCTGCCGATCCGGGCGCAGTCCCCGCTGCTGCCGATCCGGGCGCAGTCCCCGCTGCTGCCGATCTGGGCGTCGTCCCCACTGCTGCCGATCTTGGCGCCGTACCCACTGCTGCCGATCTTGGCGCCGTACCCACTGCTGCCGATCCGGGCGTAGTTCCCGCTGCTGCCGATCTGGGCGTCGTTCCCACTCTCATCTTTGTCCTTCGTCACGGACTGGATGGCGTTCACTTCGCTACCCACGATGGCGGCCGTGTCCTTGATTTCTGCAAAGACCTTCGACGCGAGCCATTGGGCATCACCAAAGCGCTTGTCGTCATACAGCGCGTTCATCACGAGGCCGTAGTCTCCACCCTGCGGAAACTTTTCACGGAACCAGTCACGGCCATTGCCACACGCGCCCCATTCACGAATGCGCAGGAGGGTAATTTCAGTCGGATTGTTCGTCGTTTCAGTGCTCATCACGCGCTCCACTTCTCAGCATTCAGCAAGCCGCTCTCACGGCGGATTTCGTTGTCGTCGTGGCGGAGGTCGGCAGCCCATGGAGCGCTCGGATTTTCCGCCATAATCTGGTCGAGCATCAGCCCGATTGCCTGGCGACGGATGGCGTCGCTCAGGTCTTCGTTGATCTCGCGGGGGTGGGTCATGCCGCCTCTCCCATGCGCTTCATTTCGAAATAGATCCGTGCGCAGGCCCGGACATCGACCAGGGCGTCATGCGCGCCCTCAAGCGTTTCGCCGTAGAAATGCTGAATGCACTCTTCGAGCTTTGGCGCTTTGGGCTTGATGATCCCGGCTGCCCGCATGCGAGGCGTTGGCGGGAGGTTCACCAGAGGCGCGGCGGCTTCCATCGTGCAGAACTGCGCTTCCGGCAGCTTCCACTCAGACCGCTTGGCCCGGGCGTACATGGTCGCCACGATCTGCCGGTCAAACTGGATGTTGTGTGCGACCAGCAGGTCGGCCCGGCACGTCAGGTCATAGAACAGAACGGCCGCCACCTGCTCCCGGATGCCGTAGCGTGCCGCCTTCTCCGTCGTGATCCCGTGGACGGCAGCAGCCCTTTCCGGCACCGTCCAGCCATCCGGGCGGATGATGACGTTGACGCACGCCTCTTCCTGTCCGTGATCGTCTGTCAGGATCGCCGCAAGCTGCATGCAATGCGGCTGATCTTCATGGCCTGTCGGAAGTCCGGGCTTCGCAAAGCCCGTGGTTTCCGTATCAAAGAAGAGGATGCTCATGCCGGCATCTCCTCAGCCGGGACTTCCGCGTTGGCGTCGGCCTGCTGGCGCTCCTGCTCGTGGAGGAAGCCGTAGCGATCGGCGAACAGGTCGGTGACGTCTGCCAGAACCTCTTCGGAAATCGGACGCCCTGCATCGCGGGCTTTGGCCTGCGTCTGCTCCCACTTTTTCTCGAGAGCGAGAATGCATCCGGTGTCAGGGCAGGCCTTGAGGCGGCTGGTGAAGAACGCGACGTAATCGACCGGGCGCTCTTCCTGGATCTGTTGGCGTTGCGGCGTGACATCGACCGGCTTCTGATTGGACACGCTCTTGCGGAAGTCATCCTGCGGAATGTCGGCGGCTTCTTCGGCCGTTATCAGGCCGCGCAGCACATCCGGGAAAGCATCGCGCAATGCAAAGCCGCGGGCGCGCATCTGGAGCATACGCTTTGGGTATTGCTTCCACGGTCCCTGTTTGGTCCACAGGGCTGCATCTTTCGCATCCTGCACACTAAACCGGGCTTCAACCGGGGACTTGCCTTTGCGCTTGGCAACGCAGATGGCCGTCATCTTGTCGCCCTCGCCTTCCAGCGTCTCCACCACATCGTCGCAGACCGGAGAAGCCTTCACGAGGCCAAGCAGGGCATCACCCCAGACGCTTGGGCGGCCATTGATAACCGCGATATTCTGCATGGACTGCATCGGTGCCAGGCCAAGCTCAGAACCCATCTGCACTGCGATCAGGATGGCTGCTGGTTTGCCGGTGTAATCCTTCGGAACCATGCCGCTGCCAGCCGCGATCTCGGCAAAGCGCATCAGTTCGCTGAAGCTGTTGATCTGGATTGCAGGCGCATGTCCCTGCATCGTCGTAACCGCGTTCATCGTCTCAAGCCCTTCTGATGACGAGCGTCGGAGCGCCCGTGGAGAGTTTTGCGCCTGCAACAGGCATTCCGGCCTTGAGGCGCTTGGTCAGCGCGGCCCGGTCCAGCTTGTCCGGCGATGGAATGAAAAGTTCCGGAGCGGCGGCCCGAAGCGCCTTCTCGTCCTTGATCGTGGCCGACGTGGATCCAGCCCGAACGGCAGCGATCATCCCGCCATGCTCGAAGTCGAGGACGCCGTTCTCCTTCATCGAAGCAAACAGCGCGGCGCGGAGATTGCCTTCCGCTCCCTTGAGCTTCGCAGCCGCTGCCTCGCAGGCCAGGATCATATCCACCGTCGGGCCGTCCGGGTCATTGGCGCCACGGATCGCGGTCAGGGCTGCGATGTAGGCATCAATGGCAGGCTTGACCTCTCTGGCGTGGATCTCGTTCGCCACGTCGCGGATATCGCGGGTCAGGGTCTGGCTCATGCCACCCCCCGCGTTTCCATCATGATGAAGGCCAGACGCGCATCCACGCATCCGATCGTCCGCATCGTGGCTTTGATCTTCGGCAGCTCGTAGATCGTGTTTAAGCGAACCTTGGCGGACGTCACCACATCCCGCGCCACACGCCGGTCATTCTCCAGCGGCGCGATGATCGCCTGATTGCTGTGATAGGTGATGATGCTCTCAAGGTTCAGGATCTCCTGCCGGACTGCCGGCGGAAAGAACTCCAGTTCACCAGACACACTTCGGGCGTTTGCTGTTTCACGCATTTCAGAAATTCCTGTGGTTTACTGTTGGGTTCAGTCGATGGTTACTTGAGCCACGAAGTCATTCAGGCGCTTTTCCACACGATCGATTTCAGCGGTTCGCTCGTCTCTCAGAGCGCGTTCTGCCCTCGTCCCGTGCAGGAAATTGGCCTGCTGGCGCTGCTCTTTCAGATATTCCCAGACCGGAGCCAGGTCCTTGCAGGCCTGATCGTAAGATAGCGGGCGCGTCAGTGTTTCGGACATCACGCATCCTCCATCATCGAGATGGTGACGCGCTGATCGCGGATCTGGTCTTCAAGCGCCAGCAGTTCGGAAAGCTGATCGTCGTTCGGATCTTCCAGAACGTCGATCGCGTCATACGCATCCTGCAATCCGCGCAGGTAATCGTATTCGTCGTCCAGAGCCGTGTTGCCAACGCCGTAGCGGGCATCGAACGCGCTCTGTGAGAAATTGTCAGGCAGGTTCGCCATTGTGGTTCTCCCTCGCCGCTTCGTGCGGTGTGGGACTATATGTGCGATAACGTCACACAGACGTCAAGCGATAAAATCGCACATGTATGATTTTATCGATCGTATCGCACAAAAAGAAACCCGGCCGGAGCCGGGTGGGGTTAAGAGTGAATGAAGGAAAGTCCCTTGAATATCGCCCCCGCAATAGCGAGCAGGGCAGCGATCTGAGCAAGAGAAGGTAGTTTGGCTACGCGCCCCTTCATCTCAGCAACTTCGACGCGAACATTCGACAGTTCGTCCTTGGTTGCCGCCTTCTCTTCCATCCGCGCAAGCGTCACCTGAATGGAAACCAAGGCTTCCTGAACCTTGTCCATTTTGGTTTCTAGGGCACCGACGCGTCGTGTTAGATCGTCCATACCGCCATTATCACCACCACCACCGCCAAATTCAATGGTAGATTCCTCGGTCGCGAGGCCGGATTTTTTCTTTCTGTATTCAGATAGAATAGGAATGCGTTCGTTGCTCACTATTCTTCCCCAAGCAATTTGCCGGTCAGGTCCATCATCTCAGTTCGAATGCGTGCCGCTTCGCGTCCGAGGTGATACGGATCTGGAGAGGCCATAAGCGAATTTTGGGGGCCTAACCGCCTTCCGATCAGCTCGGAAAGTTCAGCCAAGCGAAATGCCACCTTGGCCAGATCAAGCTGAAGTTCCTCCAATGAAAACTGCGGCGGAGATTTATCGTCTTCGCTCATCCCACCCTCACTTCCAAGTCCACTTCCCAACGACGCGGCCGTTGATCTCAATCTCCGAGAGCAGAACCTCATCCGTGTCATAGGTCTTGTTCACACTGATGATGCGAACGCGCTCAGGATCACTCCGGGGTACGAGCTGAAGCTGCTTGATAACCACTCCGTGTCCGTTCCAAAGCACATACACACCGTCATGGCTCATGAGCTTATGATGCGTATCGACCAGCACCCGGTCGCCCGGCATGAAGTCTGGCTCCATCGAATTACCAATGACGCGCACCACTGCTAGGCCAGAACTGTCTGGAACGTAGTTCTCGAGGAATGCCCTAGGCAGCGTCCAAGTAGCCAGAGACGTATGCATGTCTCCGTCGCCGCCATTTTCGGCCACAAGCGCTCCGCCGCCAGCCTGGGGTGACACGTCAAACTCATTGATGACGACTTCGCCGTGTTTCGGCTTCTTGGTCCGTTCTATGCGCTCTGCTCGTTCGATGCTGGGGGCGATACCGTCCGTTCCAGGAGCGACGCCAGCAAGGCTCCAAACTTCACCTGAAGTGATCGGCGGATCGCCACGATCCAAGAGGAGCGGCAACATGCTCTTGACCAGATCCACCGGCAGGTACGGTTTTTTATATTTCCCCTCGTACGAGGCGTATGTCGAGTATCGCTCACCATACCCTAAGGCCTGAGCAAACTCGCGGACGGTATAGCCACCGCGTAAGCGCAGTGCCTTCAATCGGTCGTTGACGGGCAAATCAGTCATTTCTCCACTATGTGCGAAATGACCGCACATGTCTGTGCGAAAAAGTCATTGCTATTTGTGTGAATGTGTCGCACAAATCGCACATGACCAACGCACTCGTTATCATCGAGGAGCAAGGGGGCACACGCTCACTGGCTCGCAAGCTCGGACTTTCGCCGTCCACCGTTCAGTCGTGGAAGCGAAAGGGAAGCATCCCGGCAAGCCGGGTCCCTGCAATCGCAACCGTAACGGGAATGCCTTTGAGCGAACTGCTGAAGGCCTGCCTTCCGCCCCTCCCCACCCGTGCCAAGCGGAAGGAGGCGGCGCATGTCTAACGCCGTCATCGCGGAAATCCGCATGCCACCAAGAGCAAAAATCGCTCGCGCAGGCTTGGCTCTCGTGAAGGCCGACGGCCTGTGGTGGGTGGTTCCCGCACGTAATCCGAGCAACCGTATGGGCGATGGCTTCCATCTTAAATCTGAGGCCCAGAAAGCTGCCCTTGGTGTGATCAAAGTCATGCGGAGGGCCTCATGAATATCCCGACTGCTTGGACCACGATCGCCGTCTATTCCCAGAACGAGAACCGCTTCGTTCCCGCTCCAGGCGCCAAGATCACGCCTTCCCAAGCGGCGGCACGAGAGGGCGTGCAACAGCACACCGTGACTGTCTCCGGAAAGAAGCCCCTTCAGGTGAGGGTTAAATAAGATGGCCAAGGAAGTTCTCTGCGTAACTGCCTCAGGATTGCTGCAACTCGGCACGGTGACCCCTTTCGGCATCCAGACCTCAATTGAGAATTTCGCCTCCTTCTCCGAGGCGAAGAGCTGGGCAAAACGTAATGGCATAAGCCTGCGGTACTACAGTGATGGGCAGGCGATCCGTGAAGAGGATCTCTCGTTCTTGGCTTCGATCCAGAACAGCTCATCCATTACTGAAGCCGTAGCGGCAAGCGGGAGGTCGTCTTCCGGAATTGTCGGCACTCTTCTGCGCCTTTCATCGCTCGGCTACCTCCATCTGTCGCGTTCGAAGCGGTGGAAGGACTGGAAAATCGCCCTTACCGATCTGGCGAAATCCACACTCAGTTCTTTGGCGGGAGCGATGGCTCATGCTTGATTTCGTTTCTATTGCCTTCGCCGCCCTGTCCTTCGCCGCGCTCGTTCGTGCGCATTTTGCCGGGAGGGTTGCGTGATGGCTGGAAGTTTCAAATGGAAGCCTCACCTTCCTGAGCTGGAACGCCTGATCCGTGAAGGGAAGACGCGTCCCCAGATTGCTGAACACTTCGGTGTGGCAGAGAACGCTCTGAGTGCTGCAATCCGGCGTTACGGGCTGTATGGCCTGTCGCCAAATGACAGCTCCACCGGCGGTTCAGCTTCTCGCATCGACTGGGCGCCCTTGATGCCGACGCTTCTCGAAATGATGGAGCGGGCAGAGAGCGCCTCCGCCATTGCTGAAAGACTGGGCGTCTCAACGGTTGCACTTTCAGCAGCCATGGAACGGCAGGTCCCGAAGGATCTTCGCTCCAAGTGGAAAGCGGCACGTCAGCAGGCGGCGCACCCGAAGAAACATGTTCCCGCTCCGCCGGTAATCAGGCAGCCACTGGCGCCGTTCTCGGACGTCTCGTGGCGCGCTCTGTTCGACGGCAACCCGCCGCCTGTGCCGAACTGCGCGTTCGGTCGGGACCGCGGACTGCACTGAGCCTCACCCCCAGATGTCCGCTCCAACCAACATCGCCAGTTTGAGAGCCAGGTGGTCCTTGACCTCCTGCGGCTGCCGGCTGTGCAGGGTGCCCCAAAGCTGGGCGTCCCTGCACAGGTCTGCGGCAAGGTGCGGTCTGTCCGCGTCTATCTCGAATTGTGGTGTCTGGGGCGCGTCTCCTTCCATCGTGGTTGCTCCTTCTCTGCTCGGTGACACGGCAGAGAATGGAGCAAAAGCATGGGTAATGATCGGGCAATTACTGACCGAATTCTTCCGCAAAATGACCGAAAGTTTCCGCGAATGAGCGCCGCCGTCGTTGCGCCCGTCCGCGTCCGACTTCTCGAAGCGATCAAGCGCGAGTTCGCGCCTCTGCGCTTCGGAGCCGAAATGCTGGCCCGGGCTTCTCAGAAATCCCCCAGGTCCGCCCGTAACTGGCTGTCAGGAACCAATGCCCCGGATGCCGAGGCACTGATTGAGCTGATGGCCTCCTGCAACTCCATTGCAGACGAGGTTGAACGCCTCGTCGCAGAGCGCCGCAAGGCGCGTGAGGACACACAATGCCCTGGTTCACCCTTAAACTAGGCCGGTTTGGGTTCGGCCATCATGCGGGCCCTCCCCCGTCATACCGGTTCGCATGGCTGCGCATTCTCTGGCGCGACTGGGATGCCTGGTCAGCTTGGGCTGAGGCTGAAATGGCCCGCTACCGTCGTGCGCTTGATGCTGCGCGGGAGGAGCTTCGGAAATGAGCACCTCCAATGAGATCCGATCCGCAGATGTGTTCGGTGCAATTAACCGCGCGATTATGTCTGCGGGTTCGCAGAAGGACTTTGCTGCGAAAGCCGGAGTTTCTTCCGCCTTCGTAAGTCGCGTGATGCACGGCATCAGCGCCCCTTCTCCCAAATTACTCAAGGCCGCCGGGTTGCGCCGCGTCGTGTCCGTTCATTTCGAATTCGTGGAGAGCACTGATGCCTGATTTCCCGTCTGACCATAACTTCGCCGCTGAAGGCGGGATCGCTGCCGACCGCCTGCGCTCCATCATCGAGCGTGTCGAGCGCCTGGAAGAAGAGCGCAAGGCTCTCGCTGGCGACATCAAGGACATCTTTTCGGAAGCAAAAAGCGCCGGCTTCGACGTGAAGGTGGTCAAGCAGATCATCCGGATCCGAAAGCAGGAACCGGCCGAGGTGGAAGAGCAGGAAACGCTGCTCGATGTCTACCGCCGCGCCCTTGGGATGTAACGACATGCCCCATGATGAAGATCGCCTCCACATGCACATCTGGCGCGCCATGCAGATCCTGCTGCCTGAGGACGTGGTGGCCTGGAGCAATGAGAACCGCCGCAACGGTCAGCGTGAAGGCGCGCGACGGAAAGCACGCGGCTGTATCGCGGGCGTCCCGGATATGCAGTTCACGCACGCAGGCCGGACGCTTTACGTCGAGATCAAGACGCCTACGGGCACGGTCTCAAAAGAGCAGCGCGCCCTGCACAAGCGCCTCAAGTCCACCGGTGCGCCTGTCGCCGTGTGCCGATCGCTGGATGACGTGATCGGCTTTCTTTCCCGTGAGGGCATTTCTCTGCGTGGGGAGGTCATGGCGTGAGCAACTGGCCCAAGATCCGACACTACTTCTTCAAGATGTCGCAGCACGCTGACGGCAGAGACGAAGCGACGTTCGGTCAATTCTCGGAGCGTAGTCGCAATGGCGCGTCCTGCAAACTTGCGCGGACGCTCATGGCGGCAGGCGCTCCCGACGCTCCGGTCCGGCTGATGCGCAACGGCATCCCCGTTCTCGAATACAGCTCCCTTCACGCGCTGGCGGGAAAGACGTTCACGGAAACGGCAGGCCGCCCGCGCATGACCAAATGGGTCCCTCATCCAGGAATGGAGACACGCTCATGAGCGCACGCAGATGGGCAAAATTTTGGTGGCAGGACTGGCAACGCGATCCGGCGCTGCGCATGTGCTCCCTCGCAGCGCGTGGCGCTTGGATCGAAATGCTGTGCCTGATGGCGGACGCTGATCCGGTCGGACACCTGCTGGTCAACGGGCGATCGCCGAACATGCGACAGCTTGCGGCCGTGCTGGGCTGTTCCGAACGTGAGGCTACCAAGCTGGTGGCTGAACTCGAAGAAAACGGAGTTTTCAGCCGTTCCGACGAGGGCACCATCTACAGCCGCCGCATGGTGAGGGATAAGGCCATCAGCGATGAAGCCGCCGCCAACGGTAAGAAAGGGGGTAATCCCAACATTACCGGAAAGGCAAAGCGCAAGGTTAAGGGTGAAGCATCAGGGGGGTTAACCCCCTCCCTTAAGGCAGAAGAAACCCCGCCCCTTAAACACCAAGAAGCAGAAGCAGAAGCAGAAAGAACACTCACTTCGTTCGTGCCGCCGGCCGAGCCGTCGCCATCCGAGGTCAGTCCGGTTGATGCTGGCTCCCAGACCCTCCCTGCCCGTCCATCGCCACCCGATGCCCGGACTGCCCTGTTCCGGCTGGGGCTCCAAGCCGTCCGGGGCCTGACGGGGAAATCCGAGGCTCAGTCTCGCGGCCTGATCGGAAAATGGCTCAAGGCCTGCGGTGATGACGCCTCGATCCTGAACCGGATCCTACTCGAAGCCGCCGACCTTCGACCAGCCGAGCCTGTGGCGTGGATCGAGAAGGCCGTGGCGCAACGCAGCGGCCATTCATCGCGAGACGCCGAACGCAGCCGGAACAAGGCCGCGTGGCTCGAAGGCGAAATGCTGGAAGGATTTTGACCATGACCCAGATCGCTCACCGCAATTCCGCCGTAGCCACGAAGCGCCCCGACGCGGAATACATCCCTGCCAGCGGTGACCTCCGTGCCCTGATCGAGGCAAAGCGCGAAGGATATCTCTGGCGAAACGACCTGACGAAGGATCGGATTGCGGCCGTTCGCCACCAGCTCGCAGCAGCCGAAGCGGCTGCCCTTCCCTGCCCGTTGCTCGGCGTGAAGACCTGGCTTGGCCGTCTTGCGCAATTCGTCACCAATGCCCCCGCTCCGGAAGCGCGATCGGCTCAGGCCGCGATCTTCGCTGAGGTTTGCTCGGACATCCCAGTTGGCGCCTGGACGCCGGAAACCCGGATTGCGTGGACCCGGCAGGCAGACCGCAACGGCTATCCCGTCGGCTCACGCTGGCCTGCACCGGGCGAACTGTACGCGCATCTCCGGCCCTTCGCCGAGCAGATCCGGTCCGAGGTCACTGGCCTGCGGGAGATCCTCGCCATGGCCGAAAAGCCGAGTGAGCCGGAACGCAAGCGGCCCGATGCTTCGGAACTAGCTCGTGCTGGTGCCCTAGCCGATGCCGTGATCCGAGAACTGAAGGCGGCGGCAGGTGAAGGACTGACCCCATGACCGAACAATCAAACACCTGGCCCGACTGCATCGGTGAACACGCGGCGGGACTGGCCAAGCCGAGGAACTGGGCAGCGGCATGTGCAGCCACTCAGGCCCGCCATGGATGCGATATCGGCACTCACGGTCGCGCCTTGATCGCTAACATGCGCGGAGAGGTGTCGCCGTTAGCCGCTGAGTGCGGTGCGGAATGTCAGATGATACATGATGGGGTGGAAACGTCTGGGGGCGATGGCGATGCCTCTACGGCTTTGTTCGATAATTGTGGAACAATAAACACCGAGGGCGATCTCGGGTTGAGTGGGGAGTGAGTACAAAAAACCGCCCCGAAGGGCGGCTCCTGTCTCATTTGCAAAGCTCTTCGCCGATCCTTTCGTTTCGGCGCTCGAAGGTCTCCGAACATTTGTTGAGCCTTTCCGAGAGGTCTGGTCCCGGCCCGCTGCGCTTGATCGCGGTATAGGGGAAGAGCCCCAGAAACCGCTCTTTCCGCTTGTTGGCATAGGGCGTTTTCGGGGTGTAATCGTTGATCTCGTACCACATGTCCGCGTCTTCCTGAGACTGCGGGGCGCCTGACCATCGCATTGCCTCCCATCGGTCCATGGCCGTCATCAGGATCATGTCGGTGGTGATGAACGGAGCCTTGGTTTGCGCGCGCTCCTGCTGGCGTTCTGCCGTATCGAGCGGGACATATTCCATGACCTCGGAGCGACGCGCCATCGTGGCGCATTGGTCCATCTGCATTAGGTCCGGGTCGATCTTCGCGCCCGGCACGATCTGGGCCAGCTTTGCCAGACCTTTCGGCAGAACCTTCACCGTATCGCGGGTCTTTTCCTCACCGTTCTGATCCGTGTAGGTGCTGATCTTGTGCCAGAGATACCCGGCGTCGATCTTGCCCTGATAGGCCAGCCAGTTCTTGGCGTTGTTCCGGCGATAGATCCACTGAGACGTGGCCATGAACGCGATCAGGGCTTTGGGCTTCACTTGCAGGATCTTCGCCGCTTCCGTCAGGCCGTATGATCCGTCGGCTGTGCTGATCCGGTCGAGGGCGGCGGCTTTCGGCGCTGCTGCTTCAATCAGGGCTTTCTGGCGTTCGATTTCCTCTTGCTGGTCCAGTGCCAACATCAGGGCCTCGCGCATGTTGGTCGGTGCTTTGAAGGCCGGGGCTGCTTCCAGTTCCATCAAACGATCAATCACCTTCAGGCGTAGATCGGCCCGATAGCCGGTGATTAGGTTCATGGTCATGTTCTTGGGAAGGGCGTATTCATTTTGCTCCCGCCCGTAAGCGTCCCGATAGATGCGTCCAAACTTGGACCCATCTTCCTGTAAGTCGGCAAGCATCTTCTCAATGTCGCGACGAACGTGCTTGTGCTCTTTCCCTGTCAGTTCCGCGATCTCGCGGGACGACATGGTGACGGCAATATTTGCGAGAGACGCGCTCATGCCTCGTCTCCCTTCACCATGATCGGCGTGATCGTCACGGAAAACTTCCGGTCGAACAGAAGACGAAAAGTCGCAATTGTGGTATGAATGGCTTTAGCCATGGCCGGGTGTCCTCCGGTTAATGGTTAGGGCCGGTTGGAAGGTGGTGCTTCCCTCCGGCCTGTTTTTACGTTAGACGTAAAAGAATGAATACGTCAACAAAAAACGTAATACGTAAAAAGGGGCGCCCACCGACAGGAACCGACCCGATGTTGGCTGGCCGAGTTCCTGCCGAAATGATCAAGGCTGTGGTTGAGTGGGCGGCTGCGAAAGGCGTCAGTCGCTCTGAGGCTATTCGCCGCTTGATCCAGAAAGGGTTAGAGACAACGGAAAGCTAGAGGTTCGGCTCAGGCGGAAGTCTGAATGGCTCTTCGATTTTCCGGTCAATCTTTTCGACGCGACTTTGCAGGTCGAGGATGCTCTCATGAATGTTTTCCAGAGCGTTTCCAGTCACCTTGTCGTAGAAAATGTTACGTATATTTTTATCCATACTCGAGATTTCTACTTCAACTCCAATCAGAGCCTTTTCTATTCTGCTTCCTGCATAGTAAACGGCGTAGATTAGAACGCACAAAGCCCCGAATATCCATTCAGGTGTGATTTGAGGCATCGATTCTCTCCAAAATAGAGAGAGTTATCCATGTGCGTTATGCGGGCAAGCTACGGGATATTTGAGGTATCCCATTACCGCTTTTCCTTGTAACAAACTCGGCCTGATGATAGGCTGGGCCTATGAAAGAACCCCCTGCCAACAGCGGCAAGCAGCGGAAGAAAATGCCCGTTGGTCGCCCTTTTCAGAAAGGCCAGAGCGGCAATCCTTCGGGCCTTCCAAAAGACATTCGCGAAGTCATCGCTCTCGCCCGCTCCCACACGGTTACAGCCATCACGGCGCTCGCTGAAATCGCTGGCAGTCCGGCGTCCCCTGAAAGCGCTCGCGTCTCTGCGGCGAATGCCCTGCTCGACCGCGCATGGGGCAAGCCGAAGGACACAGTAGCACTTGAGAACGCGGAAGGCGGACAGCCCTTCCAGATCGTCATCCGCAAGCTGAGTGATGGCTGAACTCCAGATCCCGGCTTACAGCTGGCATCCGCGCGAGTATCAGATGGGGCTCTGGACCTTTCTCGAAAACGGAGGCAAGCGCGCCTACGAGGTTGCGCACCGGCGATGGGGCAAGGATGACGTTGCCCTGAACTGGGCCGCTGTGTCCGCGCTGACCAAGGTCGGCAACTACTGGCACATGCTCCCCGAAGCCAGCCAGGCGCGAAAGGCGATCTGGGATGCGGTGAACCCACACACGGGACGCCGGCGCATCGATGAGGCTTTCCCGGCAGAGATCCGCGCCACGACCAAAGAGCAGGAGATGTTCATCCGGTTCATCAACGGCTCAACATGGCAGGTCGTGGGATCGGACAACTTCAACAGCCTTGTAGGCTCGACGCCGATTGGCGTGGTGTTTTCGGAGTGGGCGTTGGCCAACCCGTCGGCTTGGGCGTTTCTCTCCCCGATCCTGCTGGAGAACGGCGGCTGGGCGATGTTCATCACCACGCCGCGCGGCCGGAACCATGCGAAGACGTTCTTCGATGCCATGCGCGACGAACCGGGTTGGTTTTGCGAGGTCTCGAGCGTCGAGAAAACGGGACGCTTCACACCCGAACAGTTGGCAGCAGAAAAGAGGCAGCTAGTGGCGCAGTATGGCGAGGATGACGGCGGCGCGAAGTACGAGCAGGAATATGACTGCTCCTTCGATGCGGCCATTCAGGGCAGCTACTACGGCAAGATCATGAAAAAGCTGGACGAGGAAGGGCGGATCGGCGACGTGCCGTACAATCCTTCCCTGCCCGTCATTACGGCTTGGGATCTGGGTATAGGTGACAGCACAGTCATTTGGTGTGCTCAGCAGATCGGGCCAGACGTTCGGGTGATCGATTGCATTGCCGGTTCTGGTCAGGGAATCGACTGGTACGTGCGTGAGCTGGGTAAGCGACCGTACACGTATCGCCAGCACATTGTTCCGCACGACGCGAACAATGGCGAGCTTGGCACGGGACAACGCCGGATCGACACTATGCGCTCGCTCGGCATGAACCCCATCCGCGTCCTGCCGCGCACACCGGTGGATGACGGAATAAGCGCGGTTCGCAACCTTCTGCCCCGCTGCCGGATCGATCGGAAGAACTGCCAGCGCGGCATTGATGCGCTCGAGCAGTACCGGAAGTCATGGGACGATGCGAACAAGGTGTTTCGGGACAAGCCGCTGCATGACTGGGCGTCCGACTATGCGGATGCGTTCCGGTATCTGGCTGTCGGGCTGCGGGATCGTGAAGACGACAAGCCGAAAGCGGCAAAGCGTCCGCGCGTCTCACTGACAGGCTCACCCTCTGGATGGATGGGTATGTAATCGGAAACGCCTTTCAATTCCACTTGTACTGACGGAATCCTATGTGGTATTTGGATACCTCATGAGCGAGAGCGTTTCCGAAACAGCCGACATCATTTCCGAGGTTCAGAAACGCTACGAAGAAGCGTCGGGCCATACAAGCCAGTGGCGCGGTCGGGCGCGCGATGATCTGCGGTTTCTCCACGCTGATGCGTACAATCATGCTCAGTGGGACGATGCGGTCTATCAGGCTCGCGCAGGGACGTTCGGCGGCTCTACCCGGCCCTGCCTGACGATCAACAAAACTGCGCAGCACGTCTTCCAGGTGGAGAACGAGGCGCGGCAGTCGCAGATGGGCGTGAAGGTCAACGCGACTGGCTTCGGCGCCATGGCTGAAGCAGCCGATGCGATCGAAGGCATTATCCGCCATATCGAGTATCAGTCGAACGCTCAGCAGAACGCCTATGCCTGCGCCATTCAGGGGCAGGTCCGCGCCGGTCTGGGCTGGTTCCACGTCGTGACGGATTATGTTCCGGGCGTGGACACGTTCGATCAGGACTTCTTCATCAAGTCCGTTCCCAATGGCCTGTCCGTCTATTTCGATCCGTCTGCCCGCGAGCCCGATCACTCTGACCAGAACTGGGCGATGATCGTGGAGGAAATGGACCGGAGCGAGTTCGACAAGCTCTATCCCGGTCATGAAGACGTGGCCCGCGATCCGCTCTCGGGTCTGCAATCAGACAGTGACTGGGTGAGCGACAACACGGTTCGCGTGGCGACGTATTACCGCCGGAGCGAGAAGAAAGACACGCTCTGGTCCGTGCCGCCAATGCCGGAGTTGAACTTCCCGGGCGGCATGATGCGCCAGTCAGTGATGCCTGAGGCGCTTGTCGCTGTGTGTCGCGAAAACAAGGCGCCTTCCCGTCCCGTTACGTCGCACATGGTGGACAAGTACGTTATCGCGGGTAATTCCGTGGTGGCTCAGGGCGAGACGGTGTTTTCGCTCATTCCTCTGATCCCTGTGGTCGGCATCGAGACCCGGGCGACGGATGGCAATGACGCTGACTATGCGGGTCTTGTCCGGGCTCTGATCGATCCGCAGCGCATGTTCAATTACACGGCCAGCGCCTATGTCGAGAGCGTTGCGCTCCAGACGAAAGCACCATGGCTTGCGGCCGCTGAGGCTATCGAGGGCTACACGAACGAGTGGTCGCAGGCCAATACGAGCAATGCCGCCGTGCTGCCGTACAATGCCGTGGACCATGAGACTGGTGCGCCGATCCCGATCCCAACGCGCATCGAGCCCCCGTCCGGCTCAACCGGCCATCTGCAAGGTATGCAGTCCGCCGATCAATGGATGCAGATGGTCACCGGCCAGTATCAGGCCGAGATGGGCGCTCCCGGCAACGAGAAGTCCGGCATTGCGATCCAGCAGCGCCAGCGCCAGTCCGATACGGCCAACTATCACTACACCGACAATCAGGGCATGGCGCTGCGGTATCTTGGGCGCCTGCTGATTGATGCTATCCCGCGCGTGTATGATACGCAGCGCGCGGTCCAGTCGCTTGGCATGGATGGCGCACAGACGGGCGTGATCGTTGATCCGGGCATGCAGACATCCGCACAGGTCGCTTTGCCGCCCGGCCCGGACGGGCAGGAACAGGCGCCGCCTCAGGGAATGCCGCTTGAAAAGCAGCGCCAGATTGAAGGGGCGATCCTTGCGATCAACCCGACCATTGGCCGATATGACGTGGAGGCGGATGTTGGACCCGCTTTCGCCACCCGCCGTCAGGATGCTTTCAATGCGTTGACGCAGGTCATTCAGGCTGCTCCGGCCCTCATGGGACAGATCGGCGACCTCGTGTTCCAGAGCGCGGACTTCCCGCTTGCGGACGAGATCGCTGACCGGCTCAAGCCCGCATCCGATGATCCGCGCCTTGGGCAGGCACAGCAGACCATCCAGCAGCTTCAGGCCCAGATCGGTCAGCTCACCCAGCAGCTCAAGGACAAGTCCGCAGAGCAGCAGCACACCGTCGTCAAAGACGCGATGGCCGCTGACACGAACCAGTACAAGGCCGAGACGGACCGCATGGCAGCCATCGGCTCAACCGATCCGGATGCGTTGCGCGTGCTGGTCCATCAACTGGTGGCCGAGGCGATGCAGGGCGGACAGCCCGCGCCGACGCCAGCGCCTGTGCAGGACGGCCCGCCCGGCCCGCTCCCGCGCCTTCCTTCTTCTAATCCACCGGGCGGCGAAATCCATGCTGCCAATCCAGTGACAGGAGCCGTTGAGGTATGAGCGAAACCATCGAAGCCCCTGCTGGCCTCCCGAGCGAAGCCCAGATCGAGGTCGGAGATAATGCTGGCGCCATCGAGACGCCGAATAACGAAGCGCCTGCCGGTGAGCAGGAGCAGCCCCCGGCCCCGCAACCCGAGAAGACACCGGCGTGGCTTCAGCGCAAGATCGACAAGATGACGTTCGAGCGCCGGGAAGCCGAACGGCAAGCACAGGCCACCAAAGACGAACTGGAACAGACGCGGCGCGCCCTGGCCGCCGCTCGTGGTGAGGAGCAGCAGGAAGCGCAACTCACGCCTGACCAGATCCGGCAGGAGGAGCGCCAGCGTTTCGAGCAGCAGCAGGCCGAACAGCAATACGTCCAGAAGTTCGCGTCGCAGACAGAGGTGATTGCCAAGTCTCTCGCGGGCGCGCATGGCGAGGACGCGGTTGGTCAGGCCACGCAGCTCCTGTCCGAACGTGCCGGTCTCGATTTCGGTAACAAGTCTCACCGTGAACTCATTGCCGACATATCGGAGTTGCCGAACAGCGGCGACGTGTATTATGCTCTCGCTCACGACCCGGATACGGCAGGGACCATTCTCGACGCTTCACCGCGTCGGCAGTATGCCCTGCTGACAGAGTTCGCGGCGAAGGTAGGCAAGCCATCTCCGGCAGCACAGGCGCAAACGCCAGCAGCCCCGGCAGTGTCAAAGGCCCCTCCTCCCGTCTCGGCTCCGTCCGGTGCGGCTGCAACGGGGAAGAAGTCGATTTACGATCCGAACGTCTCCCCCGCCGAATTTGACCGCCTCTGGAAGGCTGGCGTTCGGTCCTGACCTGTCGCGGAGCAGTCTCTCCGCAAAAGCCACGGGGGCTCTAACCCGGCTGTTTCCGGTTCTCTAACCGGCACACGTTCTGCCTTTGGCGAGAGCGGCACGATGGGCGCAGTAGCGCCGTGTATTGTGAGCCGAACCCGTGGCCAACCAACTGATTAACGACATGATCATCACGAAGCGCGCGCTGCCGCTGTTTCGTGATTCCAACGGCTTCATCCGGAACGTGGACCGTTCCTATGACAGCTACTTCGGCAAGTCCGGTGCGAAGATCGGCGCTTCCGTCAACGTGCGCCTGCCCAACGACCCGGTTGTCGGTGACGGCCCTGTCGTCAGCCCGCAGTCCATTGCAGAGCGCTCGGTTCCGCTGACCGTCGCTTATCGCAAGCACGTCTCTCTGGGCTTCGATACGCAGGAACGCACCCTGAATGTTGACGACTTCAGCGGCCGCTACATCGAGCCGTCCGTCAACAACCTGACCGGCTCTGTCGCCAACATTGCCATGACGCTGGCTCTCGGCGCCGCGAACATGGTGCGCAACACGGACGCGAACGGCAATACGATCGCACCGGATTCCGCAACCTGGCTGCGCGCCAAGGCCAAGCTGACGAAGCAGCACGCTCCGACGGCCGACCGCTTTGCCGTGCTCGACCCGGATACGGATGCCAACACCGTTTCTGGCCTGATGGGCCTGTTCAATCCGTCCGCGCAGATTGGTCAGCAGACCAAGACGGGCGCGATGGAAGCGCCTCTGCTCGGCGTCCGCGAATGGATCAACGACCAGACCTGCCTTGTCACCACGACCGGCTCCTATGACAGTGCCGCAACGGCCACGGGCACGGTCACGACGATCAACAATGCGGGCAATGCGATCCCGGGCCAGATCAGTTCCACGGCGTACCCGCAGAACTCGGTCATCGCGACATCGGCGCTCAACGGTGGCCTGAATGTCGGTGACGTCATCACCATTGCAGGCGTCAATCAGGTCAACCGGGTGACCAAGCAGTCCTATGGCACGCCGATGCAGTTCGTCGTGACACAGCCTGTTGCCTCAGGCGCCACGTCCATTGTGGTTTCTCCTGCCATTGTCGGTCCTGCTGCTGGCGGTACGCAGAACCAGTATCAGACCGTGGATGCCATGCCCGCCGCTGATGCCAAGATTAGTCTTGTCGGCAAGCAGGGCGAGACGATCCGCCGCAACCTTCTGTTCAACAAGAAGGCCATGACGCTCGTCACCGTCGATCTGATGGAAGTCAACAAGGGCGTTGTGGATTGCGGCATGGCAAACCTCGACGGCATCTCCATGCGTACCCTGACCTACTACAACGGCACGGATGACACGCTCGGCACCCGCCTTGACGTGCTGTTCGGCATCGGTGTGCTGCGCCCCGAGTGGATGTGCATCGTGCCGGATATCATCGACGCCGGCTAATGCAGGCAAAACGGTATCCGCGATGCCTGTACCACCCGAACGGCTACGAGACCGTGACCGTTCGGGACGAGGCAGAAGAAGAGCGGGTGAGAGCCCGCATGTCTGGCCGTCCTGAGCCCTCGGGCCGGGACGCGCCGCCCAAGCCTGTCATGAGGCGCAAGGGGCGCACCCCAAATGTCCGAAACCAGTAACGGCGGCACTCCGAACGCAACGACCGGCTATACCGTCTCTGGCCTCGTGGGACTGGCTCTCCGCCAGATCGGTATCGGCGCAATGGGAACACAACCCTCCCCGGACGATCTCTCCGACGGGGTAATGCATCTGAACATGATGCTGGCACAGTGGCAGCGCCGCCGCTGGCTTGTTCCCAATCTCACTGACAAGTTCTGCCTCTCAACTGGCGCGTCCGTCTATGCAGTTGGCCCCGGTGGCGACTTCGACATGCCGGTGCGGCCCGCGCAGGTCTTATCGGCCTATGCCCGTCTCCTGACAGGCGCGCAGCCTTCTCAAGGTGGCGACTTCTCAGGCGTCGATTTCAACGGCTCCGATTTTGATACAGGCAGCGACGGCCTCTCGACCGGCAACCCCGTCGATTACCCACTGACGGCAATTCCCTCATACGAGGACTATGCCTCACTAGGTCTGAAGGGCCTCAAGACGTGGCCGAACTGCTTCTTTTACAACCCGGCCTTCCCTGATGGAGAGTTCAGGCCCTGGCCGATCCCGCCCGCGCAGGTGTGGGAATTGCACATTGTCGTTGCCGAGCCTCTTCCGACGACACTCAAGGCAACCGACGCCATCAATCTGCCTCCCGAATACTGGGACGCGATCATGTGGACGCTGGCCAAGCGCATGGCGCCCTCCTACGGGCAGGAGGCCTCTGCGACAGTATCAGCCAAGGCGCGCGGCGCTCTGGCGACGATCCGCAGCGCGAATGTCCAGATCCCGACGCTCGGTATGCCCGCGATCCTGACGCCCATCAGCAACCCGTTCTACTGGCCCGGACTGGAGATCCAGAAACTATGAAACGCCTCTTTCTCATGGCAGGCGTTCTCCTGCCATCTCTCGCGCTTGCACAGTCCGTGCCAACGATGAACCCGCGCGTTACGCTGGCCGGTCCGCAGGGGCTGAATGCAGGCATGGCGACGAAGGCCGATGTGAACAAGCCAGTGGTCAGCAATCCGACGATTTCCGGCCCGACACCTTCTGTCGATAACGTGGACACAACAGCCTCTGCCGATTTGGGTCGGTGGCGCTGGACGAACAACAACGGGACGTTTGGCCTGAGCGCAGTGAATGATGCGCAGTCAGCCGTCAATTCTGTTCTGTCCTGCACACGGAATGGCGCTACTCCTACCGGCTGCACATTTACGGTCCCGATCACGACGCCGAACGGTGTATTCGGTCAGGCTCTGAACGGCGATATTCTAGGAACATGGCCGAACCTTTATCTGGCGCCGAACATCAAGATCAGCAGCGGGGCCACGATTACCAACGCGGCGGCCCCTCAGCTGACGCTCCAGTCTACGCTCACATCAAACCCGATTACCTTCTGGCAGGATACGAGCGGGAACGGTAATTTCTCGACCAATTCAACAAATTCAATGTTTGCGTTCTACACAGCAAACGGCGCTCTGGAAGTGCACGATACCGGCACTGACGGGGCAGCAAAGATCAATCTCTATGGCCAAGGCGACAGCACTCCGGCCTCTATCTGGCAGGACACTGGCGGCGGTCTCTACATGTCTCCGGGCTCCACGAACGGCAGCACGTCTATCTATGCGAATGGCACAGGCGGCATCGCGCTTTACGCCAATCATGTGCAAGTTCATGGTACCGGATCAGGGGCCACAAATGGCGCTGTACTAGACTTTTTTGGGCCGGGAAAGAGTTCTCCTGGCTCGATATGGCAGGGCTCAGACAGCAGCATGTTCATTGAATCCCAGGTCGATGGATCGAACGTGCACATCGGCGCGGCTGGCTCGGGTGTTGTCACCGTAGAGAGTACGCTCCGCAATGCTGCGATGCCTACATCGGCTCCTTCGACGGGTGCGCACTTTGTCTGTGTTGATGATGCAGGCGATATGTACCGGAGCGATACGGCATGCAAATGATCAAGAGAACACTGCTGGCTCTCACCGCTCTTGCACCAGCTCTCGCTTATGCTGAACCCCATCTGTCTGGCCCGCTGATCCAGTCAGTGAACACGGATTTCTCGCACTATAACGGTGGAGAACAGGTTCGGATGATGGTCACGCTGTCAAATGCGACAGGCGCACCATTTACTGGGACCGTAACGGGCACAGTGACCGGGCGCGGTGTGCAGGTGGGTGATCCGGTCTCCATCTCAGTTTCCGGGCTCGCGGCGGGTGCTACCACCACAACAGAGCTTCGCTTTCCATCTAGCAGCACGAACTGGCAGGGCTATTTCGTAAATCTGGTTGCTGCAGATCAGAACGGCCATCAGCTTGATCAGGAGGCAGGCGCGTTTGATATCTCGTCCGACTGGTGGACCTATCCCCGGCAGTGCTGGGTTGTCGGCACTTACACGGACTGGGGAGGATGGAAGCCCCCACTTTTCAGTACGCCGGCCAAAGACCTTCAGAGCCTGAACGCCTATAAGTGCAATAATCTCCAGTTCTACAACATGCTCTATCGCTGGCATAAGCCGTGGGTTGATAGCTCATCATGGGTCAATGGCGACGGCGAGAACATCAGCACTGATCTGATCAAGGATCATGTCGCCGCGGCAAAGTCCCTTCGCATGGGAACGCTGATGTATATGCCGCTCTATGCGGCGAATGTCGGTATTACCCCGGATTTCATGCATGACGGGTCTGGAGCGCAGCTTTCGTGGGGAGCATTCACAAGTGCCTGCGGATCGAACTGCAAGATCTCCGATCTGTGGCAGGATGGATTTTCCAATATCGGTGTGATGAACCCGAACAATACATCCTGGCAGACGTACTGGGGGCAGCAGGCCGAACTGATGCGGCGGCGGCTAGGTTTCGACGGCATGTTTGTTGATACCTATGGCACGATTAACACTCCGCTCTGGGACTGGAATGCGAACCGCATCATCATGGATACGGCCTATTCCTCATTCCTAAAAACGGTTCAGGGCTATGTGAACGGGCCGATGGTCCTGAACCCGGCCGGATCTTACAACGAGCAGGATCTGGTTCAGTCCGGGCGCGAGACGTATCACTTCGTTGAGCGCTGGAATAACCCTTCTGACATCGGCAACTTCGGCGATCTTCTGACCAAGGCACGACAGGTTTGGGGATGGGCGAACCGCAAGCCCAATAATATCGGTCTCGACTGGGACATGGGCATGAACAAGACGCTTGGCGCGTCAAAAGCATGTTCCATCAATGGCGGTTCGACAGCCTGCACGTTCAATACACCGGGCGTTTTGTATCAGGAAGCTGCCGACCTTGCGACAGGCGCACATCACGCGTGGATCGTGGACGGCCAGCAGAACGCCGGTGATGGCGCGCGCTTCATCAGCAATGATGACTTCCCGATTGGAAACATGCTCAGCCCCAAGGCGGACATGGTGCAGGGCGAGTATGACTATCAGAACTTCGGGGTGGCTTACGAGAAGCTGCTGCGGCTGAATATTTATGCGACATCCTCCGCAGCCCCCGCCATCATGTCAGGCGCCACAGGCAGCACGACGGCTACAGCCGGGAAGGTCTGGATGTTCCAGAATTACCGGCGTGGTTTCGACATCCTTCACCTGCTGAACTACCAGCAGATGAGTGCGGCGTCGTTCAGTGACGTGAACGACAATGCGGCCAATGCGGCAGCTCCCACAACAACCGGCGCGCTCCAGATCAAGATGTATGTTGGCGGCGGTACGCTCGGGAACCTCTACACAGCCAGCCCGGATGTGAGCCATGGTGCACCGGTCAAGCTGACTTATGCCACCGGTTCAGACAGCAACGGAAGCTACATCACCTTCACCCTGCCGTCCCTCAAATTCTGGGACATGGTGTGGCTCGAGGACGGCGTGGCATCCAGCGATTACGGCACGCCCTGATGGTGCGCATCAACCTCACGGGCGGGTCATATCAGGCCCGCTCGCTGGCTGTGGCGGCGCAGCGCTGTCTCAACCTGTATCCGGAACCCATTCCTCAGCAGGAACAGGAGCCGATCCAGTGCGCACATTATCCGACGCCAGGAAGCAAGATGTTCGCCGTCCCGGAAGTTGGGGCAGTCCGGTGCCTGTATCAGTCCAGCCAGGGTGACCTGATCGCAGTCGTGAACAGCGGCGTCTATGTGATCCATGCCAATGCGAACACCACGAAGATCGGCACCATTACTGCTGGGGCCGGACAGGTCCGCATGCAGGACAATGGCGTCACCCTGTTTATCGTGGATGGGACAGCAAAGGGCGGATGGTACTGCTCCCTGCCCCAGAAGCCACAACAGGGACTTTACGGCGCGCTCACCCAGATTGCAGACAGCGCCTTCTATGGCTCGCGCACGATTGCCATTCTGGACACGTTCCTGCTTTACACCAATCCGGACACGACAAACTGGTATGTCGGGCCCGCGCAGTTCACGGACGAGACGAAGACGCCGTTCGACAGCCTCTACGTGGCCAGCAAGACAAGCTATCCAGATACGATCGTTGGTGTTGAGGTCGTAGGGCAGACGATCTGGCTGTTCGGAGCGCAGGAAACAGAACTCTGGTACACATCGGGAGCCTCAGACTTCCCCTTCCAGCGCTTGCCCTCTCTGAGTATCGGATCAGGGTGCGTATCGCCCTACTCCATCGCATCCAACGGCGATGTGGTGCTGTGGCTTGGCTGCGACAATACCGGTCTGCCCCGGGTATATATGGGAGCCGGACAGCAGGCAGAGCCCGTCAGCACCTTCGCGATCGATAATGCCATTCAGAGATATGGTGATTGCTCATCTGCAATCGGCAACCTCTATCAGCAGGAAGGCCATAACTTCTACGTCCTGACCTTTCCGCAGACAGGCAAAACATGGGTCTATGATATCTCCACCAGCCTTTGGCATGAGCGTTGTTCGCTCGACGGCCAGACGCTGGTAGAGACCCGGCTTCGAGCCAACGCCTGGGCGAACGCCTACGGAAAGGTGTTCTGCGGCGATTTCGAGAACGGCACGATTTACGAAGTGACGATGGATCTCGACACTGAGGCCGGAGTTCCTATCCAGCGGCAGCGCTCCTGCCCTCATGCGGTTGGCGATGGCCGGCGCATGATCCATCGCAAGCTGATGCTGGACATGCAAAACGGAAGTGGTGCTGTGATCCGGCTCGACTGGTCGGATGATCGAGGCGCGTCTTGGAGCCATCCCTACATCCAGATGCCTCTCGGGACGGATGGAAACACATGGCCGACCGTGTGGCGCTTGGGTCTGGCACGCGACAGGGTGTACCGTCTGACATGGACGGGCGGAAACGGTGCTGCGCTCATGGGCGCTTTTCTTGATGCGGATACGGTAGCAACATGACGCAGGACAGCGCAGCCAGCTATTATATGCCCTATTACTCAGGGCCGGTGACGGACGGGAATGGCAATCCGACTGTCGGGTTCACCAGGTATCAGCTTGCGATGTTCAACCGGACAGGCAAGGAACCGGGCACGGACGCAACCTATAACGTCCAGCAGACCGAGCTTGCCTTGAGCACGGCAAACAAGGCGGAAACGGATGCACAGTCGGCGCTCAATGCTGCGGCCGCCGCGCAAGGCACAGCCTCATCTGCATTGGCTCAGGCAACCCAGGCGGAAACCGATGCAGAGGAAGCGCTTTCGGTCGCGAGCCAGGCTGAGCTTGATGCTCAATCTGCTTTGAAAGTGGCAGAGGACATGCTAATCATGACGCTGCTCACGTCGAGCGCCCAAGTGGCAAAGACGGCACAATCTCTTGATGATGCGGCATTCATGGCCGCGCAAAGTCAGATATGGCCGTCACTTCTTCTGCAATCCAGCCAGGCATCAACCTGACCGCAACGTCCCAGACAGTTGCGACAGGATCTGGATCAAGCACGACAATCACAACCGCCGTTGTGGCGAACAGTACAGCGGCAGCCATCACCCTCGCGGTAAATGTGACGCGCAAGGCCGGTGGAACATTCCCGGTGATTGTCGGCCGCTCCATCCCCGCCAATAGCAGCGCCATTCCACCGGAACTGGCGGCCTTTTCGCTCGCCGACGGTGACACGCTGGCCGCAACCGGTGACGGTCTGGCGATGATCCTGAACGGGTTTGTGGTGTCGTGATCTTCACGATCCCCGACATTCCAGGCGCACGAATCAACGACATCGATGCCATCAATGCCGTCATCACGCATCCCGCCATCTACGGAGAGAACGCCCGGATTGCTGACGTGCAGGACCGGCTTGTTGTCACGTTGCCCGGGATCGTTGTGGGGTTCCGAACGGTTCAGTGCCGCGTTCATGAGTGTCACCAGGCAGTCATTCCCGAGTTGCGCGGGGCAGCCGCAATTGCTGCCATGCGCAGGATCCGGGACTGGTGGTGGGAAACCCAACCGTCCGACCTGATGATTGCCGCGATCCCGGACAACCGGAAGGCCGCCCGCTTCACCATGCACGCCCTCGGCTTTGTCCGCTGGGGCGAAATAGACGCGCCCTGCCCTGATGGGATTGTGCGCCATCACGTCACATACAGAATGGAGCGCCCGCAATGAGGTGGCACCCCGCGTCCGCAGCGGCTCAGGATTACATGCCGGGCGTTTGTTTTGATGATGCATTTGGCGTTGGACAGGCAACACAGGCAGCCACGACAGCAGCCACAACTGCCGCGCAGATGGCGATGGAAAAGTCCGCCATGGAAAAGGCGGCGAAGACTGGTTCAGGACAGGCGCAGGCCCTTTCTGCTTCTGGCACGGCGGCTCAAGACTATCTGAACCCGTATGTTTCGGTCGGGAACAAGCTGATCGGGAGCATGTACGACAACAACGCGTACAATTCGACCGACGACAGCTATATCAACAACGCGACCAACGCCCTGAACCAGACGACGCTCGAGCAGACGCCCGGCTATGAATGGAATCTGTCACAGGGCGAGCAGGCCGCGACGAACAGCGCAGCGGCTCGTGGTCTGGCGAATAGTGGCGCGGCTCTGAAAGGCGCGGAGACATACGCCAGCGGCCTCGCTGACAGCACGTATCAGAACCAGTTCAACGATCAGCTTTCTGCGAACAATGCTGCCCAGGGCAATCTGACCAATACGTTCAACCGGCAAAACTCTCTGCTTGGAACTGGATCTAATGCGGCATCGGCCAGCGCCAGCAATGCCACGAACACGGCCAGCCTCTCGGCACAGGCTGCACTCGCGGGAGTTGGCGCTACCATGTCCGGCACCACGGCAATGGGCAATAGTTTGACGAATGGCCTCAACAGCCTCGGCAATCAGGCATCGAGCTACGGGACGAATTATCTGGCCTATCAGAAACTGCTGAACGGGAGTTCGAGCTGATGGCAGGCCTATTCGATACGGGCGCCAATGCGCTTCTCGGGATGGGACAAGGCACGGTTCAGCCCCAGACCAATCAGCTCCAGAACATTGCGGCCGCTCAGGGCGTCCAGAACCAGGCGCTGGAATATCAGAACGCACTTCTGGGACAGAAGGCCCGAAGGGCTGTCGGCAATGCATTGGCGCGGCATGTTCGCAAAGACGGAAGCATTGATTATGGATCGGCAATCGCTGACGCCGCGAGTGATCCTGACGCCACCTATGGGCTGCCGGATGCCGTCACGCAGAACAACAGCCAGCAGGCCCAGAATATCGGCAATCAGGGCGCTCAGCTTGAGCTGAACCAGCGCAAGGCCGGAATGCTGGCCGGACTGGCCGCGCCCCTCATGAGCAATCCGGATGTGACCAAGGGCGACGTGGCTCGCCAGCTTGGCGTCGGCGTAGCGCATGGACTGATCTCCATGGATCAGGCGCAAGCCGCCTACTCTGCCCTGCCAGACGACAGCGCAGGCATCCGGCAGCAGGTGCGCGGCCTTATGGATGCCTCGATCGGCCCAGCACATGCGTACAATGACGCCTATGGCTCCATGCAACTTGTGGACGATGGCGGAACTTTGCACTGGCAGAACGTCGGATCTCCAGCCAGTGGACAGGGCGGCCAGAACGTCGGCGGTGGTATCGCCAAGCAGACATCCCCCGAAACGAACTCTACCCCTATGGATGTGGTCAACCCAGACGGCTCGCACAGCATCCTGCGCCGCGATCAGGTGGTCGGCGGAGCGCAGGGACGCCCGACCGTCCCGCCCGAGGTCATGGGGTCTGGGCGGTATCCGACGGCGCAGCCTGCAAATCCGGGGTATCAGTCGGCACCGGCAGCAGGGCAGACGGCAGCCCTGACTGAAACAGCTCAAGCGGGAGCGCAAGGCGCAAATGCTCTGATGCAGGCATCTGCGAACCGGAATGACCGGATGGCCGCGCTTGGCAATATGTCGTCTGATTTGGAAGGCTTCACGTCTGGTCCCGGCAGCGAGCGCATTCGCCATTTTGCATCAGTCTTCGACAACTGGACGGGCGGCGACTGGAAGAGCAAGGAAATCGAAAGCGCGCAGTCCTTCAACAAGTGGGCCCAGAACCTCGCCAATGCTCAGTCACAGGCACTAGGGACCGGCACTGACAGCAAATTGGCGGCCGCCGTGCATGCGAGCCCGAACAGTGCGCTTCAGAATTCCACGAACCACCTGATGATCCACCAGCTTATGGGTAATGAAGACGCGATCAATGCCAAGGCACAGGCGTGGCAGAAGGCCGGATTGCAGCCCGCACAGTTCCAGCAGTGGAACCAGCAATTCAGCCAGAGCTTTGACCCGCGCGCCTATCAGCTTCTGCGGATGACGCCAGACGAGCGCAAAGCGGTGTTTGACGGCATGAAGAAGTCAGGCCAGATCGAAGAGTTCAAGAAGAACTACAACGCGATGGCTGCGGCTGGGCTGGTACCAAGTGGCGAACGTTGATCAGACCTATGAGGACGCTGGGAAATACTGGAACGTAGACCCGAACGTCCTGCGTGCCGTCCACCAGGTGGAAGATCCGAAAAACGATCCGAAGGCCCGATCTCGTGCCGGGGCGATTGGCCATATGCAGTTCATGCCGGAGACGGCCCGCAGCCTCGGCATTGATCCGACCGACCCGGTGCAGTCGATCTATGGCGCAGCGCGGCTGCTGGACGAGAACCTGAAGCGATACGGCAACCTCCCGGATGCGCTCCGGGCCTACAATGGCGGAACTGACCGCACCAAATGGGGGAACTCCGAAACCATGGCATATCCCGGCAAGGTCGCGGCCAGCTATCAGCCACCCCAGAAGCAGCAGAACACCCCGACTGACACAGACGCCTTTGCCTCAACGTTCGGGAGCAGCCTTGGGGACAGTTCCCCCGCGCCGTCCAAGCAGAGCACAGGAAACGCCTTCGATGCCATGTTCGGCCACGAGGACGGCGAGAGCACGGCTCCGAAGCCAGAAATGTCCCGCGCCGAGAAGGCATGGACGCTCGTCAACGACACGGTGAACTCGGCAGGCCGGGAGATCGACCGGACGTTCGGCGTCGGCGTCCCTCACCTCGTGAGCTGGGCCACGTCTCTCGGGCATCATATGGACAACCCGGTTTCCGAAGCCGCTCAGAAAGCGGGTGACTGGGTGGCCTCGAGGGAAGATGCAGACGAGGCATCCCGCAAGGATGACTATGGTGCGCCCTACACCGATGCGGCAGGAACAATGCTTGGCGCCGGACTGGCAACCGGTCTAGGGGGCCGGATTGTGCGTCCTGCTGCCGCTGCCCTGGATGGCACACGCGCTGGACGCATCGCAGCCAATGTCCTGACCGGCGAAGGCCCGGGCGCCATGCGGTATGCGAACAACGCACTCGCAGCAGGAACGCAGACCGGTCTGGCAGGCGGCGATGCCAAGGATGCCGCAGCACTCGCTCTTGGCCTTGGCGTGGCCGGGAAGCTCGGCGGAAAAGTCCTGTCACCAGTCACAGACCGGCTTTCGGCAGGCATGCGGCGCGCGGTCGATTACCTGGACCCGGAAGGGGTGACCGCGCACGAAGCCTCGGAAGCGGCGCCAGAGGTCCGAACGGCGGCCGCAGCAACAGAACCGGCCCCGCTCAGCACGTCTGCTCAGAAGGCCGAAGAGAAAGCCCAGATCAAGGCAATCTCCAAGGTCGGCGCGTTCAGCGACCCAGAAAAAGCGGCAGACGCGATCGTGAAGGCGTTTACGAGCAAGGACGGCACGCGCCTTTATCAGGCTCAGACGCCAGGAGTGTTCCAGAGCACAGCCGTTCGGACGCAGGATCCGAAGATGGCCGGGCTTGAGAACAACCTGCGCGATCTCTACCCAGACGCCTTCCGTACGCTCGATAGCGCGAATGACCATGCCTACACGCAACACCTGCGCGAGACGATCGGTACGCCTGAGCAGATCCATAACCTCGAAGCCGAGCGATCTGCTTTCGAAGAGGCACAGCGCACTAAAGCGTTTGAGAATGAGGAAGCAATTCCCGTTGGGGCCCTGCACGCTACGCTGGATAGTCATATCGCAGCGAACAAGGGAAACGAGCCTGTCCGTCAGGCCATCATGAAGGCCAAGAAGGCGCTTGAAGAAGTGACGTTCTCAAAGGAGAACCCGTCCCCTACTCACAGCCTCTGGAATGAGCCAGCGGACCCGGTGCGTTGGGCCAAGCCGTCTGACCTGTGGAATGTTCGAAAGGCGATCGGGTATGGCCTTCAGAAGGCAGCGGCTGGCGAGGATGCGAACATGCGCGCCGCCGCAGCGCGTCTCTCCCCCTTCATGGATGACCTCGCCAACCACATCGACCAGGGCGCTCCCGGCTTCCACGATTATCTTGAGGGCTATTCCCGCCGCTCAGGCAACATCGACAGCCTGCGCTTTCTCCAGTCGCGTGGCCTGACACAGCCGTCCACGAACGCCCCGACTGGCGAAAACGTGAATTATACAGCGCTGAAAAACCTGATCAAGCAGATCGACAAGAACGAGGTTTCAGTTGCGACCAAGGGAACGGATGCGGTCACGCCAGAGCAGGAAGCACGCCTTCGGACCGTCTACCGCGACATGATGGCAGAGCGGACGATGCGGGATGCCGCCCGCTCCAACGGCTCAAACACGTTCAAGAATGCCATGCAACAGCGTCAGAAGGAAATCCGGGGCGGCCATTTCGGCGGCGTAGCCAGCACACTCGGCGGCCTGCTTGGGGCGCAGGAAGGTGGACTGATGACGGGCGGCGTCACAGGCGCGGCGCTTCATGCAGGCAATGCGATGATCGGACATGCGCTGGCAAACCGGCGTTTGACCAAGATGGAGCAGACGGATCAGGCCGTCATCAATCACTTACTGGGTCAGTCGCGGTAATTGAACCGGACACCATTCAGAAGCCGGTCCGCTTTTTCTTCGCGGTGCCGGCGGATGACGTATGGGGTGAACGACAGACAGATTAGGGCGCCGGCCAATGTGTAATCGTACACTGGCTGTTCTGTGATTGGCCCTGGCTCGTTAAGTGACGAAAGCACCATCACTGCGAAGAAAGCAGGCACCGGTAACGCCGCCCAAAGCTTCCCCTTCACCCAGAAGAAGCACCAAGCCATAGCAACCGCGAGAGCAGGGAAGAACATTCCTTCTTCTATCATAGGTCATGCCGATCATAGCAACACCTTTCCCCTTGTACTGAAGCCCCGAGTTCAGCTATGTTCACACCACGGCATGCCTCGCGCTGGCGGCACAATTCGAACTCCGAATGCTGCCCATGCGCCGTCTACTGCTTGCCATCCCCTTGATTATCGCCACACCTGCTCTTGCACAGTCTCAGGCCGCCATGCCGGTCGAGCCTTTCACTGAAGGGCAACGCGCAGGCGTTCCTTCACGGCCGCTTGTCGTTCTGACGGTCTCGCAGGCCCTTCCGGTCGCCTCGCTTCCCGCGTCTTGCACAGATGGCCAGCTTGTTCTGGCAACTGATGGGCGCACGCCGATGCAGGCTGCTGGCAAAGGCACCGGTGTTGTAGCGCGATGCCTGAGTAAGGCATGGCTCTCGACTGTCGATGGAAAGGCGGTGCAGTCGTGAAGCGCTTCACTGTTGCTCTCCTTCTGACCTCCTGTGCCCTTGGGGGTATTGCGTCAGCTCGGCCGCCTTCCACAATAATGGACCCGGGCTTTTTCGGCGGTGGCCCTTGGCTGTCAAAGCAGGAACTGATCCAAGGCCTGAATGGTCCCAATGGCCTTGCTGGCACGAACGCAAATGGTGCTGTGACGGCTCCAGTGTCTACTGGGCCCGTTCTCGGCGGACAAAACATTCCTGCGATCAGAATGGGAACAGATCCTCAGGCAATCGATGCGGCCACAAACCAGTCCTTTCCTTTCGGTGGAAATTCGGCCGTGTACCTCGGCGCCTACCCGCAGCCGAACCTGCTTGGAAGTCCTCTCGGATACTGGTCCGGCTTTCCGGTCAATCTGATTGTTGGGGGGAACCCTTCAGGCCCGTATAACGCCGGCTGTTCGCTCTGCGTCTTCACAGATGCATCGTTCAAGAACAAGGAAATCGCGGCGCTTTCCGGCGACGACTATTCAGGTGGTTACGTTTCGGCAGGGTTCGACGTTGCAGCCTTCTTCGCATCGGCCGGAACGCAGAACGCGCGTCTGGCCCTCCCTGTCGCCTCCTACACGAAGAACACGGTTGTTCTTTCCACGCCCCTGACGCCGGAACAGCTTCTGCACGTCAAACAGGGGATGTTCATTTCTACGAACTCCCTTGTTCCAGGGCGCGGTCCCACCGTGATCGGTGACGCGCAGCTGCCCATGAAAGACTACTATGCGGGCATCGTGCAGAGTGTTTCAGCGGACGGCCTGACAATCACGGTCTATGGCTGGGCTGCCATGGGTACGCAGTCGGCTGGCGATGTTCCAAGCACCACGTCGCTTGAGAGCTACTACTGGCAGAACTACACATCGCCTTATGTGTTTATCGGCGCCCCGACCAAGATGTTCGGGCGGAATACCTACATGACCTATGACGGCTCGCGTACGGGCGACACGGGCCAGCCGGCGACGTCCTCTGTTCGTCAGTTCGAGGGCGAGGAGCTTGATTTCAACACGTCCAATGCGAGCAACACGCCGAACAACAGCGTGTCGTTCCACGGCTGGACCTTGGGGGGTTCCAATGTGAACCCCAACATCCTGACCAAAGAAAGCTACGGTCTGCTGCTGGCTGACAGCCTTCCCAACTATCTGGAAATTGCGGATGCCTGCGGGTCGAACGCGATTGACAGTGGCGGCTACCATCTGCCGGGCGGTTGTATGCTCGGCACTGCCCTGAACAACCAGGCCGAAGCGTTCGAGTACAACCTGTTTGCGAACGGCAACAACATGCATTGGGGAATGTGGCTGAACCGCGAGAAGGATGCTTCCAGCGGCTGGACCACCACATCCTTGAACCTCGGCGGCAACGTGGACGGGACTAAGGGAAGTCTCGGCAGTACCGGAAGCGCGATTGCGCGCCTTGTGTGGGGCTATCAGGGCAACACTGGCGGCCTGGATGTCATCACGAACACCGGGGCTGATGCCCTGCATGTTCAGAACGACGGTATCGTCGTACCTGGCGCGCATATCAGCGGAACGACTTATTACAATTCTGCTTCGGGCGTTCTTCAAGCGCATATCGCGGCAGACGCCGCGGGTATTCTTTACATTCAGTCAGACAACAACGGGCATACGCAGGTGCAAGGTCCCTTGACGGTCAATGGCACTGCGACCGTCGCAAATATGACGGGAACAGGAAACGCCTATGCCTGCGTGAATGCCTCCGGGCAGCTTTACCGTAGCGCGACGGCCTGCCAGTGATGGGCGAAGCACTTCTCCCCGCCCCGGCCGATACCCGTGTTGATGACCATGAACGGCGCATTACGGCACTGGAACAGGGCATGACCTCTATTCAGCTCAAGCTGGTCGAGGTCCAGACCGAGGGCCGGATGCGCGGCGAGCGCCAGGACGTGGATCTTCGCGATCTCAAGGGCATGACCCGGGACCTGCTCGGCGGCATGGCGTTCTTCAAGGCCGCCTTCACGTGGGCGGTCGGTGCGGCTGCTGGCGTTCTGATCTTCGTCGCGATCTGGGGCCCCAAGCTGCTCACCTTCTGGCGGGACTGGCATCACGTATGACCCCGCAGGAACTCGCAGCCCGCACAGCATGGGGTGAAGCCCGCGGCGAAGGTGTAGTCGGGATGCATGCCATTCTGAACGTCATCGCGCATCGCGTGGCCAGGCCGGGATGGTGGGGACGTGACGTCGAGAGCGTCTGCGCCAGCCCGTGGCAATTCTCGTGCTGGAACGAGACTGATCCGAACTGCGCCAAGGCCGAAGCCGTGACCGACGAAGATCCGCTGTTTCGGTCTGCCCTTTCGCTTGCGCAGCAGATGGCGGCCGGAACGCTGGTGGACGTAACGAATGGGGCCGACAGCTATTTCGCGCTTGGCATTCCGCTCCCGCGATGGGCCGCCGGACGCAAGCCTGTGAAAGTCATCGGCCATCACGCCTTCTATCGCCTTGGCCTGACAGGAGACGGCGAGTGAACCCGAACCTCAATACCTTCCTGAAAGCTGGTGGCGTCGGCTCCCTGCTGGTCCTGCTGCCCGATCTGATCCCCGCCGATTACCTGATCTATCCGGCGTGGCTGATCGTCGGATGTGCGGTCCTGCGTGCCGTGATCCAGCCCCCGGCCGCAACAAGCCGTTGGGCTCCCCTGTACGAATTGATGTCGGCCACAGGCGGTTGCATCGGATGGGCGATCCCTCGCCTGCGTCCGGGCATTACCGCCGTCCCTGTCGCGCGCGAAGACGCTGCGAAGGTGAAGGCCGCCATCCCTGAAATCCTCAGCAAGCCGACAGCGAAAGCTCCGGATTGACTGCGGGACACCCCGAGCAACAAAGGAAACGCTCACATGCCCGATACCGTAATTCAGGAATCCGCCGCTCTTGGTGAAGAGCTTCTGCCCGTCCTTGGTGGCTTCATCATCCAGAAGCTGGATCCGAACTGTGACACCGTTGGCGCCAAGGCGGCTCTGACAGGTCTAGCTGGCAACCTCTCCGCCCTCGTGACGGCGCTGGAAACCAAGACCACGACGGCCACGGCCGAGACGGCAGCCGCCGCTTGACCGAGTATGTCGCTCTGGGGGTGGTGGCGCTTGTCGTCATCGCCCTCGGGCTTCTCGTCTGGTTCGCCTACCGAGCTGGAAAAAGCAATGCGAGCGTGACCACTGCACAAGCTGGTACTGCGAGCGCCAACGTGGTGACGCAGAAGGCCGAGGCCATGGCCCAGGCTGAGGCAGACAAGCCCGCGACTGAAGATGATGTGCTGGCGCGGCTGAAGGACGGCACGGCATGAAATGGCTAGTCCTCGCTCTCGCCCTCACTGGCTGCACCAGCGTGCGCTATGTGCCCTGCCCCACACTCGTGACGTACTCGACCACTGACCAGCAGGCACTGGCAGGCGAAATCAGTGCGCATCCTCAGCCGCAGACCATCCGCTGGATCGGGGATTACATCGGCCTGCGCGACCAGGTGCGGGCGTGCTCAAAGAGCTGATCGCCGTTGCCATCATCGTTGTACCCCTGCTCTTGGTTGTCACGTTCATCATGATTGGCGCGGCGCAAGGCAGCAGCAGGAACTGACGGCTTGAACTCTTGGAAAATTCCCAATGGTTCAGTCATCAAGGAATCCTTGACCGCTGAACTGTCTGGAATTTCCGGATGGTTGAACCTGTAAGAAACTCTTACAGGTTCCCTGCTTGATGTTAACGAAATGCCACTTTCGTAACACTAAGCCGGTTAGTGTTAAAAACTGATCGACAAGATGACGATGGATACATCTCCGGGCGCTGGTATGAACAGAAGCCGATTCGCACATGAGAGGAAAAGAGGGAAATCGTTTTACAAAATGTGCGAAAAACGGCGGTTTCGTGTGAGGGATTTTTTGCGTTTTACACGGCTAAGTCTTTGATATTGGCCGCCGTGTCGTTCCCGCCCGGACCTCCAGAGATTTCTCCCCGGAAATCCAGATTTGTTTTTCGTTTTTACGGATGCGCTTCCGCGTATGCTGCCGCAGCGCCGAACAGGCCGGGTTGTGGGTGCGTGATGATCTTGACCGGCATTTCGGTCATCATCGCCTCGAAACGGCCCTTTGCGACGAAGCGTTCGGCGAATCCGGAATGGCCGAGGCTGTCGGCGAGCCGCAGTCCCAGACCGCCGCCAATGACGACGCCGCGTGCGCCATGTGCCAGCGCCAGATCGCCGGAAATGGCGCCCAGGCTGAGGCAGAAGCGCTCCAGTGCGGCAACGGCGACCGTGTCGGAGCCGTCGAGAGCGTTTTTCCACAAGGTACGGTTGTCACGCAGGGTGATGGGCCAGCCCTGCATTTCGGCAATGACTTCGTAAAGATTGGTCAGGCCGGGACCTGAGACGATCCGCTCTGCCGAGACGCGTCGGAAGCGCAGGCGCAGGGCGCTGAGGATCTTGTCTTCGAGCTCGTCGAGCGGCGGGTAGTCCAGATGGCCGCCTTCGGTTTCCATGACAAAATAGCGGTCGCTGCGGCGGAGCAGGCAGGCTGCGCCCAACCCCGTACCGGGGCCGACGATCGTGATGGCGCCTTCTGTCGGAAGGTCGATGTCCGGCCCGCAGAGATGCTTCATGTGCGAAGAATCGACCTGGGCTACCGCGTGAGCCACGGCTCCGAAATCGTTGACGAGCACGAAATTGTCGAGATGCAGGCGCGAAGCCAACTGACTGGGCTGGATGATCCAGGGATTGTTGGTCAGTTTGAGGATTTCGCCGTTCACCGGGCAGGCCACAGCGATGCCGGCTTCGCGCGGAAGCGCCCGGTTCAGCGACCGACCGAACGTCTCCCAGGCCAGCGCCAGACTGCCATGTTCCGCACATTTCAGCGTCGTGTCTTCACCCAGCGTGACAACCTTGCCATCCTTGATGGTCGCGATTGCAAACCGTGCGTGCGTTCCACCGATATCGACGGCTACGATTTCCCTCATGGCACCTCAAATCCTCTGGCGATGCTGGCCGGTGGCCCGCGCTTTTTCCAATGCGCAGCAGTTGCCTACCGGTTCCGCCGCGTCAAGTTCCGCATCGGTCTGACCGCGTCCTTCAGCGGACCGGACGCTGCTTTACTTCGGCCGTTCTCAGCAGCCGGTGAACGATGGCGCGTGGCACGACCATTTCAAGGAAGCGGGCGACGACGAAAGGCCAGGGAAAGAGAAGATGCGCCCTTCCCTGCCCGATCGCGCGCGTGATCATGCGGGCGGCGCGGCGCGTCGAGACGAGGAACGGCCGTGCCCCTTCGAGGCGCTGGCTCATGGGGGTGTCGACATAGCCTGGAGAAATGAGGGTTACGGAGACATGATGCGGCGTCATGGCAGCATGAAGTGCCGTGCTGAAGCGGGCCAGACCTGCTTTTGAGCCGCTATAGGCCGTGGCGACCGGAAGATCGTGAAAGGCCGCTACCGAACCTATGAGTGCGATCCGGCCTGCTTTGCGGGCTGCCATGCGCGAGGCCATTTCGGTTGCAAGGGTCGCGGGGGTCGTGAAATTGACGAGGGAAATATCGCGGACCTGTTCGGCTGTTTCGGTCAACGCGCCTTCCGGGCGGATGTCTCCCAGCCCGGCTCCCAGGATCAGGATATCGATCTGGCGCGCGTCATCCGCCTTGCGCAGTGCCGCCAGGGCGTCATCGGTCCGGCACAGATCGAGCGACAGGATCTCGGCCGAAGCGCCTCTGCGAATGACCTGTGCGGCAACATCCTCAAGGCGTGCGGCGTTGCGTCCCCACAGCGTCAGATGCGTTCCAGGGCGCGCATACTGAAGGGCCAGCGCGGCGCCAATGCCGCTTGATCCTCCGGTAATAAGGGCGTGAAATGGGGCACTCGAAGGGGAAACAGAAGCATCTGGCATGGAAAACCGCTTTATTCGTGGTCGGATCGGGGCTGGAAGGGTATAGCCCTCCCATGCAACAAGATGCGACCCCGTGCCGTACTGGCACATCACCCCGTCGGACGGGATGTTTTTTTCGATCAGAGGTACACCTGCCATTATGACACTGCCCGACAGGACTGACATCCCTGCGCCGCATGATGATCTTGTGGTTCGGCCAGTGACGACGCGGGCTGACCTCAAACTGTTCATGACGCTTCCGCGTCGCATCTATGCCGGAATGGCGGGTTTCGTCCCGGCTTTCGACATGGAACAGGATGATCTGCTCAATCCGAAGAAAGCACCGATTTTCCGCCATGCGAGCATCCGGTACTTTCTGGCCTGGCGCGGCAACGCGGCCGTAGGGCGCATCGCCGCGATCGTGGATCATCGTGCCATCGAACACTGGGGCATGAAGATCGGCTGTTTCGGTGCGCTGGATGCTGTTCCGGAAGGGAGCGTCGTCAGTGCTCTTCTGGAAACGGCACGGAGCTGGCTGCGTCTGCAGGGCATGCAGACGATGCGCGGCCCCGTCACCCTGAGTGGCAATGGCGAATCCGGTCTGATGGTCGAAGGACAGGACCAGCCTCTGATGGTTGCGATGCCCTGGCATCCACGCCTGCTGGGCAAGCTGGTCGAGGACGCGGGTTACAAGCCCGTCGAGGATCTTCTCAGCTACAAGCTCGATCTGGACGATCAGACGGAGTCGCGTTTCAAGGTTCCGGGTGATCTGAAGATCGGCGAAGGACGTCTGGGGGCCATTGCCATCAGGCGCCTGTCGAAGAAGCAGATTGCCCAGCAGGGCGAGATCCTGCGTCAGCTTTACAATGATGCCTGGAGCGACAAGTTCAACTTCGTGCCGCTCCAGGACTACGAAATGAAGGCCATGATCAAGCAGCTTGGTCCGGTCCTTCGTCCTGAACACTATGTCCAGATCGACCAGAATGGCGAGCCTGTCGCCATGGCGCTGGTTGTGCCCAATATTTACGATATTGCCGGCGATCTCGGTGGGGCACCCTCGCCTCTGGGGTGGGTGAAGCTGGTTGCACGCCTGACGACGCATCGCTTCCATTCGGCCCGTGTCATCCTTCTGGGGGTGACACAGCGCCTGCGCGGAACGGTTCTGGGCGCTCTGCTGCCTTCGCTGGCGATTGCCGAGCTGATGCGTCGGCGGAAGTCCCTGCCCTATTCCTGGGTGGAACTGGGCTGGATCCAGGCGTCCGATTCCAACATGCGCAATCTGGCCGAGAGCATCGTGCCCGAACCGTACAAGCGGTATCGGCTTTACGAACGCCCGATCGACGATCCGGCCTGAAGCCGCACCTTCACAGGGCGTCTGTCAGAAATGCTGCCAGCCGCCCTGTTCCGGGACGATTTCATGTCCCTCCCCATCCAGAAGCCGGACTCCCGAACCGGTGCGTACCGTTCCGATGCGATGGACCGGGACTTCGGCAGCCTGACAGGCGGCCTGCAGCGCTTCTGAACGTTCGGGCGCGCAGGTGAGCAGCAGTTCGTAATCGTCGCCGCCGCACAGGCGTCGCATGAGCCACTCATGCCCCAGTGAGGCCGCCGCAGACGAGACCGGGACGGCCTCTGCATTCACAACAAGCTGGACACCGGATTCCTCGGCGATATGGCCGCAGTCCTGGATCAGCCCGTCTGAAATATCCATCGCAGCGCTGACGATGCCGTGCAGATGAAGTCCTGTCCGGGGGCGTGGCAGATGATATCGTTCTGCCAGAAAGCCCGACGGATCTTGCAAGCTGCCCTGCAGGACAAGCAGGCCCAGAGCGGCATCGCCGATTGTGCCAGTGACCCAGATCTCATCCCCCGGTCTGGCTGTGCTGCGGCGGAGCGCCGTATTGTGCCGGAGTAGTCCGAATACGGTGGCGGAGAGGACCAGGGGGCCTGAAATGGACGTGGTATCGCCGCCGATCAGATGCACGCCATAGCGTTCCTGGTCTTCCGCCAGTCCGCGGGAAAATGCGGCAAACCAGTTTTCGTCGTGCCGTCCGCCGCGCGGAACGGTCACGTTCAGCGTATAGGCATGGGGCCTTGCACCCATGGCCGCCAGATCGGACAGGTTGCAGCGCAGCAGCTTACGGCCGAGGGTTTCCGGAGGGTCACTCGGAAGGAAATGGACACTTTCGACCATCGTGTCGGTCGAAATTGCGAATTCCTCGCCTTCGGGGCAGCGCATGAGAGCACAGTCATCCCGCAGGTCGAGGCTTTCCGCCCCTGCGAGAGGCCGGAAGTGACGGGCGATAAAGCCGAACTCGCCTGCCCCAGCTGCTTCGGCCCCTGACGCGCCCGTCATGGATCAGACGTTGCCGTCGTTGGCGCGGCGGCTGAGGGTATCGAGGATCCCGTTGACCATCTTGGGTTCGTCACCCGAGAAGAAGCCGTGGGCGACATCCAGATATTCGTTGATGATGATCCGGTCCGGTGTGTCGGTGCCGATCTCGAACACGGCAGCGCGCAGCAGGGCACGCAGGACCGGGTCCAGACGCGGCAGCGGCCACTGTTCGGGCAGAACGTCGCTCAGCTTCGCATCGATATCGTCCTGACGGCGTGTGACCCCAAGGACGATTTCCTGAAATAGCTTCAGGTCGGCGTCGGGAATGTGGCCATCGTCGAAGGACGCCGTGGAGCTGATGCGGCGGTGACGGATGAACTGGCTGATGACGGTTTCCGCCGTGTCGCCGGACTGTTCGCACTGGAACAGCGCCTGAACGGCTGCAACGCGGGCAATGGTCCGGCTGCGGCGCGTCGGATTTGCGGCGGGGGCGTCGGTGACGGTCATGGTGTCTCCTGGGAGTCGTCGGGGGACGGTGTGTCCGTTTCCCCGGGAATGGGTTTCATGTCGGCGAGGATTTTCGAGAACGCCTCGACCTCGCGGAAGTCGCGGTAGACGCTGGTGAAGCGGACATAGGCCACACCGTCCACTTCGCGCAATGCATCCATCGCCAGCTGGCCGATGCGATGGGAAGAAATCTCGTGTTCCCCGGAAGCCTCAAGCTGTCGGACCAGCCCGTTGACCAGACGCTCCTGACGTTCCTCGGGAACCGGACGTTTGCGCAGGGCGACGCGGATGGAGCGTGCGAGCTTGTCCCTGTCAAAAGGCACGCGACGCCCGTCCGCCTTGGTCACGGACAGTTCACGCAACTGGACCCGCTCGACGGTCGTGAAACGCTGCGTACAGGCCGAGCAGACGCGCCGGCGACGGATCGCAACGCCGTCTTCCGTGGAGCGGCTGTCCTTGACCTGGGTGTCGTCATGTCCGCAAAAAGGGCAACGCATTCGCGATCCTGAAGTGTTCGGGCCTTGTCGTGGCCGGGGAAATGGGAGCACTTTACCGGATGATGCGTTCCGGCCCAAACGGGCTTCGTGAGTTCGCGCACAACACCGGGAGACTGTCGTTGAAACGGGTATCTGTCCTGACCGCCCTCTTTGCCCTTTCCACTGCCCAGGCCATGGCCCAGCAGGCTCTTCCGGGAACAGTGGTGGCGCCGGATGCCGATCATGATGCGCAGCGGGTCGTGGTTATGGACGGGACATTCCGCCCGTCAGCCTATTTTCCCAACCGTGGGGCCGGTTATTTCACGATTCGCAACGACGACAGCGTTGACCATCTGCTGAAGGGGATCTCATCCCCGCTGTGTCAGAATGTCGTTGCGCATCACACGAACCAGCAGCAGACGGACGGGGCGAACGATCTCTTCACGCATCTGGCGCTGCCGCACGACTCCACGATGATTTTCCCGCGTTCGGGTTACCACATGATGTGCATGGGAATTCGTCAGATGCCTGCCGCTGGCAGCAAGGTGCCGTTCACGTTCGAGATCCTCAATGGCGGCAGCATTACCATCAGCTTCATCGTCACGGCGCCTGACGAACTGACGCACGACTGACGTTCTTTACTGGGCTGAGGCGGGTTCGCGGATTTCGCGCAGGACGGTCAGGACCGCGGCACCGTAGCGGTCCAGTTTTGAGGCGCCGACGCCCTTGATGCTTCCCAGTTCAGCGCGGCTGGCAGGCTGTTCGCGGGCGATGTCCCGCAGTACCGAATCGTGGAAAATGACGTAGGGCGGGATTTCCTGTTCCCGCGCTTCGGACAGGCGCCACTGGCGCAGGGCGTCGAAATACGGTTTCTCATCCGCAGACAGGCGATCGTTTTCCGTATTGCCGTCCGAGCCCGCGCTGGCGGTCAGGGCGGCCTTGGCTTCCAATCGGAGCGCCACGCGTTCCTCGCCGCGCAGGATCGGGCGCGCGATCTCGCTCTGAAGCGCGAGACTTCCGTATTCGCCATGCATCCGGATGGCCCCGCGCGCGATCAGCTGACGGATGACGGCCCGCCACCACTGTTCGCTGTGTTCCTTGCCGATCCCGAAAACCGAAAGATGCTGATAGGCATTGCGCTCGATGGTCTCGTTGAGCTTTCCACGAAGCACATTGGAAAGCTGGACTGCTCCGAGACGCTGGCCGGTGCGATAAATGGCCGAGAGGACTTTTTGGGCAGCCTGGGTGCCATCGAATGTTGAAACCGGGCTGATGCAGTTGTCGCAGTGACCGCAGGGCTGTGCGAGGTTTTCGCCGAAACATGCAAGCAGCGCCTGCGTGCGGCAGCCTGTGGTCTCCGTGAGGGCGATCATGCTTTCCAGACGGGCCTGCATGACGCGCTTTTCGTGGTCGGGGGCGCTGGACTGTTCCAGCCAGTACCGCGCCCGGGCCATGTCCTCGCCTCCATAGAGCAGAAGCGTGTCCGAGGGCTCGCCATCGCGCCCTGCCCGTCCGATCTGCTGGTAATACGCTTCCGGCGAGGACGGCATGTCCAGATGGACGACGCAGCGGACGTCCGGGCGGTCGATCCCCATGCCGAATGCAATCGTCGCGACGATCACCATTTCCTCCCCCGAGCGGAAACGCATCAGCGTGGCCCGCTTCTCGACCGAAGAGAGGCCGGCATGGAATGGCAGTGCGGTCAGGCCCTTGTCCCGCAGCATGGTGGCGACGCGTTCCGTCTTGTTGCGACTGCCGCAATAAACGATGGAGGCGCCTTCGCGATGGCTCTGAAGCGTTTCGAGGAGCTGTCGGCTTTCGCTGGCCTTGGCGCGGGCTTCCACGATCAGGTTGGGGCGATGGAAGCTCGCCATCAGGACCCGCGCATCGGGCATACCGAGCGCGTTCAGGATATCATCCCGCGTCCGGGGATCGGCCGTAGCCGTCAGGGCAATGCGCGGGACGCCCGGGAACATTTCCGGCAGGCTGGCGAGTGCCCGGTATTCAGGGCGGAATTCATGGCCCCAGGCCGAAATGCAGTGTGCTTCGTCAATCGCGATCAGCGAGATCTGGCGTTTTGACAGGAAATTCGCTGTTGCAGGCTGAAGCAGGCGCTCTGGCGAAATATAGAGAATGTCGATCCGGCCATTGCGCAGATCGCTCTGAAGTTCGTCGCGCTCATCCGGCTCCAGCCCGGAATGCAGCGCGGCCGCGCGGACGCCGAGCTGTCTCAGGCCCGCAACCTGATCGTCCATCAGGGCGATCAGGGGAGAGATGACCAGACCCATGCCGTCCCGGCAGAGTGCGGGAACCTGATAGCACAGGCTCTTGCCACCGCCGGTCGGCATAAGGACGAGCACGTCCTCCCCCCGCATGACCGTTTCGACGGCGTCCTGCTGAAGGCCGCGGAAGCCAGGAAAGCCAAAAACTTCCGCCAGCACGCCTTCAGGTGTCGGAGGCTCATTCGATCCCGGGGCGACGGGAGGGCTGTTCTGCGCCTGCGGCATCCCGGGCGCCGGATCAGTGGCCCGGAACGATGGTGATGGAAACGCGACGCAGGGCGACGTGGGAGTCTTCAAGCTCGCTCGGGACATACGGCGTCATTTCGATCCGTGCACCGTTCAGTCCGTCATTGCTGAGCTGCGTTGCTACGGTCTGGGCCCGGCTCGTCGCCAGTTCCTTCAGAACTGCAGCATCACCGTTTGCACCGGCAGAGCCCGAGACGCGGACGACGGAAGCGTGTTCAGCGCGGGCAGCCGTGGCAGCCTTGGTCACGACAGCCTGGGCGACAGGGCTGAGCGTTACGGATTCACGGTCGAAGAAAACGACGTAGCTGTCACGCGACGGCTGCTCGGCGCAGCCTGCCAGCGCAGCTGACAGAACGAAAACCGGGGCCGCGATGCGGACGAAGGAAAGGAAACGTGCCATGGCGTAGCGTCCTGTCAGGATAAAGAGGTGTGAAGCTGGATCGGCGCGGGCCGGTCAGCACGCACTGGAAATAACCTGTCCGTCCTCAAGGCGCCAGATGCGGTCAAGTTTTTCCACACCGGTCAGTCGATGGGCGATCAGAAGAACACTGCGCCCCTCGGTCGCATTGTTCAGCGTCTCAAGGAAAGCGCGCTCGGTCTCCGCGTCCAGTCCGGTTGCCGGTTCGTCGAGAACGAGGATGGGAGCATCGGACAGCAGAACGCGCGCCAGAGCGATACGCCGTCCCTGCCCGCCCGAAAGTTTCGAGCCGCCTTCCCCGATCCAGGTGTCCAGCCCGTCAGGCAGATTGCGTACGACGTCTGCAATCCTGGCCTGGTCGAGCGCAGCCCACAGCGCCGTATCCGGAATGTCCGTCCGGCCCAGAAGCAGGTTTCCACGCACGGTATCATCAAACAGATGGCTGGCCTGCGACAGCCAGGCGATCTGCGAGCGCAAGTCACTGTCGCGCAGGGTGGTGATATCGGTGCCACCCAGCAGGATCCGGCCCTGTTCGGGAGATGCGGCCTTGAGGATCAGGGCGGCCAGGCTGGATTTGCCAGCACCGGACGGTCCGATCAGAGCCGCGCGCTCTCCCTGACGGAGAGTCAGGTTCAGGTCACGGAAAATGGGAGCCCGGTCCGGTGTCCAGCAGAACGTCACGTTCTCAAGACGCAGATCGCGACCTGCCGGAAGCGGTGCGTTGCCTTCGGGTGCAGGGGGAGCCCGATCGGCAATTTCGACAATCCGCTGTGCCGCGTGGCTGACCTGCCCGCTCAACAGACCCGCACGCGCCAGACTAGTGACGCCTTCAAGCGCTGTGATGGCCACGAACAGCGCCGTAATACCGGCGATGGCGGGAGCCTGCGGGAAGAGAAGACCCGCAACGGCACACAGGATGACCGCGATTCCGGCCTTGGCGATCAGGCCTGCAAAGCCCTGCATGAGGGCCATGCGCGTCTGCTGGCGGCGCTGGGCCTTGAAAAGGGTTTCCTGACGGTCCGTGACTGCTGCGGCAAGGACGTCTTCCGCCCCAAAGGCCCGGGCCTCGCGCAGACCCGATGTGAGATCGAGTGCCGCGATCCGCAGTTCCGATTCCGCACGCAGGATATCCGGACCAAAGCGACGGGACAGGCGCGCGCCCATCAGGGGCAGAATGAACGCAAGGACGGCAAACAGAGCGCCGGTCAGCAGGCCTGCTTCCGTTCCCGCCCGCATCCAGACAAGCGTCGCGATCGGGAGTGTCAGGAGAGCGGATACCAGCGGGACAAGGATCCGCAGATACAGGTTGTCCAGTGTCTGGACGTCTGAGACCAGGCGCGTCAGCAGGTCTCCCGAACGCTGGAAACCCAGCCCCGCCGCAGCACCGCCCGCGAGCTTGCGATAGAACCAGACCCGCAGATCGGCCAGCGCGCGGAACATGGCGTCATGCGTATAAAGACGCTCGAAATAACGCAGGACGATCTGCGCCACGCCCGACAGTCGAAGAAGAAGATAGGCGGCCCCTGCTCCGACAGCAGCGCCGGCAATCCGCCCACCGGCCTGCCCCATCAGGGCCAGCCCCGCACAGACAGCCAGTTCGGCGATGACCATACCGGTTATCAGGCGCGTATATTGCGGACGCCAGACCTGAAGGATGCGGGACAGCGCTGTTTCGCTTCCCGTCTCTGCAACCGGATTTGTGGGCAGCGGGGCGCTCATGCGGCTTCTCCCGTAAAGGCAATGGCGCGACCGGCATCAAGCACGAGGTGCCGTCCCTGAAACTGGCGGGCCTGCGCGGAATGACTGCACAGGATGACGGTCCGGCCTTTGGCGAGGTCTTTCAGGCTGACAAGGATTTCAGCCTCGGTCTTTGGATCGAGATGGGATGTGGGCTCATCCAGCAGCAGAAGCGGCGCGTCCTTGAGATAGGCGCGGGCAATGGCGATACGCTGCGCCTGACCACCGGACAGGCCAAACCCGCCCTCGCCGATCCGCGTTTCCAGTCCGTCCCGGAGTGACGACAGGTACTGATCGACAGCCGCTGCGGAGACGGCACGATCCAGATCTTCAGCCGAAGCATCGGGCCGCGCGAAAAGGATGTTCTCACGGATGGTTCCGGCGAACAGGACGGGCTTCTGCCCGATCCAGCTGATCCGCGAGGAAATCTGGCGTGGAGAGAGGCTCTGCATGTCCTGTCCGTCGAACAGGATGCGTCCCTGTGAAGGAGAAACGAAGCCAAGCAGCAGTTCCAGAAGCGTGGATTTGCCAGCTCCCGATGCACCTTCGAGAATCAGTGTCGCACCAGCAGGCAGAACGAAGCTCACGTCATGAATGACCGTGCCGCGCTGTTCATCCCATGCAAACGAGACGTGTTCCGCTGTTACTGAGATGCCGCCTCTGGCCTGCACGACGTCAGGACCCGCTGCCGTCCGCTCGGTCAGCGGTGCCAGTTCATGCATGGCTTCTGCTGCCGCGGTGGCATGGGCGCGGTCCTGATAGGCCGCCGACAGGGCACGGAAGGACGCAAATGCCTCGGGCACCAGCAGGACGGCATAAAGCGCGCGTGTCAGGACGGCATCAGAAGGATGACCCATCAGGGTGTGGGCCTGTGTCACGACGATCAGCACAAGGGCTGCAACCATGGCGACATCCGTGGTCGCCGAGGCCAGAAAAGCGATCCGCAGGACCTTCATGGTACGCTGGCGCAGGTCATCGGCGCTCTGTGCCAGAGCCTGCGTCTCGCGATCGGTTCCACCGGATAGGACGATGGTCGCAATGCCCTTCACACGGTCCAAAAAGCGCGTCTGAAGGCGGTTCATGGCCAGGAACTGCTTGCGGGACGCGACGGCCGTGGCAATGCCGAAGACGGCCTGAAAGATGGGAAGCATGGCACAGCAGGCCGCAAGAATCAGACCCGCCTGATGGTTCTCCACATACAGCGCGATCACGACCAGCCACTGTGAGACCAGCCAGAGCGATGCCGCGGGCAGCCAGCGTGCGAAGTAGCCGTCCAGCGCTTCGATGCGGTCAACCAGTGTGGCTGCAATGGCGGCGCTGTGATGGCGGCGCAGGAGTGCCGGTCCCTCGCCGATGATCCGGTCCAGCACTTCGCGGCGCAGGCGGCGTCGGGCATGGATCCCGGCTGAAGCGGCGGTCATGTCCTGTATGGTGGACAGGATCACTCTGAGGACGCAGGCCAGAAGAAAGACGCCGATGGCTGGTCCGGTGCTGTCCGTATCGCGGGTCAGGACGGAAGCGAGCGTTCGAGCCAGCGCCCAGGCCTGTAGGAGCCCCAGCAGGGTTGAGAGCAACCCTAAAACTACTACGACAGAGGTCCGGGAGCGGCTTGCGCGTCCCTGTGCCTTTACCCACGCTTTTGCGATTGTCTTGTCGGCCTTCATGACCCCTGCATATAGGTCGCAAAAGCTCGACAAGACAGTGCTTCGGGCAATTCTTGCCGCTTATTTAGGTTTTTTTGTGGATTTGCTGGCGGAACCTGACGCCGCTTTGCAGTTACAGACCCGAGTCTTCTCCGTGACTGATGGCCTTGCGCGCCATCGCCAGCGCCGTCAGAGAGGGGCGTTCGGGAATGAAACGTAGGGTATACCAGGTTCCGTTTTCATTGCTGACCGTCATATCGGCATTGATCTGACGCGCGAACCCGCGGATGAGCTGCATCCCGATTCCTTCCCGACGCGTGCGGGACTCGGTGGCCTGACCGGCATTGATGCCGATTCCATCGTCACCCAGCTTGAGTTCTACCAGACCTTCCTTTTCCGGATCTGTCGGAACAACCTTGTGCAGGTTAATCACGATATGACCCGCCCTGTTCTCCGGGAACGCATATCGCAGGGCATTGCTGACGACTTCGGTCACGATCAGCGCGATCGGGACGGCCTGATCGGGAGAGATCAGGACATGCTCGATATCGAGTTGCAGCCGGATGCGGGTCTGGGCGTTCATGCCGTTCGCGGACAGCAGGATGCTGCAGAGTTCTTCCAGAAAACTCTGGACATCCAGCGCCGAGAGGCCACTTTCGGAATACAGGTAACGGTGCAGGGTCGCGAGTGCCCTCACCCGGTCCCGCACGAGACGAAATTCCTCGCGGGCCTCATGGGAGCGGATGCGGCTTGCCTGCAGGTTGAGCAGTGAGGCTACGACCTGCAGGTTGTTCTTTACCCGATGGTGAATTTCCCGGATCAGCATGTCCTGATTGCGGGCCGACTGTTCCAGATCCTGCTCATGCTTGCTGAGCCGGCGTGTCGCGCGGAGAAACGCCTTTTCCAGATGCCTGATTTCAAGCGGAATCGAATGGCTGATCCGTGGAGCAAATGCAGCCCCCTTGCGCCAGTCTGCGACCGCCAGGGCCAGTTTCTCCAATGGATCGACAAGAAACAGGCGCGCCCCCAGTGCGACGGCCATCAGTTCAAGCACCAGCAGACCCACAATCAGGCTGACCCGGATCAGGAAGATATTGAGGGCGTGGCTCTCTTCGGCCGTGCGCTCCGTTGCGACAATCAGGCTGACCGGACCATAGGCATTCTGGAAAGCGTAGGTGATGCCCTGGCTCGTAAAGACGTCATGCAGGCTGAGGGACGCAATGTCCCTCTTCAGACGCGCAAATGCCCTTCTCGGCAATTCCGCGGTTACCGGACGATCCGGGAAAAGCGAATAGAGGGTTCCGTCTGGCATCGCCAGAAAATGCCGTGAATTGTTATCCGTGCCGAGCAGGAGGCGGCCGTCCCCTTTCGGAAGATGGCTGCGCTGCCAGCCCAGGGTCCGGACGGCAATGATGTAACCGGAGACGGAGTTGTTGCTGAGAATGGGAACAACGAACTTCAGGAGCGGACCACGGTCGCCCTTCAGCACATCGACTCCGACAACCGGAGTTCTGACCGTCGGAGAGCTCATCGCAGGCGCGGTGAGTTCGGGAGACGAGCAGATTGCCGCATCCTGCGTTGAGGGGGGTGGCAGAACGACCGATGGCCTGCCGGACACGTCTGTCAGCATCAGCATACAGTAGTGATGCTGTGAGACGGTCTGGACCAGCGCAAATTCCCTCAGGGCATTTCCTGAAGAAATGTCTCCATTGGCAAGCATGTCCAGCAGCGTGTGGGTCTGGTCGAGATCCGTCGTGATTTCCGAAATGGCAAGCTGCGTGTCGCGTTCGGTGCGCATGGCGCTGTTGCCGACATTCTGCTGGTAGCTGTGCCAGGCCAGCAGAGAGGCGATGATCGCGAGGGGTAGAGTCGTCGCGACAATCAGGGTCATCACCCGCGCGCCGACGGTGTCAAACATCCGGATGCTGCGCAGGGCGTCACGTCTGTGCCACAGACGACGCCAGCGCCGCGGATTCAGGTCTGGAGAACCAGACCGGCTAACAGTCACTTGTTTCGGTCTTCCTCGATCAATCGGAGAAGTTCATCGGGGATCGGCTCGTTTGCAACATCATCAAAAAGCTGATGCAGGCCCCGGCTCAGCCAGATTCCGAAAGGCGAATCCTGATCCTCGCCAGTGGTTTCCTTGGCTGAGGACTTCCGCTTGTCTCCTGCGGTCATTGGCTGGTCCTGAACCTTCCTGTGACGTCAGAAGATGCAGATCCTGCACCCCTGATACTGACTGTGGCGCGAACTCCGGGTCTCTCCTGAGAAGCCGCTGCGGGATGAACTGCCGATCCAGTCTTACGAAAACAACACGTTTTCTGCAATCACTGCCAATCCGCAATGGATACAAATTCTTTCCATTGCGGATCCTGAGATCATGAAAGCATGAGATCGTCGGAGGACTGACCGGCACGGCGACGGGCATCCATGGCATCGCGCAGGGCCTTGACCTTGATGCGCAGCTTGTCGTTGGCCGGCAGGTCTCCGCTCATCCAGGCTTCGAGCTGACGACGGGCGCGGAAGACGCGGCTCTTGGCCGTTCCGACAGCGCAATCCGTGGCTTCAGCCAGAGCTTCGTAGCTCATGCCCTGAATCACGACCATAACGAGAGCTTCGCGCTGATCGGCCGGAAGGCGGGACAGTGCCATCGACAGATCCTTGAGAGCTAGGTTGTCCTCATGGGTTGCCGGGCTGGCGAAGGACGATGCGGGTACATCATCGATATCGGTCGTCTCGCGACGCTTGCGAAGATCGGAGATGAAGCGGTTACGCAGGATACGATGCATCCAGGCCGAAAAATTCGTTCCCGGGATGAAGCTGTTCTGGGCTGCCAGAGCGTTGCACACGGCGTCCTGTACGAGGTCTTCTGCGGCGGCGCGGTTGCGGGTCAGCGAAAGAGCCTGAACGCGCAGCTTCGGAAGAATGGCAATGACCTGATCGTGGAACGTCATGGAACTGACTCCTGATTTCGTTCTGTTTTCATGGGATCAATGAACGGTCAGGCGAAAATGTTGCATCGGGGGGCAGGAAATTTTCTAAAAAAGGAAAAGACCGCCTGTGAGGCGCGGTAAACAGCCAAAAATCAGGTGATATTTTTTTCGCAATCCGTTTCCGGAGGTTCGGTATTTTCCGTCGCAAGCTCGGCAAGCTGGGCTCTTGCACGGGAAACACGCGCCCTCATTGTTCCGGCGGGCACATCGCAGACGCGGGCGGCATCTTCGTAGGACAGTTCCTGTGCTCCCACGAGAATCAGGGCTTCCCGCAGCAGATCTGGCAGCTTCCACAGCAGTTCGCCCAGATCCTGAACGGCATCGCGGGCATTCTGGCGTGACGGTGCCGCCGTGGAAGGTTGCATGTCCTGCTCGATGTCGAGCATGATTTCCTGTTCGCGGCTGCGGCGGCGCGTCTGCTCGTAGAAGGCATTTCTCTGGATTGTGAACAGCCAGGCTTTGAGGACTGTTCCCTGCTGGAACTGCTCCTGGGAGGCCAGTGCGCGGACAATCGTGTCCTGCACAAGATCATCTGCCGCCGCAGGATCGCGAGTCAGAAAACGCGCAAAACCCCGCAGATCCGGAAGGGTCTGGAGCAGGCCGCGGTGAAAGCTGCCTTTCTGGGGAGACGGGTCGCGCTGCTGGCCCGCGGGCAATCGTGTGCTCAGAAGAAGATCCTTCACGCGACATCGCATGCGACCGGGGCGGCCACGAAGACTATACGGAGATTGGGCATCGTGTCATGACTATTCAACCTTCATAACGAGATGCATTCCGTGGGGATGCGTTGGCAGATATCTTTTCAGGAGGCCATGGACACATGACTGATCTGGCACGTCAGGAACTCGTCAAGGCGCTTCCCTATGCCCGCCGCTTTGCCCGCGCCCTGGTTGGTGACCAGAAAACGGGTGATCAGCTTGTGGCCGTGGCCCTGAAGGAGCTGATGGAAAGTCCCTCCAGGAACGATCTGTCCGCACGGCAGGCTCTCTATGGCCTGCTTGTGAGCGCTTTCATGCAGCGCCACGGCAAGGATGCCACCGTGGGCATGCCGCTGCGGCAACGCGCGCTTCTGCTGCTGACTTCCCTGGAAGAGCAGTCCCTTTCGTCCAGTGCTCAGGCGCTGGGCATTACGGATGAAGAGGCAGCGGCCGAACTGAACAAGGCGCGCGAAGGCCTTCAGGGCATTGCGCAGACAAGTGTGCTGATCATTGAAGATGAGCCGATCATCGCCATGGATATTCAGGATCTGGTCGAGCGCTGTGGCCACAGGATCGCAGGCGTTGCCCATACAGAGGCCGATGCCGTTGCGTTGGCTGCGAAAACGAAGCCCGGTCTCATTCTCGCGGACATCAATCTCGGCGGCGGCGGTGACGGGATGCAGGCCGTCGGGCGCATCCTTCGGACCCATGAAGCGCCGGTCATTTTTGTAACCGCCTATCCGGAGCGTCTGCTGACGGGTGAGACGCAGGAGCCATCCTTCGTCATCACGAAGCCCTTCGAGCCGATGACCTTGGCTGTGGCCACCTATCAGGCTGTTACAGGTGGCGTCACGCCCGTCTGAGAGTATGATTCGGTGCAGGGGTGACTTGCGGCGGCCGTCCTGCTGCGACACATAGGGAGCCATGTCGGCACCCATTCTCTCCCTGCAGAACATTACCTACACTCTCGGCGGACGTCCCCTGCTGGATGGCGCGGAACTGGGCGTTTTGCCCGGTGAGCGGATCTGTCTGGTCGGCCGCAACGGTTCTGGAAAATCCACGCTGCTGAAGATCGCCTCGGGCGATATCGTGGCGGATTCCGGAACGCGTTTCGTTCAGCCGGGAATCAAGGTCCATTATCTGGCTCAGGAGCCGGATCTTTCCCGTTACGCCACCACCTTCGATTATGCGTCCGAAGGGCTTGATGAGACCGAGACCTACCGGGCGCGCTCCATGCTGGCAGAACTCGGGATGACGGGTGAGGAAAGCTGCCAGAACCTTTCGGGTGGCGAAGTGCGCCGTTGCGCCCTCGCCCGCGCCCTTGCGGCAGAGCCTGATCTTCTGCTGCTGGATGAACCGACCAACCATCTGGATCTGCCGTCCATCACATGGCTGGAGAAAGAACTCTCCGCCTGTCGCTGTGCGATGATCGTCATCAGCCATGACCGACGCCTGCTTGAGACTTTGTCCCGAAGCGTTGTCTGGCTGGAAAATGGCATGACGCGACGGCTGGATCAGGGATTTGCGCGCTATGAGACCTGGCGTGACGAGGTGTTGGAACAGCAGGAGCGTGATGCTCACAAGCTGGATCGCCAGATTGCGCGCGAAGAAGACTGGATGATTTACGGCGTCACGGCGCGGCGTAAGCGCAACGTGCGGCGTGTGGGGGAACTGGCGGCGCTGCGGGCACAACGCAAGGAACTTGCTTCACGGGGCAAGGGTACGCTCCGCATGGCAGCCACAGACGCCGAGAGTGCGGGCAAGATCACGATCGCTGCGGAAGGTGTGAACTGGGCCTATGACGATCGCGCCATCGTCCGGGATCTCGATCTGCGGATACTCCGCGGTGACCGGCTCGGCCTGGTGGGTGCCAACGGCGCAGGGAAGACCACACTTCTGCGTCTGCTGACCGGCAAAATGGAGCCGCAGTCCGGGACCGTGAAGATGGGGCCGTCCGTAGCCATGGTCACACTGGACCAGCAGCGCGAAAGTCTTGATCCGGCCAAGACCCTTGCCGAAACCCTTGCCGGTGGAAGCGGGGATATGGTGCAGGTCGGGGACGAGAAGCGTCACGTGATCGGCTATATGAAAGACTTCCTGTTCCGTCCGGAACAGGCTCGTACGCCGGTGGGAAAACTGTCCGGCGGTGAACGGGGCCGGCTGGCGCTGGCCTGTGCTCTGGCCAAGCCATCCAGCCTCATGGTGCTGGACGAGCCGACCAACGATCTCGATCTTGAGACGCTGGATCTTCTTCAGGACATGCTGGCCGATTATGCGGGCACGGTTCTGCTGGTCAGCCATGATCGTGATTTCCTCGACCGGGTCGCAAGTTCGGTTCTGGTATCGGATGGCGGCGGAGACTGGATCGAATATGCCGGGGGTTACTCGGATATGCTGATCCAGCGTGGGGATGTTCCGGCAGGTCGTGAAACTGCATCTTCGGAAGCTGAAGAGATCGCACCAAAGTCTGCTTTAAAAACAGACAGGAAGCCGAAAAAACTCAGCTATAATGACAAGCGGGCGCTGGATCTTCTTCCGCAGAAGATGGCTGAGCTGGAAAAGAAGATCCAGAGTTATCGGGACGTTCTGGCGGATCCGGGTCTGTATGGTCGGGATGCTGTCAGGTTCGAGAAGACGACCCAGCTTCTGGAAACCGCAGAGCGGGATCTGACCCAGTCGGAAGAGCAATGGCTTGAGCTGGAAATGAAGAAGGAACTTCTTGAAAACCAGTGAGTTGAAGGAATTCTCTTAGTTCTGATCTGAGGCAGAGATCAGGCCGGAAAGTTCCATGATCTGTCGCGATTTCCGGATGCTGTCCGTCACCCGGATGGCGGCATCCAGCGCTCTGATCCCGGCCTGCGCATCGACCAGCACCGGTGCGCCGTGAAGGCACGAAGCGGCAAAGGCTTCATGTTCTACGGCCAGATTGTCGTGGTCTTTCCAGCTTATGGCCTCACGCCGGAAGCCGCCCGTGCCCGGAAGAGGCATGCCGCGTTCACGCCCAATGAAGCTCAATTTGCGCTCCATGAAATCGGCGGAAAGATATCCGTCCTGTGAGAAAAGACGCATACGTCGTTCAGTTTTCAGGGAAATCCGACTGGCGGTAATGGTGGTTACGCAACCGTTTTCGAACCGTACCCGGGCGTTGGCGATGTCTTCATGTGCGCTTGAAACAGCGGCTCCCAGGGCATCGATTTCTGCAATCGGGCTGTCCACGATCGCCAGAACGAGATCGAGATCATGGATCATGAGATCCAGAATGACCGATACGTCCGTTCCCCGCGGTTTGTAAGGCGCAATGCGGGTAGCTTCGATGTAAAGCGGTGCCTTGATTCGCTCCGTAATGGCCCGGTGTTCTGCCGAATAACGCAGCAGATGGCCGACCTGAAGGACCTTGCCGGTTTCTTGGGCAAGATCGGCAAGGGCATGCGCTTCGTCCAGCGTAGCCGCGATGGGCTTTTCGACCAGAACATGTCGCCCGGCCCTGAGGGCCTGGCTTGTCAGGGCAAAGTGATACTCTGCGGGTGCGGCGATGATGACGGCATCCACCTGCTCCAGAAGATTTTCATAACTTGTGGCAATTCCGCAACGAGCTTCCCGTGCCACGATCGCCGCACGGGCCGGATCGGGATCGTAAAGCGCGACAAGCTGTTCGGCCGGGTTTGCGGCGGACTTGAAGGCATGAAACCTTCCGAAATGGCCGGCCCCGACGATGCCGACACGAAGCTGTTGCGCTGTATTCATGCTGACAGGCTTATCAGGCGGGGTGTTTCCCGGAAAGACAGTGGGGCCTCAAACAGGCAAAAGGTTGCATCGGCATGGCGGAAACGGCATGGTCCCGGCCTGAAAATGATCTGAAAAACGATCTGTCCAAATCCGCCGAGGACGTCTCGACCTGATATGATGTATTACAGCCGGCTCAGACTGCTGGGCGTCGCGGGCATCTGCCTGATTGGCGTGCTCCTGTGTCTGCCCAATTTTCTGCGTTCTCCCTCACCGTCCCTGCCCTGGCGGCAGATCCATCTGGGGCTCGATCTGCGGGGCGGGTCCTACCTCCTTCTTCAGCTCGATCTGAAATCCCTTGAGCATGACCGCCTTCAGTCTCTTCAGGATCAGGCGCGCCAGACGCTTCTGGACCGGTCTCTGGGATATCGCGATTTTGCCCGCGACGATGCAACGGCCAGCCTGAGCTTCATGCCGCGTTCGGATGCCGAACGTGATGCCGCGTTCAAGGCTATGCAGTCCCTGCCTTCGGTGGTGCCGAACGAGTTCACGACGTCTGAAAAGGACGGACGCATCGTCCTGACGCTTCAGCATGAGGCGATGCTGGCCCGTGCGCGCGAAGCCGTGGCGCAGTCGATCGAGATCGTCCGTCGCCGTATCGACGCAACGGGTGCGATTGACCCGAGCATTGCACGTGAAGGTGACGACCGGATTGTCGTGGAGCTTCCGGGTGTCAGCGATCCGGAGCGGATCAAGAGCCTGCTGGGAACGACGGCCCGTCTGACCTTCCGTCTGCTCGCCCCGAACCCGAGCGTTGCAAGCCTAGGCTCGACGATGCTCGAGGACGAGAGCGTGCATACGCAGGTCGCGGTTCAGGATCATGTCGATGTGGATGGCACGGATCTGACCAATGCGGGTGCCGTGATCGATCAGCAGAGCGGTGGCTGGGCTGTGACGTTCCAGCTCAACAGCGCAGGTGCGACGGCATTTGCGAACGTCACGCGGGCCAATGTCGGCAAGCGCTTTGCAATCGTGCTGGACAACAAGGTCATCGAGGCTCCGAACATCATCAGCCCGATCACGGCCGGAAATGGTCAGATCACGGGTGGTTTCGATGCTCGCAGTGCGTCTGATCTTGCGCTTCTGCTACGTGCTGGCGCTCTTCCTGCCCCACTTTCAGTTGTTGAACAGCGGACAATCGGTCCGAGCCTCGGCGCGGCTTCCATCCATGCCGGTATCATTAGTCTGCTGACCGGACTGCTTCTGGTTATCGTGTTCATGGTGCTATTCTACGGCCGGTTTGGCCTGTATGCGGATATCGCCCTGTTTGCGAACCTGATCCTGATGGTGGCGATCCTCTCGCTGTTCCAGGCAACACTCACACTGCCGGGTATGGCGGGTATGCTGCTGACCCTGGGTATGGCTGTGGATGCCAACATTCTGATCAACGAGCGTATCCGCGAGGAAGTAAAGCGTGGTCGTGGTCCGCTTCAGGCCCTGCAGGCCGGTTTCGACCGTGCAACCGGCACCATCATCGACAGTAACGCCACGGCGTTCCTGGCGCATGTCATGCTGTTCGTATTCGGAACGGGTCCTGTCCGCAACTTCGCGCTGACGATCACCATCGGTATCGTCACGACACTCTTCACGACACTCCTGCTGTCACGCCTTCTGGTCGTGCGGTGGTACGCCCTCGCCCGTCCCAAAGAACTTCCGGTCTGATCGTCATGCTGTCACGTCCCCTTTTCCGTTTTGTCCGTGACGATCGGCGCATCAACTTTATGCGCGGCCGTCATATGGGGCTGATCGTTTCGGCGGTCCTCTCCATTGCTTCCGTCATCCTGTTCTTCCAGCCTGGGCTGAAGCTCGGACTGGATTTTCGCGGTGGCATCATCGTCGAAGCCCAGACCCCCGGCCCTGCCGATTTCGGCAAGCTGCGTGCGGCTCTGGATCATGCCGGCATTCATCCGGATGCTGTGCAGGCCTTCGGATCGCCGCGTGATGTGCGTATTTCGATCAATGCCCCCGAAGGTGCGGATCGTGAAGCACAGACCCAGAAGCTGGTCGATGGCGTCAAGAGTGCTATTTCGGCTGCCGAGCCTGGGACGCAGGTTCTTCGTGCTGATGCCGTAGGTGCGTCAGTCTCGTCCGAACTGTTTCGCGATGGTCTGTTGGCGCTTGGCTTCAGCCTTGCGATGATCCTGATCTATATTTGGGCTCGCTTTGAGCGTGAGTTCGCCATCAGTGCGGTGGTGACGCTCATTCTCGATCTGACCAAGACGGTCGGCTTTCTGGCCATCACACGCTTCGAGTTCGATCTGGTGATGGTTGCAGCCTTGCTCACGATCCTAGGCTATTCCACCAACGACAAGGTGGTCGTTTATGACCGGATCCGCGAAAATCTTCGCAAGTACCGCACGATGCCGCTGCGGGAGCTTCTGGATCTGTCCATTAACGAGACCCTGAACCGGACACTCGGTACGTCCATGACAGTCTTTCTGGCGGCTCTGCCCCTCGCCCTGTTCGGGGGTAGCACACTGACCGGATTTGCGACGGTCATGCTGTTCGGGATCGTGGTGGGAACGTCCTCGTCCATCTTCATCGCGGCCCCTCTTCTGCTCCTGATGGGCGAGAAGCGGCTGCGGAAGGAAGTGGCGGCAGACTGATCAGGTCTGGCCTAAGACACAAAAAAAACCGGCGTCCCTCAGGGGAGCCGGTTTTTTTGTGTCTGCTCTGATGGATTGGCGGGATTTGGTGGCGTTTTCTGGGGAAGGTCTGCCAGAAGGCTGGAAAGTGCCTGGTCAGCCTGTCGATTGGCTGAAGAGCTTTGCAGCTTCAGGGCATTTACCGTTGCCTGCTGGGCCGCCCTGTCCAGAGCCACCAGCTGTGACAGTCCTTCAGGGCCGATCTGTCCGGTCATGACCGCGCCTCGGGCCATGCCATGGGCGATCAGATAGGCATAAAGCCGCGAATTTGGAGATGGCGGCAGCCCTGTCATTGCAGGGCGTGCCGCGCATCCGGCCAGAAAGCTTCCCATCACAAACAGGGTGACGGCAGGGCGCCAGACTGCGCGACGGGAGGCTTTCGTCTCTGTCATCAGGAGTTTTTCTGCGCCAGAAGGTCGCGGATTTCCGTGAGGAGAACCTCTTCCTTGGTCGGAGCCGGCGGAGCGGCAGGTGCTTCGTCGTGCTTGCGGCTCAGCTTGCTGAGGATGCGGGTCAGCCAGAAAATAAAGAACGCAACGATCAGGAACTGGATCACGGCATTGAGGAACAGGCCGATATTCACGGTTACTGCGCCGGCCTTCTGGGCTTCGGCGAGCGTGTCTTTCACCGGACCCTTGAGGGTAATGAACAGGTTCGAGAAATCGACACCGCCCGTGATCAGACCGATGAACGGCGTCAGGATGTCCTTGACGGCGCTGCCGACGATCGCGCTGAATGCAGCACCGATCACGACACCGACCGCGAGATCGAGCACGTTGCCGCGCATGATGAACTTCTGGAAATCGCTGACCCAGCCCGGGGTGTGCAGGGTGTGTTTGGTTTCGCTCATATCAAACCTTTTCTTGGTATCCGTGCAGGCACGGTCGCAGGCCTGACAGTCGAGCCCGCACTCATTGCAAGGGATAAACGGACTCATACGATCCAGTAAAGGCCACTTTCATCCTGAAGCGCTTTCCGTTATATGCGCCTGATGATTCGCCCCGGTCGGCATCGGGGCTTTCTTTATGGAGTAGAAATTCATGAAATCCGGCATCCATCCCGACTACCACGAGATCACCGTCATCATGACCGACGGAACCGAATACAAGACCCGTTCGTGCTATGGCGAACCGGGCGCGACGCTGCGTCTTGACGTTGATCCGAAGTCCCATCCGGCCTGGACGGGTGTCCAGCGCATGATGGATACCGGAGGCCAGGTTGCAAAGTTCAACAAGCGTTTTGCTGGCATCGGTACGCGCACGAAGTAATTCGGCGCACCTCCCTGCCGTCTCCTCTTGAAGACGGTCGGGTCGGAACCTATCTGGAAAACCAGCCGCGATGCCGTTCGGGTCGTGGCTGGTTTGACCATAGCATTTTGCCATATCGGGAAATGCGCCAGATGATTCCTGCCTGAAGGAGGTTTCAGTGACCTACGATTTTACACCGCTGTTCCGCAGCGCGATCGGTTTCGACCGACTGGCCACGATGGCTGGCAATGTTGCCAACGCCCAGGCCCTTCCAAGCTATCCTCCCTACAATATCGAAAAAACCGGCGAGACGAACTACGTCCTGACGATGGCCCTCGCGGGCTTCCGGCCAGAAGACGTTGACGTTGTTCAGGAAGACAACACGCTTGTCGTGCGCGGTAGCGTCCCCGAAAACAGCCGTGACCGGGAGTGGCTGCATCGCGGTATTGCCACGCGGGCGTTCGAGCGCCGCTTCGTTCTGGCCGATCATACGGAAATCGACCGTGCGGACCTGGTAAACGGCCTGCTGTCCATCGCCATCCGTCAACTTGTCCCGGAAGCGGCTAGGCCGCGCCGTATTCCTGTCCGGACTGAAGCCATGCACGCAGCCCCGGCTGAAACCGTTCAGGCGGCCTGAGCATTTGGAGCGGGAGTGTCCTAAAAGCACTCCCGTTCCGTTTTGGTGCTTGACCATCGCGGCTTTGGTGCCGCATACCCGTTTCCATTATCGCAGAGCATCCAGCAGGTGCCGCGATCATATCCCGGGCGGGATTGGTTCCTCGCCGGATACGCCCGATCGGTGCCTGCGGAAGCTGGCTCCATCCGTGTCCCAGCAAGGAACGCACCGACATGACCCTGCCTTTGATGCCCAAGGCCACGGCCGTCTGGCTGATCGAAAAAACCGGTCTTACCTTCACCCAGATCGCAGAATTCTGTGGCATGCACCCGCTTGAGGTTCAGGCGATTGCGGATGGTGAAGTCGCGGCCGGTATCAACGGCTATGACCCGGTCAAGAACCATCAGCTTGCACAGGCTGAAATCACGCGCTGCGAAGCAGACACCAATGCCCGCCTGAAGATCATGCCGACGTCCAGCCCGGTGAAGCGCCGCGCCAAGGGTGCGCGTTACACCCCTGTCGCCAAGCGCAATGACCGCCCGGATGCCATCGCATTCGTCCTGCGTCAGTTCCCGCAGCTTTCCGAAGCGCAGATTGTCAAGCTGCTCGGCACGACCAAGGACACCATCACCAAGGTCCGTGACCGCCAGCATTGGAACAGTGCGAACATCAAGCCGCGTGATCCCGTGATTCTCGGCCTGTGCACCCAGACCGATCTGAATGCGGCCGTCACGGCTGCCAATGATCGTCTGGCCCGTGAAGGCCATGCTCTCCCGGTCGTGGAAGCCTATGTTCCCGACAGCGACAGTCATGCCTGATTGCGGTGTCCGGATCGGCCTGTAGGGGCCTGGTCCGGATGAATGCCTGACGGGCACTGGCCCGGTACCCGTCAGGCATGATACTGCAATGAAGAGAGTGGAAAGAATCAGTCTCTCCACGACGCCTGAACGTTCTCCGGGACCGGATGCCATGATGACTGACGACAATGCCATGCTGAAACGTCTGCACGAACTGCGCAGCGAGCATCGCGACCTTGATACCGTCATCGAGCGTCTCGTCCATCATCCCCTCAACCAGCTCCAGCTTCAGCGCCTCAAGAAGCGCAAGCTTCAGCTTAAAGATGAGATTTCGTGGATCGAGACCCGTCTCATCCCGGATAATATTGCCTGAATGAGCCAGATTCTCTCCGCCGACGAAACCCTTCAGGACGACATGCCGATCCGTGTCGGCGTGATCATGGGAAGCCAGTCCGACTGGGACACCATGCGCCACGCCTGCGAGATCCTCGATGATCTGGGAATTGCCCATGAGAAGCGGATCGTCTCGGCTCACCGCACGCCGGACCGTTTGGTGGAATACGCAAAGACGGCCCGTCAGCGTGGCCTTCATGTCATCATCGCTGGTGCTGGCGGAGCTGCGCATCTTCCGGGGATGTGTTCCGCCTGGACAAGCATTCCCGTCCTCGGCGTTCCCGTGCAGAGCCGTGCCCTGAACGGGCAGGACAGCCTGCTTTCCATCGTGCAGATGCCGGGTGGCGTGCCGGTCGGGACCCTGGCGATCGGCAAGGCCGGTGCGATCAATGCTGGTCTGCTCGCTGCGTCGATCCTGTCGGTTTCCGACAAACAGGTTATGGCGCGTCTGGACGCCTGGCGGGCGACGCAGACAGCGGCTGTTGCGGATGTTCCGGTCGAATGAAGGCGCAGGTTTTTGCTCCCGGCAGCACGATCGGGATCATCGGGGGTGGCCAGCTTGGCCGCATGTCAGCCGTGGCGGCCTCGAAGCTGGGCTTTCATGTCCATGTGCTGAGCACTGAGGCGCCGAGCCCGGCTACGGAAGTTGCGGCGTCTGTGACGGTCGGAGCCTATGACGATCCGGCGGCGCTTGAGGATTTTGCCTCGCGCTGTGATGTCGTGACGTTCGAGTTCGAGAATATCAGCGCCGAAGGACTGGCCCTGCTTGAAAAGCACCGGCCGGTGCGGCCTGCGGGCGAGATCCTGCGGATCAGTCAGGACCGGATTGCGGAAAAGACGCGCCTGTCCGAAATCGGCGTCAGTCTGGCCCCCTGGCGGGCCGTCAATGGCCCCGAGGATCTGGCAGGGCTTGAGACGCTCGGTTTTCCGCTTATTCTCAAGACGACGCGCTTTGGTTACGACGGCAAGGGTCAGTTCCTTGTGCCGGATGCCCAAGCGCTCGCCGCCCTGACGGACCTACCCTACCCGCTCGTTGCGGAGAAGATGATCGATTTCGAGCGTGAGCTCAGTGTGATGGTCGTCCGTGGTCTGGACGGGACCGTGCGGTGTTTCGATACGGTCGAAAACCGGCACCGCAACGGTATCCTGGACGTGACGCTGGCTCCGGCCCGCATCATGCCGGACCTTGCGCGTCAGGCGCAGGACATGGCGGCCTGCATTGCCGAGGCTCTGGGTCTGGTCGGGATCATGGGCGTGGAGATGTTCCACGCTGCTGATGGTAGCCTCATGGTGAACGAGATTGCCCCTCGCCCGCATAATTCCGGGCACTGGACCATGGATGCGTGTCTGGTGGATCAGTTCGAGATGCATGTGCGTGCGGTCGCAGGCCTGCCGTTGCCGCCTGCACGTCGGCATTCCGATGCGGTCATGCACAATCTGATTGGCCCCGAGGATATGGCGCGTGTTCCGGCCATTCTTGCAACGGACGGGGCATCGCTGCATCTGTACGGCAAGGCGGAAGCACGTCCGGGCCGGAAGATGGGGCATGTAAACACCATCTTTCCGCGCGGGGCTCTTCCGGGCGAACTGGCGCTTGAAGGGCTTCTGCCGCCGCGTGACTGAGGCCTCAGAGCAGGTTGCTGCGGCGAAAGCTGGTGTGCCGGCCATTGCCGATGATGAAGTGGTCCGCGATCGTGACACCGACCACTTCGAGCGCCGCCTGAACCTGCATGGTCATTTGAAGATCGGCTTCCGAGGGCGTAGGATCGCCGCTGGGATGATTGTGGACCAGAACGAGCGTAGTAGCTCCAATTTCCACCGCACGTCTGGCGACTTCCCGCGGATAAACAGGCGTGTGATTGACCGTGCCTCTGGCCTGCGCCTCATCGGCGATTAAACTGTTCTTTTCATTGAGAAACAGGATGCGGAACTGCTCGATATTTTCCCGTGCCAGACGGGCCGTGAGGTAGTCGAGAAGCTTCTGTTCGTTGTCGAGCACGTCCGCAGGCGGCAGGCGCGCGCGGTTGTAGCGTAGCGCTGCTTCCTGAAGCACACGGATCATGGGCAGCATGTGTGTGCCCATATCCGTGATACTTTCGAGCTCCCGATCCGTGGCGGACAGGACGGCGGCCAGAGAGCCAAAACGCGCGAAGAGATTGCGCGACAGGACGGCGCTGCCCGTTTCACGCCCGGTGAACAGGACTGTCAGGAGATGCAGCAAGGTCGCATCGTCCAGATGCCGCCCCCGTCCTGTCAGCAGGGCAAGCGGCGGCTCCATTTCGGGAAGAGCATCCGTCAGCGCAGTGATCCGTCGCAGATCGGCTGACGACAGGCCTGTCATGCCATCCGAAAATCCGGTTGTTCCGGCGTCCCTGCCGTCCATCTTACAGCAATCCTTCCTGACGCAGGCTTGACGGGCGCCCATCCCCTGCAATGAGCACGTCGTGAAGCGTGATGGACAGGGGCCGCATCGCGAAGTCCAGCTGCCGCGCTGATTGTGACAGATCCGCCGGGCGCTGCGTGGGGCTGATATGAAAACCGATCAGGGCAGTTGCATGTAGCGCGAGGGCCCGGATGGCGATAGCGCGGTTAAGTGCGGCAAGACTCTCGGCCTCGGGTGCGGCTTCGTCCGCCAGAAGGCGGTTGCGATTGTCGAGATAGAGCAGCCGGAACTGTCCCGGGATGCCGCCTTCAAGCGCCTGTTCGAGATAGGCCATGAGCTGTTCCCAGTTGCTCAGTGTCGGACGTTCACGCTGTTCCGAAGAGGCCAGACGTTCAGCCGCAACGCCGGGGAGGCGCAGCACCCTGATGGCGTCATCTTTCAAACCCGCAGCGCGCAGGGCGTGTGTAGGAGCGCGGAAAACATCCACCAGACTGCCAAAATGGGCGATCAGTCCCTTGGCGAGCGGTTTCGTGTCCTTGCGTGGCACACCTGCGAAGAGCAGCATTTCGAGGATTTCATAATCGGCGAGTGTGTGGGCGCCATTTGCCAGCACGCGTGCGCGCATTCTGGCGCGGTGTCCCTGAGGTCCTGTGCCGCGTGTCAGATCGATCCGGGGATAGGTGTTGGCCATGACGGTATCTCACTCTATATCGGGAGGGTGCCGCAAGACCTACCTTCCCCTACCCCCGAGTATCTCTCCCGCCTCAATCCGGAGCAGAGACGTGCCATCGAGACAACCGAAGGCCCGCTCCTCATTCTGGCAGGTGCGGGAACGGGCAAGACGCGCGTCCTGACGACGCGGTTTGCGCATATTCTCCTCACCGGCCGCGCCTATCCAAGCCAGATCCTTGCCGTGACTTTCACGAACAAGGCCGCGCGCGAGATGCGCGAGCGTGTCAGTGCGATTCTGGGCGAGCCGGCCGAAGGTCTGTGGCTCGGGACGTTCCACGCGATCTGTGCGCGGATGCTGCGCCGCCATGCGGAATATGTCGGATTGACGAGCAGCTTCAACATCCTCGACACGGATGACCAGATCCGGCTTCTCAAGCAGGTCATGGAACCGTGGAAGATCGACACCAAACGCTGGCCGCCGAACCAGCTCATGGGGATCATCCAACGCTGGAAAGATCGCGGGCTGACGCCTGACCGGGTGACGCCGGCGGAGGATTCCGATTTCGCGAACGGTCATGCGCTGGCGATTTACCGGGCGTATCAGGAGCGTCTGATTGCGCTCAATACGTGCGATTTCGGCGATCTGATGCTGCACATGACGGAGATTCTGCGTAACCAGCCCAATGTGCTGGCGCAGTATCACCGGATTTTCCGCTATATTCTCGTGGACGAATATCAGGACACGAATACGGTTCAGTATCTGTGGCTGCGTCTGCTGGCCAAGCGCGAGCACGGACCATCCAATATTGCCTGCGTGGGTGATGACGATCAGTCCATCTATTCTTGGCGCGGGGCGGAAGTTGAGAACATTCTGCGCTTCGAGAAGGATTTTCCTGGAGCGGAAGTCGTGCGTCTGGAGCGGAATTACCGCTCGACGGCACAGATCCTGGCCGCTGCTGCTGGGCTGATCGCGCATAATGAGGGGCGGCTTGGCAAGACGCTGCGGCCCGGACGTGATGATGCGCAGGGCGAGAAGGTTCAGATCATCGGGGTACGCGATTCGGATGAGGAAGCGCGGATTGTGGGCGGCGCCATCGAGTGTCTGCGCGGTGACGGGCATCCGCTGTCGGAAATCGCCATCCTGATGCGCGCGGGCTTCCAGACGCGGCCGTTTGAAGAGCGGCTGATGATGATCGGCATCCCGTATCGGGTTGTTGGTGGTCTACGGTTCTACGAGCGCTCTGAAATCCGGGACTGTCTGGCATATCTGCGGGTGCTGTCACAGCCTGCGGATGATCTGGCGTTTGAGCGGATCATCAATGTTCCCAAGCGTGGCGTGGGTGCCGTGGCGGTGCAGAAGCTGCATGCCCAGGCGCGCGCCCTGCCCGGCCCGCTGACAGCGGCGGTGATCTGGCAGCTTCAGGAAGGGCTGCTCAAGGGCAAGTCGAAGGACGCTCTGGACGGGCTGATGGCGGCGTTCCAGCGGGCCAAGGTGACGCTTGAGACGGAAGGTCATGTGGTGGCCGCCGAGCAGCTTCTCGAGGACAGTGGCTATCTTCAAATGTGGCGGGATGACCGTTCCGTCGAGGCGCCCGGCCGTCTGGACAATATCCGTGAGCTTTTGCGAGCGCTCGGAGAGTTCGGCACACTTCAGGGCTTTCTGGAGCATGTGGCACTCGTCATGGATACCGAGAGCGAGACGTCCGATGACAAGGTCAGTCTGATGACGCTGCATGGCGCCAAGGGACTGGAGTTCGACACCGTGTTCCTGCCGGGCTGGGAGGAAGGTGTGTTCCCGTCCCAGCGCTCGCTTGACGAAGGCGGGAACCGGGCACTCGAGGAAGAGCGGCGGCTGGCCTATGTGGGGCTGACGCGCGCGCGGCGTCGGGCGATCGTGCTGCATGCGGCGAGCCGGCGGATCTATGCCAACTGGCAGTCCTCGATGCCCAGCCGCTTTATCGAGGAAATCCCGTCCGAATATGTGCAGCTGACGGGACAGGCGTTCGAGACGCGCCGGCAGGCTGCGGCGGCGCCGTCCATGTTCGCGTCTGGTCCGCTGACGAGTACGCGCCCGTCAGGTTTCCGCGCTCCGCGTCCGAAAATCCATGATGTAAAACCGGAGCCGACCGTCGCAATCGGGGCGACGGTCTTTCATCACAGGTTCGGCGAAGGCACCGTCATCGGCGCTGACGGGCCGCAGTTGCATATCAATTTTGAAAACGGTGGCGTTAAACGCGTCATGGCAAATTTCGTGGAGATCAGATCGTGATGGCACCCCGCAGCATTGGCCGTCGCCATGCCAGTGCGCTCGAAACCCTGTCCATCACGGTGGAAGAGCCCTTTGTTCCCCTGTTTGAACAGGCCCTGATGTGCGCCTGCGAGACGGTTGGCATTTTCGAGGCCGACGACGCGCAGAAATACTGGCGCGTGGAAGGCGTGAAAGATACGGGCTTTAAGGAAGACGAGCTCGAAAACGCTCTGGCCGTGGCTCGGATGCTGACTGGTTGTGAGGCGGAACTCGAGCGGACTCCGACCGAGTCCGAGGGCTGGCTGGCTCGGACGTATGAATCCTTCCCGCAGCAGAATGTGGGCAAGCGCTTTGCTATCCGCGGCACCCATCTGCATGGCGCGCCGGATCAGTCGCGTCTGACGATCACGCTGGATGCGGGAATTGCCTTCGGCTCCGGCGAGCATGGCTCGACGCGTGGTTGTCTGCGGGCGCTGGAAATGGTCGCGTATCGCAAGCCGCAGCGTATTCTGGATATGGGGTGCGGGTCCGGTATTCTGGCGATGGCGGCGGCGAAGCTGCTGCACCGTCCGGTTCTGGCCGTTGATATCGAACCCTGGTCTGTGCGGACGGCCAAGCTCAATGCGCGGCTGAATGGTCAAGGCAATCTGCTGGACTGCCGTTTCGGCAATGGCTGGCAGACCGAGGCCGTGCGCGCCAAGGCGCCGTATGATCTGGTCTTCGCCAACATTCTCGCCCGCCCGCTGTGCCGGATGGCGCAGTCTCTGGCGCTGAACCTTGCGCCGAACGGGACGGCCATTCTCGCTGGTCTGCTTTACAGTCAAGCGCGGATGGTGCTGGCAGCGCATCAGCGTCAGGGCCTCGTGCTGGAGCGTATCCTGCGTGAAGGCGACTGGGCCACGCTGATTCTGCGCCGTCGCGGCTGATGGGTGTGCCGGGATCATTGCCATTGATCCGGGACGCCGGTCCTGACGATCTGCCGGCTATCCTGCGGATCACCAATGATGCCATCGAAAACACTGATGCGCTCTGGATTACGACGCCTTTTACGCTGGACCAGCGGCGTCAGTGGTTCGAGGACAGGCTGGCAAAGGACTACCCGGTGCTTGTCGCTGTTGATATGGCTGGTGAGGTTGCGGGGTATGGCTCCTATGGCTCTTTCCGGTCCTATGAAGGCTATGCTCGCACTGTTGAGCATTCGGTTTATGTCGCCCCTTCACACCAGCGTCGGGGCGTCGGGCGCAGCCTTCTGCATGCCCTGATCAATCATGCCCGGGACGCGGGCTTTCATGGCATGGTGGCCGGAATTACGGCGGACAACGCTGCTTCCGTCGCGATGCACCATGAGTTTGGTTTTCGGAACTGTGGCACACTGCCTCAGGTTGGACGCAAGCGTGGGCGGTGGCTCGATCTGCTGTTCATGACACTCTGCCTTGACGATATTCATACTGTGGAAAAGGACTTTTCATGACCCTGTCCTCTATCCCGCTCAACGAGCGCCCTGCCCTCGTCCGCAAAGCCTGCAAGGCGCTGGGCGTTGACGGTTTCATTATCCCGCGCGGTGATGAATATCTCGGCGAATATGTCGCTCCCTGCGCCGAGCGTCTGGCCTGGCTGACGGGCTTTACGGGAAGTGCGGGTCTGGCGGCGATCCTGCCGGAAGCAGCAGCCGTGTTCTCCGATGGGCGTTATACGGTGCAGATGGAAGAGCAGGTTCCCCATGACCTGTGGGAGCGTCGCCATGTCGCGCTGGAACCGCTTTCCGACTGGCTGGCGGAACACGCGAAGGGGCTGAAAATCGGTTATGATCCGCGTCTGGTCAGCCGCTCCATGCTGGCATCATGGCAGGCGGCTGGGGTGGAGCTTGTCCCGCTGCCGCGCAATCCCATTGATCAGGCCTGGACGGATCGTCCTGCGGCACCAGCCGGTCCGGTAGTGCCGCAGAAGCTGGAATTTTCGGGAGAAAGCAGCGCGGACAAGCGCAGGCGTCTTGGCGATGCTCTGCGCAAGGCGGGACAGGATGCGGCTGTCATTGCGGACTGCACCTCCCTGGCCTGGCTTCTGAACATTCGTGGCAGTGATGTCCCCCTCACCCCCGTCGCGCATGGCTATGCGATCCTGCACGCGGACGGGACGGCAGAATGGTTCGTCTCATCCGATCGTCTGTCGGAGGGTGTGCTGGAGGTCTGCGGCCCTGGTGTGACAGTCTGTTCGCCTACGGATCTAGCGAAGCGGTTTGAGGCCCTCAAGGGCAGGACCGTGCGGGTGGATCCAGTTACGACGGCTGTATGGTTCGACACCACGCTTGTCACTGCCGGTGCGACAGTTGTGGATGGAACCGATCCCTGTACGCTGCCCAAGGCCATCAAGAACACCACGGAACAGGACGGTGCACGGAAAGCTCATGCCCTTGATGGTGTGGCGATGGCCCGATTCCTGCATTCCCTGACGGTGTCGGGGATCGGCCAGCACGAGACGGATCTCGTCACCCGGCTGGATGGTCTGCGTGCCCGGTCCGCCGATTACCGGGAACAGAGCTTCGACGCCATTTCCGCCATCGGCCCGAACGGTGCCTTTCCGCATTACCGGGCACAGGTTGGTCATGATCGGGTTCTTGAAGCCGGAAGTGTGTATCTGATCGACAGCGGCGGCCAGTATCCGTTCGGTACGACCGACATTACCCGCACGCTCTGGGTGGGCGATCAGGAACCGCCAGCTCATATTCGTGAAGCGTTCACGCGGGTTCTGAAGGGCAATATTGCCCTCTCCCGCATCCGCTTCCCGCCCGGCACGACCGGTCATCGGCTGGATGTGCTGGCGCGTGCGGCGTTGTGGCAGATCGGCATGGACTACGATCATGGTACCGGACATGGCATCGGAAGCTATCTGTCGGTCCATGAAGGCCCGCAGAACATTTCCCCTGCCCCACGTCCCGTGGCACTCGAAGCCGGCATGATCGTATCCAACGAGCCTGGCTATTATGAACCGGGACAGTATGGAATCCGGATCGAGAACCTGATGCTGGTGCGACCCTCTTCTTTCAAGGGGAGCAAGGGCACGTTCCTGGAGTTCGAGATCCTGAGCTATACGCCCATCGATTACAGACTGATCGATGTCCCCCTTCTCAATGATGCGGAGCTGAACTGGCTGAATGCCTATCATGCCGAAGTTCAGACACGCGTCTCACCACATGTCGAGCCGGATGTAGCCGCGTGGCTGTCGGAGGTCTGCAAACCGCTCGTTCGGTAAAGTTGCAGGCATAACCGTTTTTTTACCTTTCCCGATCATATACAGGACAATGATCGGGAAAGTCCTTCTCCTTGCCGCTGCCCTGACGCTCTCTGGTGTGCCGGTTGTGCGTGCTTATGATGCGTCTTCTGTCTGTAAGGTGGCGGTGCAGGCTGCCGAGCAGCAGGCCGGGATTCCACCCCGCCTTCTGGATGCCATCAGCCGTGTGGAGAGCGGACGGCGGGATCCGAATGGTACGGCGACCGTGGCGTGGCCCTGGACCGTCAATGCGGCCGGAAAAGGCTATTTCTACGAAAGCAGGGATGAAGCCATCGCGGCGGTCCGGGATTTTCAGGCGCACGGGATCGTCTCGATCGATGTGGGCTGCATGCAGATCAATCTGCACCATCACCCCGATGCATTTTTCTCGCTCGAAGACGCTTTCGATCCCTACAGCAATGCCCGTTACGGGGCCCGTTTCCTGTCCGGACTGCACAACCAGCTTCAGGGCTGGCCAGCCGCGACGGCGGCCTATCACTCCCTCACCCCGGCTCTTGGCGCCGATTATGCCCGTCATGTTCTGGCCATCTGGAACGGGCAGCCCGACAGCTATCGGCCGCCTGATTTCCTTCCACAGGTGGTCATGACCGCGTCAGGGTTGCAGGCCATGCTTCCAAGTACCAGGTCCGCACCTTATTTCGCTCTGAACAGACAGTCCGGATTTTCCGATCGTCCTGCACCGCGTATGGAAACGATGCCATCCGTTCACATGGTGTCCTATGCGCCTCCGCCCCGTATCATTCACCATGCAGTTGGTCAGGCGGGGAGTACTTTGCCTGTAAGGGGTGGGCGGGATCTTGCGTCCTATCGCGCCATGCCGGTGCGGCTGGCCTGGCGACAGCGCTGATCAGTATCCGGACCAGCCCCCACCAGCACCCGTATAGGCACCGTGAGATGGCGGATGATGTCGGCTGAGGGTGGCGCTCCCGTCCTCAGGCTCGTGGACGCAGGCCGACAGTCCCAGAAAAAGCGTCACGATCAACACGCGAAACATCACGGTACAGTCCTCTTTACAATTTGAAATTGTCCGTCGAAAAACCCGGACTAATATGGTTCGTTTTGACTTCATGACTGGAGAAAGATCATGAAGTTCCTGTTCTGTCTGCTTATGGGCGCCATGACGGCCCGAATATGGTTCCGCGTCCTGGCCAATACATCGTCACGCTCCGCCCTGATTGGAAACAGAAGCGTCTGATTTGGGGAAATATTTCTGCTGGGTCAGAAAATTTCTGGTGTTTCCGGACGGGATGCATCGAGCCAGCCCTGCAGCATATAAGCTGCGGCCATTTTGTCCACGACCTCGGCCCTTCGTCCTCGCGTCATGTCGGCATCCTTGATCAGGAAACGGTTGACGGCGCTTGAGGACAGGCGCTCATCCCACAGTCCTGCGGGAATCCCGAGTTTTTCCGACAGGGCCTGTGTCCAGTCCGATGCGGCGCGTGCTGCCGGACCAAAAGATCCATCCAGCGATAACGGTAATCCGACGACCAGCGCTCCTACGTCTTGGGCACGGACGATTTTGGCCAGTTCCTGCGCATTTTCGCCCAGTTTCCGGCGTTTGAGGCCGATCAGGGGAGATGCGAGCATGAGTGAGACATCTGTCAGGGCGACGCCGATAGTCTTCGATCCGGGGTCGAGACCGAGGACGCGCTGACCGGACTGAAGAAGATTACGGAGATCATGTGGATTGAACAGGGGCATAGCACGGCGTTATGATCCCCCTGACGGCTGAAAAGCCACCATAAAATTTCCTCTTGTTCAGGAATATTCATGTCGCTCGACGCGAAAACGGTTACGCGCATCGCCAGACTGGCGAGGATTGGTCTTCAGCCCGAAGAGGTCGAAACTCTCGGCAAAGACATGGGCTCCATCATCGACTGGGTGGAGCAGCTCAAGGAAGTGGACGTCACGGGCGTCGACCCCATGATTGGAACGGGTCTTGCAAAGCCCCGTCTGCGCGAAGACCGCGTTACGGATGGCAACTGCCGTGACAAGGTTCTTTCCAATGCTCCCGAGCGGGAAGGCCCGTTCTATACGGTTCCGAAGGTGGTCGAATAATGTCCGGCATTCACGATTTTACGCTGGCTTCGGCCCGGGACGCGCTCAAGGCGCGCAAGATTTCCGCGGTCGAGCTGACGAACGCCCATATTGACGCGATCGAGCGTCTGGACGGCCAGCTCAACAGCTTCATTACCCGTACCCCCGATCAGGCCCGCGAGGCTGCCAAGGCTTCGGACGAGGCCCTGGCCAAGGGTGAAGGCGGAAGCCTGTGCGGTATTCCGCTGGGCATCAAGGATCTGTTCTGCACGAATGGTGTCCGCACCACAGCTGCCAGCAAGATTCTCGGCAATTTCGTGCCGCCTTACGAGAGCACGGTGACGGCCAATCTGCTCAAGGATGGCGCCGTTTTCCTTGGCAAGCTGAACCTTGACGAATTCGCCATGGGGTCTGCGAACCTGACCTCTGCGTTCGGTCCGGTGGAAAATCCATGGAAGCGCAAGGACTCTGACGCGAAGCTGGTTCCGGGCGGATCTTCAGGTGGTTCTGCCGCTGCCGTCGCGGCCGGGCTTGTTCTGGGTGCCACGGGTACGGATACGGGCGGTTCCATCCGTCAGCCGGCGGCGTTCACGGGTATTGCCGGGATCAAGCCGACTTATGGTCGCTGCTCGCGTTTTGGAACAATCGCCTTCGCAAGCTCGCTGGATCAGGCCGGTCCGATGGCGCGCAACCTTCAGGACTGCGCCATTCTGCTTGAATCGATGGCAGGGTTTGATCCGCGCGATTCAACGAGCGTTGATACGGCCGTTCCACATTACGAGGCAGCGCTCAAGCGCGGTGTGAAGGGTCTGCGTGTTGGGATTCCCAAGGAATATCACGTCGAGGGCATGCCGGCTGAGATTGAGGCACTGTGGCAGCAGGGCATGACCTGGCTGCGTGATGCCGGTGCAGAAATCGTCGAGGTTTCCCTGCCGCATACGAGGTATGGTCTGCCGACCTACTACATCGCGGCTCTGGCCGAGGCGTCGTCCAATCTTGCCCGTTATGATGGTGTCCGATTTGGTGAGCGCGTCAGTGCGCCGACACTGGATGGTCTGTATGAAGCCAGCCGTGCCGCCGGTTTCGGTGATGAGGTCAAGCGCCGCATCCTGATCGGGACGCATGTGCTGTCGTCAGGCTATTACGATGCCTATTACCTGCGCGCACAAAAGGTCCGGACGCTGATCCAGCAGGACTTCCTCAAGGCATTCGAGAACGTTGACGTGCTTCTGACGCCGACCGCTCCTTCCGGCGCTTTTGCACAGGACGAAAAGCCGAGTGATCCGGTGCAGATGTATCTCAATGACGTCTTTACGGTTCCGGCCAGCATGGCGGGTGTCCCTGCCCTGTCCGTCCCGGCTGGTCTGGATGCGCGTGGCGTGCCGCTTGGATTACAGCTTATCGGCAAGTTCTTCGATGAAGAGACGCTGATTGCGGCCGGTCATGCCATTGAGCAGGCTGCGGCATTCCATCACAGACCCACCATTCATGCAGGAGTGTCGGCATGAGCTATCGTATCACCGGCAGTGGCGGCGAATGGGAAATCGTTGTCGGTCTTGAAGTTCATGCCCAGGTCGTCAGCGAGGCCAAGCTTTTCTCCGGCGCTTCGGCGGAATATGGCGGCGAACCGAACACGCATGTCAGTCTCGTCGATGCCGGTTTTCCGGGCATGCTTCCGGTTCTGAACCGGGAATGCGTGGCGCAGGCTGTGAGGACGGGTCTGGGGCTTGAAGCCGAAATCAACCTGTTTAGCCGGTTTGACCGCAAGAACTACTTCTATGCCGATCTTCCCACCGGTTATCAGATCAGCCAGTTTGCCCATCCGATCATCGGCAAGGGCAAGGTTCTCGTCGATCTCGCCGATGGCAGTACGCGCGAGATCGGTGTGACGCGTCTGCATCTGGAGCAGGATGCAGGCAAGTCGATCCATGATCAGGACCCGACGCGCTCCTTCATCGACCTGAACCGTGCCGGTGTGGCGCTGATGGAAATCGTCAGTGAGCCGGATATCCGTTCGCCTGAAGAAGCCGGTGCCTATCTGCGCAAGCTGCGCCAGATTCTGCGTTATATCGGCACCTGCGATGGCAACATGGAAGAAGGTTCCATGCGTGCCGACGTGAACGTGTCGGTTCGCAAGCCGGGTGAGACCGAATATCGCACGCGTTGCGAGATCAAGAACGTCAACTCCATCCGTTTCGTGATGATGGCGATCGAAGTCGAGGCGCAGCGTCAGATCGAGGTCTGGGAAGCTGGTGGAACCGTCGATCAGGAAACGCGCCTGTTCGACCATGTGCGTGGCGAAACCCGCTCCCTGCGCAGCAAGGAAGATGCGCATGATTATCGCTACTTCCCGGATCCGGACCTGCTGCCGCTGGTGATCGAGCAGTCCTGGGTGGATGAACTCGAGGCGGCTCTGCCGGAACTGCCGGAAGCCAAGCGCGCTCGCCTGGAAGCAGAATACGGTGTCAGCCGTTACGAATCTTCCGTGCTCTGCGTAGAGCAGGCGATCGCGGATTTCTACGAGACCGTGGCGCGTGGTGCGGATGCCCGTCTGGCAGCCAACTGGATGCTGGGAGACTTCTTCGCAGCATTGAACCGCACGGGGCGTTCGATCGAGGACAGCCCGGTCAGTGCGGAAGGTCTGCGGGAACTGCTGGGTCTGATTTCCGACTCAACGATCAACGGAAAGATCGCCAAGGAAGTTCTCGAAGACATGGTCGAGACGGGGGATTCCGCCTCTGCCATCGTCGAGCGCAAGGGCCTGCGTCAGGTGACTGACACGGGAGCGATTGAAAGCGCCATTCGTGAAATCCTCGCCGCAAACAGCGACAAGGTCGAGGAATACAAGGGTGGCAAGGACAAGCTTTTCGGCTTCTTTGTCGGTCAGACAATGAAGGCCATGAAGGGCAAGGGCAACCCTGCCCTCGTCAACGAAACCCTGAAGAAACTTCTTTCAGAGTAAGGCGAAAAAAATGTTCTCGGGGGGTTTGACCACGACGCGGTTACCCCCTAAGAACACTCCTGCATACGCCGTGCGAACCGCGTAAAAAAGCGGAGGGGTGGCCGAGAGGCTGAAGGCGGCGGATTGCTAATCCGTTATACGATTTCAAGTCGTATCGTGGGTTCGAATCCCATCCCCTCCGCCAGCGCGATCCCAAAGAAAATATGAAATTCGGGTTCTCGGGCAGTTGTCCGTTCACCCATTGAATGGGTCTGTCTTATCAGGCTTTCTTCATGGTCGGAGACCGTGTAGAGGCTTGGATCTATGTCAGAAAATCTTGTTCCAGTTTATCTGGCGGGCGATCTGGTTTTCCGTCCGGAAGCCCTAACCCTTTTCGCACAACTTAAATCGATCTGTGCAGAGTATGGCCTGGATGGCATTGCGCCCTTTGACGGTCAGGCCGAGGCGCGCCTCCTGCCGCCTGGTCGCGAAACCATTCTCGCGTTTGTTCGTGCAGATCGTGATCTGATGGACCGCTGTGCTGCCGGTCTGTTTTGTATCGACCCGTTCCGCCGTTCCCCGGAGATGGATCCGGGAACGGCTGTAGAAATCGGCTATATGATGGGCCTGGGCAAGCCGATGGAAGCCTACACCGTGGACGGGCGTCTTTATTCCGAAAAGGTCGAGGCGTACTGGCGCGATGTCCTGAAACAGGATCTGCGCACGCGGGAGGAAAGTGATGCGCCTTCCTCAGGCAGCATGGAAGATCCTGACGGCATGCTGGTCCATTCCGAAGGTCTGCTTCAGAATGGAATGGTGGAAGGCTTTATTGGCATGGCCGGTGGCCAGGTTTCCATCCACCGGGACTTCTTTCAGGCCTTCCGGAAGGCGGCTGAGCGCCTTTCCTTGCGGTTGCACGCAAGGGTTTAGGCGGCTTTATCAGTTTTTCGTATAAATGCCCTGACGGCAGCGTGGCGCCAGACCACAGACATTGCAGACGACGGTCATGGAAGGATCGTCGTTGAATGAACAGCTTGATGGACGTTCCAGAGCGTACCCCAGTGACGGAGGTTTTGTCTGGAATGCCGTTACGACCCGCGTCATCCAGTTCTGAAGCTGCTGGGGCAGTTCCTCGTGATGGTGAGCCCACCACAGGATGTCATCGGTTGTACGCCCAATCTGCTGTGCAAGCTGGTCAGGAGACCATTGGGTCACTTGCAGAAAATCAGTCAACGTCACACTACGGCGTGTCGTCAGTTAAGCAGGATGATGATTGAGGCGAACTGAACCGCCGCGAGGAAGGTGGATTTCAGTTTGTCGTAGCGGGTTGCAATAGCGCGGAACTGCTTCA